>NZ_LIAC01000012.1:0-112839 GCF_002210235.1 Flavobacterium sp. NLM
TGATTTAAGAAAATACTACATCAGAAAAGTTGATGAAGGAAAGAATAAAATGAGCGTTTTAAACGCTGTGAGAAACAAAATAATACATCGGGTTTTTGCGGTAATAAAAAACCAAATCCATTATCAAAAAGATTTGGTTTTATCATAGAAATCGAAATGACAAGATTGTGGTTACTTAATGTAAAAATTAAACTCAAATCAGCCAAATCTCCAAAATCTGCGTGAGAATAAATTCCATTTTATTTATCTTTACTCTCCAAACTAAATTTAAATGGAATCAAAAAATAATATTCAAAAACACGCAATTATTGCTGGGATTTTTGTGACCGCTTTTTTTCCATTATTAATATTTTCGGATAGTTATTTTATCGATTTATGTATTCAAATATGTGATTTCGGTATTTTTTGGAATCCAATTTTCTGGGGAATTTTATTTCCAATATTTATCATTTTTCTTTTTTGGAATACAGCTAAAAAAATAAGTTATTCATTAAATCAAATCACTTATTTTCAAGCTTGTTCTCAATTTTCTTTTGGAGTAAGTTCAAAATTAATATTAGCTCTTTTCACACTTTATATAGTCGGATTATTTTTTAACGGAATATCTGTTGCATTGAGAGTACAACTTTATGACAAAATTCTATTTTCAATACTAATGATTTTATTCCTATCATTTATATTAATGATTTTAATTTTTATAAGCAGTTTAATTATTGTAAAAGCAAGCCAAAATACCCAAACTTTAAATCAAATAAAATGAAAATACTACTCTTGGGTTCAGGCGAATTAGGCAAAGAATTTGTCATTGCCGCCCAACGAATCGGACAAACCTTAATTGCAGTTGACAGTTACGAAAATGCACCAGCCATGCAGGTTGCACACGGTTTTGAAGTCATTAATATGCTCGACGGCGAAGCGCTAGACAAAATTGTAGCCAAACACCAACCAGATTTTATAGTTCCAGAAATAGAAGCCATTCGAACCGAACGTTTTTACGATTACGAAAAACAGGGAATCACTGTTGTTCCTTCGGCGAAAGCAGCAAACTTTACCATGAACCGTAAAGCAATTCGTGATTTAGCAGCAAAAGAATTAGGATTAAAAACAGCAAAATATCAATACGCCACTTCAGCAGAAGAACTGCAAAAAGCGGTTCAGGAAGTTGGAATTCCGTGCGTCGTAAAACCTTTAATGTCTTCATCAGGAAAAGGGCAATCGACTATAAAAACAGAAAGCGATATCGAAAAAGCCTGGCAATATGCCGTTGCAGGTTCGCGTGGTGATGTTATAGAAGTTATTGTAGAGGCCTTTGTCAATTTTGATTCGGAAATTACGCTTTTGACAATTACACAAAATAATAACCCAACTTTGTTTTGCGCTCCAATTGGCCACAGACAAGAACGCGGTGATTATCAGGAAAGCTGGCAGCCGGCACAGGTTTCTGAAGCTGATTTATACGAAGCTCAGGATATGGCCGAAAAAATTACGGAAGCACTTGGAGGAGCCGGACTTTTTGGTGTTGAGTTTTTCTTGACTAAAGAAGGTGTTTATTTCTCTGAACTTTCTCCTCGTCCGCATGATACCGGAATGGTAACTTTAGCAGGAACTCAGAATTTTAATGAATTCGAATTGCATTTAAGAGCGATTTTAAGTCTTCCAATTTTTGAAATTACTTTAGAAAAAGCCGGAGCAAGTGCTGTAATTTTAGCATCCGAAGATTCAACAAATCCAACTTTTACCGGAATCGAAAAAGTCGCTGCTTTACCAAAAACTGATTTCAGGATTTTTGGCAAACCAACTTCAAGACCGTATCGCCGAATGGGAGTTGTTTTAGCTCAGGATTCTTTATCAACTCCAATCGAAAAAGTAACAGAACGCGCCAAAGAAACGGCAAAATTAATAACTGTAAATTCTTAAGAAATGAAAAAACTTATATTCATGCTTTTCCTGTTTATTGGAATCGCGGCTCAAGCACAAGACAAGAAGAAATTTGAGAAACCAACAATTGTAGAAGCTTCTTGCGGAGAATGCCAATTTGGAATGAAAGGTAAAAGCTGTGATTTAGCGGTCCGTATTGACGGAAAAACCTATTTCGTTGACGGAACAACCATTCACGATCACGGAGACGCACATGCAGAAGATGGATTTTGCAATGCCATCAGAAAAGCTTCTGTAACCGGAACAATTGAAAAAAATCGTTTTAAAGCGACTTCATTCACTTTAGTAAACGAAAAATAATGGCATTAATTCTTGAAAATATTGCCAAACATGTTTCTTTGACACCAGAGGAACAAACACTTTTTTTATCAAAATTAGAAACGAATACTTATAAAGCCAAAACGATTTTATTAAACGCCGGCGAAGTCTGTAAACATTCCTATTTCGTAAACTCGGGAATTTTAAGAAGTTTCAATATCAATGATAATATTGTGGAACATGTTTTATCATTTGCCTGCGAAGGCTGGTGGATGAGCGATATGTACAGTTATTTTTCGCAAAAACCGGGACAGCTTTTTATTGAAGTTCTGGAAGAAGCCGAAGTTGTTTCTTTATCCAAAGAAAATCAGGAACAATTGTATCTTGAAATTCCAAAATTGGAACGCTTTTTTAGAATTTTAATTGAAAATTCATTAGTCGCTAATCAACAAAGATTAATGGACAATTTAAGTTTACCCGCCGAAGAACGTTTCGAAAAATTCACTAAAAAATACGGAACATTGGTTCATAAAGTTCCTCAAAAACAAATCGCTTCTTTCATTGGCGTAACACCAGAATTCTTCAGCAAAATGAAAGCTAGACTTTTGAAGAAATAGTTTTTTTTTGCCACAGATTAAAAGGATTAAATAGATTTAAAAAAATGTTGCCACGAATTACACAAATTTCCACGAATTAAATCGTATTAAAAATTGAAATAAAATTCGTGGAAATTTGTGTAATTCGTGGCGAAAAAAAAACCTTTTAATCCTTTTAATCTGTGGCAAAAAAAATAAAGCCAGTTCATTGAACTGGCTTTTCTTTTGAATTAAAATTGCTCAACCTCTGTAGAATGTTTCATCGCTGTTATTGAAGATCTTCCTATCATAACCGTATTTTGAACCGCATCAAAATAAGAAGTACCTACAAAAGCCTGATGTTTTACTGCTCTGAATCCGTTTTTCTGTAATGCGAATTCACGTTCTTGCAATTCAGAGTAACCCGCCATTCCGCGTTCTTTATACGCTTTAGACAATTCAAACATACTTGTGTTCAAAGCGTGGAATCCTGCCAAAGTGATGAACTGGAATTTATAACCCATTGCCGCTAAATCCTCTCTAAACGTTTCCATTTCGGCAACCGTTAATTTCGCGGCCCAATTAAAAGACGGGGAACAATTGTATGCCAGCATTTTATCCGGGAATTCTTTTTTCATAGCTGTTGCAAACTTTCTCGCAAATTCTAAATCCGGATTACTGGTTTCCATCCAAATTAAATCGGCGTAAGGAGCATAGCTCAACCCTCTTGCAATTCCCTGCTCGATTCCGTTCTTCACATAAAAGAAACCTTCCGCAGTTTTTTCTCCGGTTAAAAACTTTCTATCTCTTGGGTCTGCATCGCTTGTTAATAAATTTGCTGCATCAGCATCTGTTCTGGCAACGATTAAAGTCGAAACACCCATAACATCTGCAGCTAAACGAGCCGCAATTAATTTATTGATCGCTTCCTGAGTTGGAACCAAAACCTTTCCGCCCAAGTGTCCGCACTTTTTAGCAGAACTCAATTGATCTTCAAAATGAACTCCAGAAGCTCCTGCTTCAATCATAGATTTCATTAATTCGAAAGCATTTAAGTTTCCTCCAAACCCTGCTTCAGCATCAGCTACAATAGGAACTAAATAATCTTTTTTATCTTCAATTTTATTTACGGTCTGAATCTGATCAGCACGCAGTAAAGCATTGTTGATCTTTTTTACCACCATCGGAACGCTGTTTACCGGATAAAGTGATTGGTCAGGATACATTTCTCCCGCCAGATTTGCATCAGCAGCAACCTGCCATCCGCTTAAATAAATTGCTTCTAAACCAGCATCAACTTCCTGAATCGCCTGATTTCCAGTCAACGCTCCCAAACCAGCTACATAATCCTGACTTTTTAACTTTTTCCATAATTTTTGCGCTCCCATTTTGGCAATAGAATGCTCAATATGATAAGACCCCTGAAGTTCAACTACTTCACTTGCAGTGTAAGGACGTTCAACACCTTTCCATCTTGGGTTCGTGATCCAATCGTTAATCAATTCCTGAATTCTGTCTTCTGTTGTTTTCATAAGTATAGTTTAAGTGGTTAGTAAAGTTTTCAGTCTCAGTTATCAGTAATCAGTTTTAACTGGACTTATTTTTTTAACAAATAGAAACATAGTTATACTTTGTGGTTAAAGACGTTTCACTTGTTTCAATGCATCCCGATAGCTATCGGGACTATGTGTGAAAAACTAGTTTTTTCTTTTCCCTTTTTAAAGAAAAATTAAAATCTATGTTTCTATGTGTTTAAATAATTTAATACTAAATTTTATCTGCCTGATCTGCTAAATCTGCGTGAAAAAATTATTCGCTCGCAGATTTGGCAGATTGAGCTGATTTTATTTATATATTCTGTGTCTAAAAAATCACAAGTATTTGTAACATGGAATCGTCAAGAAGTCAACAAAATCAGTATTTACTACTAATCTTTCCAGTACTTTTTCAGCCAATGGAAATTGTTGTTTTTCATGATTTTCTTCGCTTAATTCTTCTTTAATTTTTCTGAATTCATCTAAAGCTAGTTCATGATAATAAGCCAAATCTAATTTTCGTCCATTATCTAAAACCACTTTATTCTGAAGCCATTGCCACAATTGCGATCTCGAAATTTCAGCTGTTGCAGCGTCTTCCATCAAATTATGCAAAGCAGCTGCACCTTGTCCGTTTAGCCATGAAGCGAGATACAAAACCGCAACATTGATATTTTTTCGAACACCATTTTCTGTAATGATTCCAATTGGTGGTTCAATTAAATCAGCTTCTGTAATTTTTCGATGTTCTCTTTTTATATGAATTTGATTTGGAGTCGGCATTCCTTTATCAAAAATTTCTTTTGCCAGCGAAACCAAATCCGGATGTGCGACCCAAGTTCCATCGTGTCCATTTTTAACTTCCCGTTCTTTATCCGTTCTTACTTTCGCGAAAGCGGCAGCATTTGCTTCTTCATTATTTCGAATCGGAATCTGCGCTGCCATTCCGCCAATTGCATGAATTCCGCGTTTATGACATCTTTGAATTACCAGATTTGAATAAGCATTCATAAAAGGCGAAGTCATAGTTACCTGATCACGATCCGGAACAATGAATTTTGGATTTTTTCTAAACTTTTTGATATAAGAGAAAATATAATCCCAGCGTCCGCAGTTCAAACCAACGATATGCTCTTTTAATTCGTAAATGATTTCATCAAGCTGAAAACTTGCCGTTATAGTTTCAATTAAAACCGTCACTTTTATAGTTCCTCTTTTTAGTTTCAAATAATCCTCGGTAAAATCAATTACATTATTCCACCAGCGGGCTTCCAGATAATGTTCTAGTTTCGGAATGTAGAAATACGGCCCAGAATTGTTTTCTAAAAGTCGTTTATGATTATGAAAAACATACAATCCAAAATCTACCAAAGAACCCGAAACCTCATTTCCTTCAATTAAAAGATGCTTTTCCGGCAAATGCAAACCTCTTGGACGAACAATTAGCGTTGCGATTTTTTCATTTAAATGATAGGACTTTTGCTTCACCAAATCGGTATACGTGATTGTTTTGCTAACCGCATCGATTAAATTCAGCTGGCCTTCCATCAAATTTTGCCAGGTTGGCGAAGTGCTGTCTTCAAAATCGGCCATAAAAGTTTTCGCTCCAGAGTTCAATGCATTGATAATCATTTTGCGATCAACCGGACCTGTAATCTCTACTCTTCTGTCCAATAAATCTTTTGGAGTTTCGGCAGCTGTCCAATTACCTTCTCTGATATTCTTCGTTTCCGGAATAAAAGTCGGCATGATTCCCTGATCAAAAGTGACTTGTTTTTGGTCGCGCTGTAAAAGCAATAATTTTCGTTGTGATTCGAATTTTCTATGCAATTCAGTTATAAAAACAATCGCTTCTTCTGTCCAGATTTTTGGATAACGAAGCTTCTTTTCGGCTAAAAATTCCATTGCCGTTTCGGTAATTTCAATTTGGTTTTTCATAGCTGTGGTTTTTAATTTTCGTTAGAAACAATTGAATCGTTTGTTGTTTTTCAAAACACTAAACCATAACAATCTGATATATAATAATTTCTACACCACAATATTAGAAAAAAGTTTTTTACAAAACAAGCGAACGTTCGCTAAATTTTAAAAATAATTTTTTGGCGATTATTTTTAGAATAACTATATTTGATTCATGGATATCGAAAAAGACTATATAAAGCTGATCTTCGGACTAAAATTGAAGCAAGTCAGAACGCAAAAAAATCTGTCACTTTTTGGCTTGGCCAAACTGACAAATCTTTCAAAATCGTATTTAAACGAGATTGAAAAGGGAAAAAAATATCCAAAAACAGATAAAATTTTACTTCTCTGCGAACATTTGGACGTGACTTATGACCAAATGGTGTCTTTAAAACTTGATAATAATCTCGCTCCGATTGGTGAAATCTTAAAATCAGGAATCTTAAAAGAGATTCCGTTAGAGCTTTTCGGGATTCAGGAAGCTGATTTAATTGATATTATTGCGAATGCTCCTGCAAAAGTCAATGCATTTATCAGTACGATTATCGAAATTGCACAACATTATAATTTAAGCCGCGAAAGTTTCTTTTTGGCCGCTTTGCGCTCGTATCAGGAAGCACACAGTAATTATTTTGAAGATTTAGAAGAAAAAGTAATTGCGTTTTCGAAGTCGTTTCAAATTAATCTGGATTCTAAAATAAGTATCGAAGAGTTAGAAGATATTCTAAAAGAAGAATACGAATACAATATAAAAGAAATTGCTTTTACAGATCAGGAAGCTTTAGACGATTTACGTTCGATTTATGTTCCAAAAAGCAAAACTTTATTACTTTCAACAGAACTCGATGCTCCGCAAAAGGCTTTTATTCTAGCCAAAGAAATTGCTTATAATTATTTAAAAATCTCCGATCGATTATTGACTTTCAGCTGGATTAAGTTTGAAAATTTCGATCAGGTTTTGCATAACTTTTATGCTTCTTATTTTGCTGGTGCTTTATTATTACCGAGAAAATTAGTGGTTGAAAAAATCAATTCTTTTTTAGAAAATGAAAATCCAAAACCTGAAGAATTTGTTCAATTAATTGAAAGTTTTGAAGTTTCGCCTGAATCTTTTTATCAGCGATTAACTAATTTATTACCGAAAGATTTTCAGCTGAAAAACTTATTCTTTTTAAGATTATCTCACCAAGTTGGCTCGGATGTTTACCAAATCAATAAGGAATTACATATTACGCACCAGCAGGAACCACACGCCAACGAAACCAACGAGCATTATTGCAGAAGATGGGTTTCGGTTAAAACGATTGACGAAGCCATCAAACAAAATAAATCTCATTTTTTTGATGCACAAATATCCAGTTACGCCAATAGCGGAAACGAATATTTAGTTTTTTCATCGGCTACAAAAGATCCTTTTGCAGAAAATTATATTAGAAGTATTTCTGTCGGCATTTTAATTAATCCAACGATGAAAAAGAAATTCAAATTCATTGAAGGAAAACCTTTAGTGAAACGAATTGTTGGTGTAACTTGTGAAACTTGTGCTGTAAAAGATTGCCTGGAAAGAGCTGCGCCGCCAATTGTTTTAGAAAGAAAAAAACGCCATGAAAATACAGATGCTGTTGTACAGCAGTTTATTAATCAATTTAGTTAGAATCCTATGAAATATTTCGCTTTAATAATAATATTCCTTTCTATTAACTTCAATCAGAAAACAGATAAACTTAACGGTCGCTATAATTATTTAATTGAAGAAAACGATTCGTATATTCAAAAAGATAAAATTACTTTTAATGATAGTGTTTTCAAATTTGACAACAAGTATTTACCGAAAGGAACAATTTCTTATGGCAACAAAATACTATTGGATAATTTTATTAATACGGATTTAATTATAAGTATTTCAAAAGATCAAATTACAAAAGACACTATTCTATTTAATATGCATGATAAGCAAAGTTCGTCTGCAAATTATCTTGATGAAGTGGTTGGAAAAGGGAAATTAATTAGAATTAAATAATTTATCTCTGTCTTTTTATCGCCTATTATTTGTCATTCCGAGGAACGAGGAATCTCCACAAGAAACTCCTCATGCAATATCGCCAATCTTTGAAGAATGGATAAAATCCATCCCTACAATATGTTTTGTTCCTTCGGAACGTTATCCCTTTACACCTATCCAACTTCTGAAAATTAAATTTCTAGTATAGCCCCGATAGAAGTGAAAATCCTTTTGTGTCTCGTTTCTTCAACGAGACACAAAAGATTGCAACGGATAGCGGGACTGAACGTCTTTTGAAAACCAAAATTTCTGCTCCAGAAAAAACCTTTGAACCTCTGCAACTCTGAACCTTTGAACCTCTCAGAAAAACTTCTTAATCTAGGTTAAGTGCGTTTCCTTGACCTTGGTGGTATCTTTGTACTATAAAATTACAAAACATACAAGATCATGGAAAATATAATATTACATAAAGCAGAAACAAGAGGAAATGCAAATCACGGATGGCTAAATGCTTATCACAGTTTTAGTTTTGCGAGCTGGTACAACCCGGACAGAATTCAGTTTGGAGCGCTTCGTGTTTTGAATGATGATACGATTGCTGCGGGAATGGGATTTGGAACGCATCCTCACGATAACATGGAAATTATCACCATTCCGTTAGAAGGAGATTTGGCTCACAAAGACAGTATGGGAAATACTGAAATTATCAAAAATGGTGATATTCAGGTAATGAGTGCAGGAACCGGAGTGCAGCATAGTGAGTT
Organism: Flavobacterium sp. NLM; assembly: GCF_002210235.1. Lineage (NCBI taxonomy): Bacteria > Pseudomonadati > Bacteroidota > Flavobacteriia > Flavobacteriales > Flavobacteriaceae > Flavobacterium > Flavobacterium sp. NLM. The sequence goes on from NZ_LIAC01000012.1 coordinate 9,035, forward strand.
TAACCCGAATGCTGATCAGCAGACTAAATTATTGCAAATCTGGTTGTTTCCAAATAAAAGAAACGTTACGCCACGTTACCAGCAAATTACTTTAGATGTTGCGGACAGACATAATAAATTATCTCAGATTTTATCTCCAAATGCTGATGATGAAGGTGTTTGGATTCATCAGGACGCTTGGTTCAATATGGGAAATTTTGACTCTGGCGTAACGACTGAATATAAAATTAAAAAAGAAGGAAACGGAGTTTATGCTTTCGTTTTAAAAGGAAATGTTACGATCAACGGGCAGGAATTAAACACTCGTGATGCCGTTGGAATTTCAGGAACTGATATCTTAAACATAAAAGCAAATACAGATGCTGAATTTTTATTGATGGATGTTCCGATGAATTACTAATTCAATGCAATTTTTCAAACAATAAAAACAAAACAAACTGGGAATCAAATATTTATTTCGTCTTCATTTCTTAATCTAGGTTAAGTGCCAAACGAAGACAACCGAAGTAACTTTGTCCTATCAAAATGAAATAAATTAATATTTAAAAAATAAAATTATGGCAACTACAAAATGGTCAATTGACCCAACACATTCAGAAATTGGTTTTAAAGTTAAACACATGATGTTTACAAATGTTTCAGGTAAATTTGGAACTTACGACGCAACAATTACTACAGACGGAGACAACTTTGAAAATGCAGCTATTGAATTTTCTGCTGATATTGCTTCAGTCGATACTGCAAATGCAGACAGAGACGGACATTTAAGAAGCGGTGATTTCTTTGATGCTGAGAATCATCCAAAATTAACTTTCAAAGCTTCGTCTTTCAAAAAAATCAATGAAGGAAGCTATGAAATTACTGGAGATTTAAACATTAAAGGTGTTTCTAAAAGCGTAACTTTTCCTGTAGAATATAGCGGAATCCTAACTGATCCTTGGGGAAATACAAAAGTAGGTTTAAGCATTGAAGGAAAAATCAATCGTAAAGATTGGGGTTTAAACTGGAACTCAGCTCTTGAAACTGGAGGTGTTTTAGTTGGTGAAGAAGTAAAATTAAACATTGAATTACAATTTGTAAAACAAGCTTAATACTTTATAATAGGTTTTAATTTGGTTGGTTACGAAGCCTGCACCTTTTCTCGGGAGTGCAGGTTTTTTTTGGGGTTTGCCACGAATTACACGAATTTTCACGAATTATTTTTTTGCCACAGATTAAAAGGATTTTCACAGATTATTTATTCTCACAATACAGGAAAAAAAATCTTTTTTAATCTTTATAATCTGTGGCAGAAAAAGAACATTTTCAGTTTTGAAAGAAAAAAATTCGTGGAAATTAGTGTAATTGCTTCGCCTGTTCGCTATCGCTCGGGTCGTGGCAAACTTAAAACTTATCGCACTGTATTTCGAAATTCTGTTGGTGATAATCCTGTTTGTTTTTTGAAGAATCGGGAGAAATAGGAGTAATCTTCGTAGCCAACTTTAAAGGCTACTTCGTTTACGGCTAATTGTTTGTCGATCAGCATTCTTTTAATTTCTAGGATTACACGATCTGTGATAACTTCTGTGGCTGTCTTTTGCAGAATTTCATTGCAGATTCTGTTTAAATGCTTTAATGTAATATTTAATTTTTCTGCGTAGAAAGACGGCAATTTTTCAGTTCTGAAATATTCCTCCAAAAGCGATTCAAACTTATTGATTTTAATATTGTACGAATGCGTTTGATGAGAATAGGTTTCGCCATATTTGCGTGCAATTTCGATATGAATTGAATCTAATAAATTCAGCATTTTATCCAGCTGATATTTATTATTCTGATTGTTTTCCTGAATCAGCAAATCAAAATAAGGCTGAATTTTCGGAATTTCTTTTTCTTCGAAAACCAATTCCGGTCGGTTATGAATGGAATGATAAAAATTATATTCGTTGATATTTTTTTGTCCGAAATACAAGTTGTACAATTCCTGCGAAAAGATAATCACAAAACCTTCAACATCTTTAGATAAACTCCAATGATGCATTTGTCCGGGCTGAAGCACAAATAAACTTCCTCTTTTAATTTCGAATTGGTCAAAATCGACTTCGTGCTGTCCGGAACCTTTTGTAAAAAATACCATTAAATACGAATCATGGCGATGCGGTTCTTCGACAAAACTGTGGCTTTTTAAATGCTCTGTAAAAGTATTGACGTAAAAATCGCGATGAATATCATTGCAGCTAAAATTCTGAACGCTGTAAATGGGATATTTTTTCATAACAAATGTCTTTATTGTGCTAGAATAAGCGAAGATACTAAAAAGGCTTTTATCCTGCTCTGAATTAACTTTGTATAAATAAAAAACATCAAAGTCATGTCAAATTCATTAACTCATATTTTAAGCAACGAATGTCCTGTTTGTCATAAAGGAAAAGTATTTACAGACAGAAATATTTTTTTATCTTTTGGTCTTCCAAAAATGAATGAATACTGCAGTCATTGCAATTACAAGTTCCAAAAAGAGCCTGGTTATTTCTTTGGCGCGATGTATGTAAACTACGGATTAACAGTCGCTCAGGGAATTGCTACGTATTGTATTGCTCAGTTTTTCTTTGAGACAAATTTCGATTTAAGAATTATTCCAATCATTGCTGTTGTCATTACTTTACTTACTTCTTTTAATCTTAGATTTTCAAGATTAGCATGGATTTATATGTTTAAGGACTATACGAAATAAAAAAATAGTACTTTTGCCTTCCAATTGAAACTAATTTTCAATTTTAAAAAAAGTAAAAATTAAATTAGACAAATGAAAGCATACGTATTTCCAGGTCAGGGCGCACAGTTTACAGGAATGGGCAAAGACCTATATGAAAACTCGGCTTTAGCCAAAGAATTATTCGAAAAAGCCAATGAAATTTTAGGTTTTAGAATTACAGATATCATGTTCGAAGGTACAGCCGAAGAACTAAAAGAAACTAAAGTTACACAGCCGGCAGTATTTTTACATTCTGTTATTTTAGCGAAAACTTTAGGCGAAGATTTTAAACCAGAAATGGTTGCAGGACATTCTTTAGGAGAATTCTCTGCATTGGTTGCTAACGGAACTTTATCTTTTGAAGATGGTCTTAAATTAGTTTCTCAACGTGCACTTGCTATGCAAAAAGCCTGCGAAATCACTCCATCTACAATGGCTGCAGTTTTAGGTTTAGCTGATAATATTGTGGAAGAAGTTTGTGCTTCTATCGACGGTGTTGTAGTTGCAGCAAATTATAACTGTCCTGGACAATTAGTTATTTCTGGAGAAACTTCAGCAGTTGAAAAAGCTTGTGAAGCGATGAAAGCTGCGGGAGCAAAACGCGCTTTAATTTTACCTGTTGGTGGTGCATTTCACTCGCCAATGATGGAACCAGCAAGAGAAGAATTAGCTGCAGCAATTGAAGCAACTACATTCTCTACTCCTATTTGTCCGGTTTACCAAAACGTAACTGCCAATGCGGTTTCTGACGCAAACGAAATTAAAAAGAACTTAATCATTCAATTGACTGCTCCTGTAAAATGGACGCAATCTGTACAGCAAATGATTGCTGACGGCGCTACTTTGTTTACTGAAGTTGGTCCAGGAAAAGTATTAGCTGGTTTGATTAATAAAATTGATAAAGAAGCGGTTACTGCGAATGCTTAATTAGTATTCAGTATTCAGTTTTTAGTGATCAGTTAAAAACTATATTCATAAAAAAATCCTCATGAACTAATTGTTTATGAGGATTTTGTTTTTATAGCTCTTTTGCTTCTTCTGTATAATTATTTGTAATTCCTGTTATTATATAATTCCGATCTCTTTTCTCAAAGAAAATATACCAAGTTGTTCTTGCATTTGATTTATAAAAAATATAATTCGAACCTAAATATTGAAGTGATTTTGGAGTTTTCTTGGGAGGAAAAGTAGAAGTACTCGAAATAATAAAATCAACTATTTTATCGATATAATTCTGAGCGGATTCATGAGAACCGAAATACTCTTCTTTAAAAAGTGAATAAACTAAATTATCAAAATATTCAAGAACTGCTTTTTCAAAAATTATTTTTTCCAAGGATAAGCCTTTATTCTTTTAGACATTTCAGCTTTAAACTCCTCCGGTGTTAACCCTCTTGCAAACTCGGCATCAAAATCAAAAGTGTCAGGGTCTATGCCTTTAAATTTCGGTTTCTGAATCTCGTATTCAGTTGCAGGTTCTTCAACCTTATTCTTCTTTTTATTTTCTTCTTCCGAATTCATAATTCCTACATTTTTTATTCTTACAAATTTACAAAATAAACTGAATCAAAACTTATAAAGCTTTCTTTTCCTTCTTCTTATAATTGACAATAAAAACGCCAAGAATAATCAGCGCAGTAGCAATAATAAAATCAATTGTAATAACTTCGTCTAAAAGCAACCAACCCAGAAAAACTGCAATTATCGTATTTATATAAGCTAAAATAGAAACTTGAACTGCTGTAACATGTTTTAAAGCATAACTATAACTAAAAAAAGCAATTACTGATCCAAAAATCGACAAATACAAAGCCGCAAAAATACTTCTGGAAGTCCACGAACTAAAATCAGGATTTGGCGAAAAAATTGAAGCCAAAACCAACTGAATACAAGACGCAGATGTAAATTGATAAAACAAATTAAGTACAATATTGTTTGATTTATTGGCGTGTGTTTTGGTGTAAATTGTTCCAATGGCCCAAGCTAAAATCGCAAATCCCATAAACATCATTCCAGTTCTATAATCAGCATCTAAAAACGACCCAAGTCCGTCTTTGAATATAAAAACAACTCCCGAAAACCCAATTAATACTCCAACAAAACCTTTAAAGCTCATTTTTTGCAAACCCACTAAAATGCTTCCAAGAAATATCAATATTGGAGATAACGCACTTATTACAGATGCCAATCCGCTTGGTAATGTCTTTTCTGCAATTGTGGTAAAACCATTTGCAATTACAATCATCAAAACCGAAGGAATAAGTTGTTGTTTAAAACTCTGCCAACCAATCCATTTTAATTCTTTTTTGAATAATAAAATAGTCATCATAATCAATCCAGCCAATCCTTGACGAATTGAAGTAACAAACCAAGGCGGAATAGTCTCAACCGCAACCCTGATTCCTAAAAATGTAGTACCCCAGATAATTCCAACAGCTGCCAGAGCAAAAATCAATTTATAATCTAAACTTTGTTTCATAATAATCAGCATCTAAAAAAAAATCCCAAACTATATTGCTATAATTTGGGATCTTAAAATTTTATAATTTTAATGTGGAGAATTATTTATTCCTCACTTTTTGTTCCCATTTCCAGGCGCTTGCCATAGCTTCGTCTAAACTTAATTCAGCTTTCCAACCCAAGACATTATTAGCCTTATCTGTGTTTGCATATGCTTCTGTAATATCACCTTCGCGACGTGGCTTAATTACGTATGGCAGTTTTTTATCGCTTACTTTTTCAAAACTGTGAATCACTTCAAGCACAGAACTTCCTTTTCCAGTTCCTAAATTAAAAGTTTCAACTTTCGCTAAATTCTTTTTATTCAATAAACGCTGTAATGCAATTACGTGCGCTTTTGCTAAATCGACAACGTGAATATAATCGCGAACAGCAGTTCCGTCTGGTGTTGGATAATCATTTCCGAAAACAGATAATTCCTGACGCAAACCTACTCCTGTCTGTGTAATAAACGGAACTAAATTTTGAGGAACTCCTAATGGTAATTCTCCTATTTCAGTAGAAGAATGCGCACCAACTGGGTTAAAATAACGCAATAAAATCGCGCTAATGTTAGTTACTTTTGCTGTATCTGCAATTATTTCTTCTCCAATTTGTTTCGTGTTTCCGTAAGGAGACATTGCTGTTTGAACCGGAGCATCTTCTGTAATTGGCATTTTTTCGGCTTGACCGTAAACCGTACAAGACGAACTAAAAATAAAACTTGCTTCAGGTTTTTGCTGTAATTCCTGCAAAAGATAAACTAAACTGCTAATGTTGTTTTCGTAATACAACAAAGGCTGCTCAACACTTTCACCAACTGCTTTTGAAGCGGCAAAATGAATTACCCCAGTAACATCATTATGTTTTTTAAAGAAATCCCGAACGGCACTTTTTTCTCTTAAATCAATTTTTTCGAATAAAGGCGTTTTTCCCGTAATGGCTGTAATTCCTTTTAAAACATCTTCTGAAGAATTTGAAAGGTTATCAATTATCACAACTTCAAAGCCTTCATTTTGCAATTCGACTACCGTGTGAGAACCTATAAATCCTAATCCTCCTGTTACTAATACTTTCATTATTTGGTTGTTTATGTGGTTATTTTGGCTGTTAATTATTTATTCAAAAATTCTAAAACAGAATCTGTAATAAATTTGATTTGCTCGTCGTCAAGTTCTGTATGCATTGGTAAAGCAATTACTTCCTGTACTAATTGATTTGTAACCGGAAATTGCTCTTCTTTATAGCGAGGATCTAAATATGCTTTTTGAGAATGCAATGGAATTGGGTAATAAATTGCACATGGAATTCCTTTATCTAACAAATGCTGCATTAAAGCATTTCTGTCGGCATCTAAGATTCTTAAAACATATTGGTGAAAAACGTGATCATTTTCATTTGCATCAAATTCCGGTGTAACAATGTGTTTGTTTCCAGCGAAAGCTGCATTGTATTTTGAAGCTGCCAAACGACGTGCTTTATTATATTCATCTAACAAAGGCAGTTTTGCATTTAAAACTCCTGCCTGAATACTGTCTAAACGTGAATTTACACCCACAACATCATGGTGGTAACGCTCGTACATTCCGTGATTTACAATTCCGCGGATAACGTGAGCCAATTTATCATCATTTGTAAAAATTGCTCCACCGTCTCCGTAGCAGCCTAAGTTTTTAGAAGGGAAAAATGAAGTCGCTGCAACGTGACCAATAACTCCAACTTTGCTTTTTGTTCCAGATTTTGAAATATAATCAGCTCCAATTGCTTGTGCGTTATCTTCGATTACATATAAATTATGTTCAGCTGCAATTTCCATAATGGCGTCCATATTAGCAGCGCGTCCAAATAAATGTACCGGAACAATTGCTTTTGTTTTTGGCGTAATTGCTTTTTTTACTGCATCAATATCGATGTTCATATTATGCAAATCAACATCAACTAAAACCGGGGTTAATTGTAACAATGCAATAACCTCAACTGTTGCTGCAAAAGTAAAATCGGCAGTAATAACTTCGTCACCTGGTTTTAAATCCAGACCCATCATTGCAATTTGCAAAGCATCGGTTCCATTTGCACAAGGAATCACATGTTTTGCTCCTAAATAGTCTTCAAGATTTTTTTGAAACTGATGAACTAAAGGTCCGTTAATATAAGTATTTGTATCTAAAACCTCTTGAATTGAAGCGTCTACAGTTGTTTTTATTTTTTCATATTGACTTTTTAAGTCAACCATTTGTATTTTTTTCATTTTCGATATTTTATTTAAAAAAGCCTTTCTATTAAACCAGAATGTCAGAAAGAAGGAACAAAAATAGTTATTAATACCTTCAAACCAATGAAAATAAACGAAAGAAATGTAATTTAGCTGCAAAAATTACTACATGCTTTTTTTATACAATTTAGCTGTTTCTTTAGCAGCGTTTTTTCTTAAAATAGTCGCACTTTTTAGTCCGAAAATTAAGCTTTTTGTTGAAGGTCGAAAAAATGTATTCTCCTTTTTAGAAGAAAAAATAAAGCCCGAAGACAAGACAATTTGGTTTCACGCTGCTTCGCTTGGCGAATATGAGCAAGGACTTCCTGTAATTGAAAAAATCAAAGAAAAATATCCGTCGCATAAAATTATTGTAACTTTTTTTTCCCCTTCGGGATACGAAGTGCGTAAAAATAACACGGTTGCAGATGTCACCATTTATCTGCCTTTGGACACCAAAAGCAACGCTAAAAGATTTTTAAAATTAGTTCATCCTGAATTTGCTTTTTTCATCAAATATGAATTTTGGTTAAATTATTTAAAGGAATTAGAAAAAAGCAAAACACCAACTTATTTGATTTCCGGAATTTTCAGGGACAGTCAGATGTTTTTTAAATGGTATGGCGCTTTTTACAGAAAAGCATTAAAAGCCTTCACTTATTTCTTTGTGCAGAATGAAAGTTCTAAACAAAAAATTGAAGCTATAGGTTTTAACAATGTAATTGTATCCGGCGATACGCGTTTTGACAGAGTTGCTGCGATTTTAGAAAGAGACAATACTCTTGATTACATCGAAAATTTCAAAAATAACCAGCAAACGATAGTTATTGGAAGTTCATGGCCAAAAGATGAAGTTTTAATTGCTGAATACATCAATCAGGCTCCTGAAAATGTAAAATTTATTATTGCACCGCATAATATAAAAACGGATCAAATCTCGAATCTGAAATCCCAAATTACAAAATCGACAGTTTTATTTTCTGAAAAAGAGAACAAAGATTTATCAAGTTATAATGTATTTATAATTGACACCATCGGGATTTTAACCAAAATATATAGCTACGGAACGATCGCTTACGTTGGCGGCGGATTTGGGAACCCGGGAATTCATAATATTTTAGAACCGGCAACATTTGGAATTCCAATTGTAATTGGCCCTAATTATTCTAATTTTGCCGAAGCGGTTTCTTTAGTTGAGCTTAGCGGATGTATGCCAATTTCTAATATCTCTGAATTAAAAGAAATTTTAGACCGTCTTCTGACTGATCAAACATTTCTTAAAGAAAAAAGTCAAATTTGCGAATCTTTTATTCAAAACAACAAGGGAGCCACAAATGCAATTATGAGAGTTGTTTCGAAGTAAGTCACGATTCAAATTAAATTTTGGGAGCGATTATTTCAGAGAAACGAATTAAAAGCTGGTAATTTTCATTGTGTACACGAAAGCAATATTCCTTAAAAAGCAAGATAAAATGCAATTAAGAGAAATGAAATAGCCAATTCGACCGTAGAATTTTCAACAAAAAATTATTTATACAAAACATTAAATAATTTAAGATAATTTTATATTTTTGGCATATTCTTTGATAAATAAGATAAACGTGAGCTAGGAAAATATTTTAAAAAAAAAGTGAAAAAATATTTTACATATTAAAAAATTTATATCTTTGCCACGAATTAATAATTAACCTTTTATAATAAAGTAAGATGAAAAAAGTATTTTTAAGTTTAGCTGTTGTTGCTGTTTTAACTGTTGTATCTTGTAAAAAAGCTGACGCCGCAGCTACTGAAACTGTAGATTCTACTGCTGTTGCTGTTGATTCTGCTGCTGCTGTAGTTGATTCTGCTGCTGCAACTGTTGACTCAGCTGCTACTAAAGTTGATTCTGCTGCTGCTAAAGTAGAAGAAGCTGCTAAAGAAGTAAAAAAATAATTAGAACCTAAATTCTAAAGATTTTAAAACCATCCTTGTGATGGTTTTTTTTTGCTCAAAAATCAACAAAACAAAATTCCAATATTTTAAAATTCCAAATTCCAATATACATAATGTATTGTTGGGGTTTGGAATTAAAATATTGGAATTTCTTTTTATTTAATCTTCTATTTCCTCTTCAACAGAAACCTCTTCATCTCCAAAAATCGGTTCACTCGACGAGAAATCTAAAATCTCCGCTTTTGAAGCATAAGTCACAATTTCTTTTATTCCTTTTTGCAAAAGCAATTCTGTAGTGTATTTTCGGCTTGTTGCAAAGTGAACGCCATCTAACATCAATTTAAAAAAATACTTTCCTCCAGAGCCTTTAAATTTTAAAAATTTAGAAAGTTCAATTGTTCTTTTAAACCTTTCAATATCTTCTTCACATTCAAACCTCAATTCATAACTCAAACTTGTAAAAATCACTTTCCCTTTTCGAGAAGTAAACACAAACTTATATTCATCATTAAATCGCCTACTAATTACAAAAGCACCCATATATTGAATTGTTGATTTTAGATTGTTGATTTTAGATTATTGATTTAGATTCTCCGAACCTTCGAATTTCAGCGCGTTAGCACTTTAAAGAATTTACTAAATAAAAAAAGCCTCTTCAAAAGAAGAGGCTTTAGTACTCAGAGCGGGACTTGAACCCGCACGAACATTGCTGTTCACTGGATTTTAAGTCCAGCGTGTCTACCAATTTCACCATCCGAGCATTATATGGTTTTGAGCGAAAAACGGGGCTCGAACCCGCGACCTCGACCTTGGCAAGGTCGCGCTCTACCAACTGAGCTATTTTCGCGTTTCAAATTCTAGTAAGAACTACAATACTTGACTTGTTTCGTATTGCGAGTGCAAATTTAGGACATTTATTCAATTACACAAGCCTTTTTTCAAAAAAATATTTACTTATTTTATAACTTTCTGATAACCTAAACTTTAAACTTGAAAAATTTTTTCGATTTATTTCTTAACCAGCATTCTTTTTATTTCATTCAGCTTCATCAATGCTTCAACGGGTGTAATCGCATTAATATCGAGGCTTAAGATCTCTTCTTTGATTTCTTCCAGCAAAGGATCATCAAGATTAAAGAAACTCATCTGCATTTCATCATTCGCAGATTTTACGCCGTTTAATGCATCGCTCGAATGATTTTTTTCTAATTTCTTTAAAAGTTTCTGTGCTTTCAAAATTACAATCTGGGGCATTCCGGCCATTTTTGCCACGTGAATTCCAAAACTATGTTCACTTCCGCCTTTTACAAGCTTTCTAACAAAAAGAACGGTGTCTTTTAATTCTTTTACCGCAACATTATAATTTTGAATTCTGGAAAGCGATTCTGTCATTTCATTCAACTCATGATAATGAGTTGCAAACAACGTTTTTGGTTTTGATGGATGTTCGTGCAAAAACTCGGCAATAGCCCAGGCAATCGAAATTCCGTCATACGTACTTGTTCCTCTTCCAATTTCATCCAGAAGCACCAAACTGCGATCTGAAATATTGTTCAAAATAGAAGCCGTTTCATTCATCTCAACCATAAAAGTCGATTCTCCCATCGAGATGTTATCAGAAGCACCTACTCTTGTAAAGATTTTATCTACAACTCCCATTCTTACACTGTCAGCAGGAACAAAACTTCCCATTTGTGCTAAAAGCACAATTAAAGCAGTTTGTCTTAAAATAGCCGACTTACCCGACATGTTAGGTCCGGTAATCATTATAATTTGCTGCGTTTCTCTATCCAGAAAAACATCGTTTGCTATATAGGGAGTTCCAACCGGCAATTGTTTTTCAATTACAGGGTGTCTTCCGTTTTTAATGTCTAATTCAAAAGTTTCATCAATTTCAGGACACACATATTGATTCTCAACCGCCATTTGCGTAAACGAACATAAACAGTCTAATTGTGCTACCAAATAAGCATTCATTTGAACAGGTTTGATATAAGTCGCAATCCAGGCTACCAACTGCTCAAAAAGTTCCGATTCAATTTTATGAATTTTTTCTTCGGCGCCTAAAATTTTGGTTTCGTATTCTTTTAATTCTTCCGTAATATAACGTTCTGCATTTACTAAAGTCTGTTTACGAATCCATTCTTCCGGAACTTTATCTTTATGTGTGTTTCGAACTTCAATATAATATCCAAAAACATTGTTGAATGATATTTTTAAAGATGAAATTCCCGTACGTTCTGATTCTCTTCTTTCTATTCCTTCCAAAAATTCTTTTCCAGATGTAGAAATTGCTCTCAACTCATCTAATTCTTCATTAATTCCTGCCGCAATTGCATTTCCTTTTGAAATAGCAACCGGCGCATCCTGATTTAAGGTAGTTTTAATTTTTTCACGCAGTAAATCACACGAATGCAAACTGTCTCCGATAACTTTTACAGCTTCCTGCGGACTTTCGAGCGCTAAGGTTTTTATTGGAATAATAGCATCCAGCGATTCTTTCAAATACACAATTTCGCGCGGAGAAACTTTTCCTGCTGCAATTTTAGAAATCAAACGCTCTAAATCTGAAATTTGCTTAATTTGATATTGAATATTTTGTAAAACATCCTGATTTGATTTCAAATACGCAACCACATCATGACGTCCTTTTATTTTATTACCGTCTTTTAGCGGAAGAGCCAGCCAGCGTTTTAACAAACGTCCGCCCATTGGCGAAAGCGTTTTGTCGATTACATCTAAAAGTGTTACTGCATTTGGATTATAGCTGTGATACAATTCTAAATTTCTAATCGTAAAACGATCCATCCATACATAAGCATCTTCGGCAATTCGTTGAATCGCTGTAATATGCTGCACTCTGTTATGCTGCGTTTCTGATAAATAATAAAGGATTGCTCCGGCAGAAATAATCCCTTCTTTTAATTCTTCTACACCAAAACCTTTTAAAGAGTTGGTTTGAAAATGTTTCGTTAGCGTTTCTAAAGCGTAATCTTCTTTGTAAATCCAGTCTTCCAGATAAAAACTGTGAAAATCTTCTCCAAAAGCGGTTTTAAAATCACTTTTGCAATTCTTAGGAACAAGAACTTCACTTGGATTAAAATTCTGCAGTAATTTATCTATGTATTCGGCATTTCCCTGAGCGGTAAGAAATTCTCCTGTCGAAACATCTAAAAATGAAATCCCGATATTTTTGTTAGCAAAATAAACAGATGCTAAAAAGTTGTTTGTTTTTGATTGTAAAACTTCATCGTTTAAAGAAACTCCCGGAGTCACCAATTCTGTAACACCTCGCTTTACAATCGTTTTTGTCATTTTAGGATCTTCAAGCTGATCGCAGATTGCAACACGAAGTCCGGCTTTCACCAATTTTGGTAAATATGTATTGATTGAATGGTGTGGAAAGCCTGCCAGAGCTGTCTCAGTATCAGACCCTGCACCTCTTTTTGTTAAAGTAATCCCAAGAATCTTAGAAGCTCTGATGGCATCTTCTCCAAAAGTTTCATAAAAATCCCCTACTCTGAAAAGCAGACAGGCATCAGGATATTTTCTCTTGATCTCGTTATACTGTTTCATTAAAGGTGTTTCCTTCACCACTTTCTCTTTAGCTGCCAAAATTGATATGTTTTTAAATGAAAATTAAGACAGCGAATTTATAATTTTTTGGCGGCATAACAGTCACTTCAAAAATTAAAATATTTTAAGATTTTTTTATGTTCAGATATAAGAATTTTATATAGCTTTGTTCATCATTAAAAAAGACCCTTAAAAATGAAAAAAATAATTTTATTCGCTATGTTAGCTGTAGCTGGTATTACGGCTACTAACGCACAAACAACTAAAAAAGCTAAAGCTGCTAAAGTTGCTAAAGTTGAAGGAGCAGGAATGCTTTTTGAAACAGAAACTATCGATTACGGAACTATCGCTCACAATGCTGACGGTAAACGTGAATTCGTTTTTGTTAACAACGGAACAAAACCGTTAATCATTACTAACACTCAAGGTTCTTGTGGTTGTACAGTGCCTACAACACCAAAAGAGCCAATCGCTCCAGGTGCTAAAGGTATTATTGGTGTAAAATATGCTACTGACAGAGTTGGTGCTTTTACAAAAACTGTAACTGTTACTTCAAATGCTGAAGGACAACCAACAAAAGTACTTACAATTAAAGGTACAGTTTTACCAGATCCAGTAAAAAGCTAATCTGAGAAACAACAAAATAATTGAAAAAGCTTCCTTATCTTTGGAAGCTTTTTTTATGACCTGAATTTAAACCAATGAGAAAACTCGAAAATAGCGAACTAGACAGAAAATCAATCGAAGATTTTAAAAAATCAGACAAAACTCCTTTAATATTAGTTTTGGATGATATTCGCAGTTTGCACAATATTGGATCTGTTTTTAGAACTGCCGATGCTTTTTTGATCGAAAAAATAATTCTTTGCGGTATTACAGCGACTCCTCCTAATAAAGAAATTCATAAAACTGCTCTTGGCGCGACTGAAACCGTTGCGTGGGAACATCACGAAAATGTATTGGAAGTTATAGAAAACCTAAAAAAAGAAAATGTCCTTACTCTTGCTATTGAACAAGTTGAAAGTGCCATTTTTCTTCAGGATTTTAAAGTGGAGAAAAACCAAAAATACGCTTTAGTTTTTGGAAACGAAGTTTATGGCGTATCTCAGGAAGCGGTTGCTATTTGCGACGGCTGTATTGAGATTCCGCAATTAGGCACAAAACATTCCTTAAACATTTCTGTAAGCGCCGGAATTGTGGTTTGGGATTTATTCCAGAAATTAAACTGGCCAAACTAAGAATTAAAGAATATTTTTACCAAAAAAATGTGATTTTTAAATTAGTTTCAGTATTTAAATGTTAGAAATATAAATATATTTTTTTATTATTAAGAAATTGATACTTTTATAAAATGAAAACTATCTATTTCCTTAAACCACAACATTTATTTTTCTTACTGCTTTTCCCTTTAACCGGATTTGCTCAATATACATCTATTCCTGATCCAAATTTTGAACAGGCTCTAATTGATTTAGGCATTGACAGCGGCGTTATTGATAGCCAGGTTCTGACTGCAAATGTTAAAGATGTAACGATATTATTCATTCAAGGTAGAAACATTGCTGATTTAACTGGTATTGAATCTTTTGTAAAACTGGAAAGATTAGCCTTGGGAATAGCGAATGATAATATATATCAAAGAAACGCTCTTACCACTTTAAACCTTACAAACAACATTTTCCTGAAGTCTTTATCGTGCGAGTATAATGAATTATCTACTATAGATCTTTCAAAAAACACGGCATTGGAAGTTTTATCTATAGAGAATAATAAATTAAGCAGTCTGGATGTTTCAAAAAATACCTCCTTAAACACTTTTTTTTTTTCCAACAATAACCTAACAAGTATAGATATTACTAAAAATACTTCTTTAACAAGCTTATCTTGCTTCTTTAATAAGTTAACAGCTTTAGATCTTTCAAAAAACATTAATTTAATTGCTCTAAGGTGCGATAATAACAATTTATCAAATCTTGACCTTTCTAAAAACGCAGCATTGCAATTTTTAATCGCAAATAATAATCAAATAACTTCTCTAAATGTTTCCAATAATCCAGATTTAGGATTTTTCGATTGCGGTAAAAATCAAATAACTTCTCTGGATATTTCTAATAATTCAATTTTAGGACACTTAGATTGCAATAATAATCAATTATCTAGTTTAGATTTATCTAAAAATATTAATCTAACTACTCTTTTGTGTAATGACAATCTGTTAACAAATTTGAATTTAAAAAACGGGCAGAACGCAAAAATAAGCCATGGAAATTTCAAATCGAATTCAAGTCTAACCTGCATACAAGTTGATAATGAGATTTATTCAAATACAAACTGGACGGCCTACAAAGAAAGTACAGCAAAATACTCAAACGACTGTAGTAAACCTGCAACAACTGCTCCTATTGTTAAAGCAACCGGAGATCAGTTATACTGCCCACAAAACACTATAAAAATTGTAACTGATTTTACTATTACGCACGATCCTGCGGAAACAGCAACTAAAGGTGTTTATATTCAAATTTCATCTGGTTATTCAAGTGGTTTAGATCAGCTTGCACTTTCAAATCCGGCGGCACACCCTAATGTAATAACAAGCTGGGATGTAACAGCAGGAAAATTAAGCATAACCAGCCCAACAGGTGCTAATGTTTTATATACTGACTTAATTGATGCTGTAAAAGATGTGGTTTTCTCAAATTCTTCGGCTTCAGCTTCTGGAACAAGAACTTTCTCCATAACAATTGGTAATGCCAATTATTTACCTTCAACACAGCACTTTTATTTGTTTGTTCCGAGTATTGGTATTACCTGGACAAGTGCCAAAGCAGCTGCAGAATCCAGTACTTATTACGGGCTTACAGGATATTTAGCTACCGTTTTATCTGCAGATGAGGCTCAATTAATAGGTGAACAAGCCTCAGGAACGGGATGGATTGGCGGAAGCGATGCCGAAACCGAAGGCTTATGGAAATGGGTTACCGGTCCTGAAGCCGGGACTATAATGAATTATACTTTCTGGAATTCTGGAGAACCAAATAATTTAGGTGAAGAAGATTATGCACATATTACACAACCGGGAATAGGGATTAGAGGTTCATGGAACGACCTTTCTAATACCGGTTCGTTAACGTCTGGTGACCCATATCAGCCAAAAGGTTATGTGGTGGAATATGGCGGAATGCCGGGAGAATCTCCGCTTGAAATTGCGGCAAGTACAAAAATTACAATTCCTGTTGCAACACCGGGAGCAAATCCAAATCCGGTTTGCGATTCAGGAACTTTTACTTTTACTGCAACAGCAACTGCAGGAGCAACAATTAGCTGGTATGATACCGCTGTAGGAGGAAATTTATTAGGAACAGGAAACACGTATACTACTCCAACAATAAATACTACAACAACTTATTATGTAGATGCAGGCTGCGAATCAAACAGAAAATCGGTTACGGCTACGGTAAACATGACCCCAACAACTCCGGTTGCAGGTCAGACTTCTTATTCAAATTGCGGGCCAGGATCTGTAACTATTAGGGCAAGTTCAAACATTGGAACTATTAACTGGTTTACAACTCAAACTGGAGGAACAAGTGTTTTTAACGGAAGCAGTTTTACAACGCCAACAATTTCATCAAATACAACTTATTATGCTGAGGCTTCAAACTCTGGCTGTATCAACCCAACTCGTACGCCTGTAGAAATTCAAATTTATACGCCGCCAGTTGTTCACGATGAAACCTTACCGCTGTGTCAATCTCAAACTATAATACTAGATGCGGGAGTTTCGGGAATGACTTATGCATGGTCAAATGGAGATACAGGACAAACAACACCTGTTTCAAAAGGTGGTACTTATACTGTAATTGTAACAAGTCCTGCTCCTGAAAGCTGTTCAAGTACAAAAACAATAATAGTTGAAGAGCGTCCGGTTCCAGAAATAGACCGAATTGATGTAAGCGGAACGAGAGTGGTAATTTACATTAAAAAACAAGCTCCGTATTTTGAATTTTCTGTAGACGGCGTTAATTTTCAGGATTCGAATGTTTTTTATGATGTTCCGGGCGGACTGCAAACGGCATATGTTCGCGAGAAAAGCGGCTGCGGCGGAGATACGCAAAATTTTGTTGTTCTTGTTTTTCCAGCATTTTTCACTCCAAATAATGACACTCATAATGATTTATGGGAAGTAACCGGAATGGAAAATTATCCACAGGCAGAAGTCACTATTTTTGACCGTTATGGCAAACTCATCGCGCAGTTAAACGCTTCTAATATGACTTGGGACGGAACTTTTGAGAGAACACCGCTTCCGGCTTCAGATTATTGGTATGCCTTAAAAATAGATAATACAAAACCAATTTTACGAGGACACTTTTCATTACTAAGATAATTTTGAATTAGAAAATGTGTCAATTAGAAAATGAGATAATTAAAAAATATCTTCAATAAATTATCTAATTGACACATTTTCTAATTAGCTAATTAATTCAGCTTTTTCTGGATTTCGCTTAAAACAAAAAGATAATCTTCTTGTTTTTTTACAAAATCACGATCAGAAACATCGATAATTAAAACATTCAAATCGGTTTGGGATTTTATGTATTCCAAATATCCGTTGTTGATTTTATCCAGATATTCAGCTTCAATATTTTGCTCGTAGCTTCGGCCTCGCTTTTTTATGTTTTGAAGAAGACGTTCTGTATTTTGATACAAATAAATATACAAATCCGGTTTTGGCATTTCTTTGTAAATGATATCGAATAGATTTCGGTACAAACGATATTCGTCTTCCTGCAAAGTAATTTTAGCAAAAATCAGTGATTTAAAAATATGATAATCGGCTACGATAAAATCTTTAAATAAATCAAACTGCGCTAAATCATCAGATAATTGCTGATAACGATCTGCCAAGAAAGACATTTCAAGGGGAAAAGCATATCGGTTTTGATCTTTATAAAACTTAGGCAGAAACGGATTATCTGCAAAACGTTCTAAAACGGTTTTCGCATTAAAATCATCTGCAAATTTGTGAACTAAAGTAGTTTTTCCGGCACCAATATTTCCTTCAAAAGCGATATAATTATATTTCTCTAACTGAATTTCACTCAACGGGCATTTCAAATCCTGAACAACAGTACAAACGCTGTCGTCTGGAGAAATGGCAATTAATTCTGAAATAGATTTCTGAAAAACAGGATGTTTCCAATCTAACTTTAAATCCTGCATCGGTAATAAAACAAAATTTCGGTTCTGCATCAAAGGATGCGGAATATGAAGTTTTTCGGTCTCTATAATTTCATCATCAAAAACAATTACATCAACATCAATAATCCGGGATTGATATCCTTCCTGATTTAATCTGATTCTTCCTAGTTGTTTTTCGACTTTTAAAACCTGATTTAATATTTTTTGTGCCGATGATGTAGTGTGCAAAAGTAACGCGCAATTATAAAATGCATCGCTCTCAAAACCCCAGGCAGGCGTTTCATAAAGTTTAGAAACCTTGATTACAGTTCCCACTTCCTGATGTATCAAAGCGATACAGGTTTCAATGTTTTTTAACCTGTTTCCCTGGTTGCTGCCTATGGATAAAACGACTTGGTGCTGTGATTTCATAATTAATGCAAATTAACTAAAACTATTTTAGAATTAACCAATATATTTGTGAAACGGCACATCGAGCCGATTAAAATTTATGTGCGAAATTTGTAACAAATAGCCCTTTATCGCTACTTATTAAAAAAAATATACTTATGAAGTTTTTAGGAAATGTAATTGCCACAGTTATTGGTATTTTTGTATTTATCATGCTCTTCTTTTTTGGAGTAATCCTAATTGGGGCCATTTTTGGCGGAGATGACAAGGTTTCGGTTAAAAATGATTCTGTTATCGAATTAGATTTAAAACAAATCAATAATGATTATGCCGGAAAATATAAAGATCCTTGGGTAACTGTTTTTTCAGATAAAAAAAGTGTTGGTTTAACTGATGTTATCAATGCAATTGAAGCGGCAGAAACAGACGATAATATTAAAGGAATCTCAATCTTAAACGACGAGTCTTCTCTTGGACTTGCGCAATATAAAGATTTGAGAAATGCACTGGAAAATTTTAAAAAATCAGGGAAATTTGTCTGGGCTTACGCCAATACATATTCGCAGAAAGAATATTATTTAAATTCTGTTGCTAACGTTGTGTATTTGAATCCGGCCGGAGATTTAGATTTTAAAGGACTTTCGTCAGAAGTGATGTTCTTTAAAGATTTCCAGGAAAAATCAGGAATCCATATGGAAGTGATTCGTCACGGAAAATACAAAAGTGCCGTTGAGCCATTTTTAGAAAACAAAATGAGCGATGCGAACAGAGAACAAGTTACCGCACTTTTAAATTCGATTTGGTCAACAGTTTGCAGCGATATCTCAAAAAGCCGAAATATTCCGGTTGATAAATTAAATGAAATTGCAAACGGTTTATTAGCCAGAACTCCACAAATGGCAAAAACACAGCATTTAGTTGATATTGTAGCTTATGAAGATGTGTATCACAATGCCATTAAAAAAGCGTTGAAAGTTAAAGACGACGAAGATTATAATAAAATTTCGATTTTAGATTATACTCAAAATAATGTAACAACGGCATTAACCAATGTTGCTACTGATCAAATTGCAATTATTTACGCTCAAGGCGAAATTGCCGGCGGCGAAGGCGATGTAAATGTTATTGGCGAAGGTTCAATGCGCCGTTCGCTGCAGGAAGCCAGAAAAAATGAAGATGTAAAAGCGATCGTTTTAAGAATTGACAGCCCGGGCGGAAGCGCACTGACTTCTGATTTAATCTGGAGAGAAATTGAAGTAACCAAAAAAGTAAAACCGGTAATTGTTTCAATGGGGAATTATGCCGCTTCAGGAGGTTATTATATCGCTTGTAATGCCAATAAAATTTTTGCAGAAAGCAATACGATTACAGGTTCTATTGGGGTTTTTGGAGTACTACCAAACTTTACTCCGCTTGCCAACAAATTAGGAATTAATACAGAACAGGTAAAAACACACGAAAACTCAGCAAATTATAGTCCGTTTGTTCCGGTTGATGAAAAATTCAAAGCTTTTACACTGGAAGGCGTTGAACAGATTTACAAAACTTTTGTAACGCATGTTGCTGAAGGAAGAAAAATGACTTTTGCACAAGTTGATTCTATTGCACAAGGAAGAGTATGGTCTGGATCTGAAGCGTTGAAAATTGGATTAGTTGACAAAATTGGAGGTTTGAACGATGCTATTGCAGAAGCTGCAAAAATTGCTAAAATCAAAGATTACGGCACACAAAACTATCCTGAATACGAAAAAACATTTGGTGATTTAATGGGTAATTTACCTTTTGCACAATCTAAGGAAGCTTTTATAAAAGAAGAAATTGGCGAAGAAAATTATTTGCTTATTGAACAGGTAAAAAGATTCCAGAGACAAAAAGGAGTTCAGGCCATGATGCCTTTCGGAATAAACATTAAATAATTCCATTTAAAGATGAAAAACATAATTCTGTTTTTAACCGTTTTGTTTTTGACATACGTAAATGCTCAAAGTCCGAAACAAGATACTTTTAAAGAAACACCCGCTATTTTAAAAATCAATAATGATCATATTTTTGGTACGCTTACTGTTCCAGACGGAATAAAAAAATGTCCGGTTGCATTGATTATTGCTGGTTCTGGCCCAACAGACCGAGACGGAAATAATTCGATGATGAAAAACAATTCCTTAAAAATGCTGGCAGAAGAACTGGCAAAAAACGGAATTGCATCTTTACGCTTTGACAAACGCGGCATTGGCGAAAGCAAAAAATCGGCAGTTGCAGAGTCTAGTCTGGTTTTTGAAAATTATACCGAAGATGTAAAAAGCTGGATTAACTATTTGAAACAAGACAAACGTTTTACGCAATTAACGGTTATTGGTCATAGCGAAGGGTCTTTAATAGGAATGATTGCAAGTGCAAAAGCCAATAAATTTGTTTCGATTGCCGGAGCCGGAGAATCTGCAGATAAACTGATAAAGACGCAAATTGCTTCTAAATCAAACAAGCAAATCGAGGATATGACCTTTCCTATTATTGACAGTTTAAAAGCCGGCAATAAAGTAAACAAAGTAGATCCGCTTTTAAATTCGCTTTTCAGGGCAAGTATTCAACCGTATTTAATTTCGTGGTTTAAATACGATCCGCAGACAGAAATTAAAAAACTGACAATTCCTGTTTTAATCATTCAGGGAAATAATGATTTACAAGTTTCTGTTAAAGATGCCGAAAACTTATCGAAGGCTAAACCGAATTCAGAATTGGTCATTGTAGATAAAATGAATCATATCATGAAAATAATCGACGGCGATCAAAAGGCGAATATGGAAAGTTATAATAATGAAACTCTTCCCATTTCTGAAACCTTAGTCCATAAGATTGTTTTCTTTATTAAAAAATAGTTACAACAATAAAAAAACTAAATCCGTTTGAAAAGTATCAAGCGGATTTTTTTTATTTAATACTAACATAATTTTCTTACAATATTAAGAAAATTTTATCGCCGTACTTCAATAAAAAAACTATTTTTGCAAGAGTCAATTTTCAAAAAATAAACCTCAAATCTATAAATATGTTAAAGAAAATTTTAAAAGTAACTGCCATTGTTCTAGTGGTTTTTGTGGCCGCTCTATTTGCCATTCCGTATTTCTTTAAAGACCAGATCAAAGCAAAAATTGCCGAAGCCATCAACGAAAGTGTTGATGCAAAAGTGAGTTTTGCCGATGCTGATTTAAGCTTGTTTAAGAACTTCCCGAATGCTGCGGTTGGAATCGAAAAATTGGTGATTATCAACAAAGCACCTTTTGAAGGAGATACTTTGGTATCATTAGGAGAATTAAATCTTAAAATGAGCATTAAAGAGCTTTTTAAAGGAAAAGATGAACCTTTAAACATTCAGGGAATTACATCTGAAAACGGTTTAATCAACATTATCTTCAATAAAGATGGTGTTGGGAATTTTGATATTGCCTTAAAAGACAAAAAAGAAGACAAAACGGATGAAAAAAGCAGTCCGCTTTCTTTAAAAATCCAAAACTATAAAATCGAGAACTTTACCTTTAGATATATTGATCAGGGTTCTAAAATTAAAATGGTTATTGATAGTTTAAATCACGAAGGAACTGGAGATTTTACCAATTCAAAACTGGATTTAAATACAAAAACTACAGCAAACGTATCTTTAGATATGGATAAAGTTAATTATATGAAAAATATAAAATTGACTTTAGACGCTGTTTTAGGAATTGATTTAGAGCAAAGTAAATATACTTTTAAAGAAAATAAAGCTTTAATTAACCAATTGCCGTTAGAGTTTGACGGATTTATTCAAATGGTTAAAGAAGGTCAGATTTATGACTTGAAATTTAAAACACCAACTTCGTCGTTTACCAATTTCTTAGGCTTAATACCTTCTGCTTATGCATCAAGTCTTGATGGCGTAAAAACAACCGGAGACTTTACCGTTGTTGGTTTTGCAAAAGGAAAATTAACAGACACAACAGTTCCTGCGTTTAACATTGCCATTGCATCAAATAATGCTTCGTTTCAATATCCGAACTTACCAAAATCAGTTCAGAATATTGTAATTGATACTAAAATTATCAATGAAACCGGAATTCTAAACGACACTTATGTAAACTTAGACAAACTATCTTTTAGAATCGATCAGGATGTTTTTAGCGCTAAAGCAAATGTTAGAAACATTACTGTTAATCCGCTTGTAAATGCGGCTTTAAAGGGAACTATCAATTTAGCTAATCTTTCAAAAGCATATCCAATTAAAATGGATAAACCTTTGGCAGGTATTTTAAAAGCTGATGTTACTACAAATTTTGATATGGCATCTGTTGAGAAAAGCCAATATCAAAACATCAAGAATGCCGGAACTATGAGTTTATCAGGATTTAAATATACTGATGAAAACAATAAATCAATGAATATCAGCACGGCTTTGGTTGAATTTAACCCAAGCACAATCAACCTGAAACAATTTAATGCTACAACAGGAAAAAGTGATATTGCCATCAACGGAGTTTTAGAAAATTTCTACGGTTTTATGTTTAAGAAACAAGAACTTAAAGGAAACTTCAATATGAGCTCTAATCAACTGGCTGTTGATGATTTCATGACTTCTGGAGAACCTGCTAAAACAGAGGAAAAAACGCCTGCTAAACCAGCGGAAGCGATGAAAATCCCAGCTTTCCTAAACTGTACTTTAAATGCAAAAGCGACAACTGTTTTATATGACAATTTAAAGCTGAAAGATGTTTCCGGAAAATTGATTATTAAAGATGAAAAAGCACTTTTAGAGAACTTTAAAACGTCCATTTTTGGCGGAACAATTGGTTTAACAGGATCTGTTTCGACAAAAGCAAAAGTGCCAACGTTTGATATGAATTTAGGTTTCAATCAGGTTGATATTGCACAGACTTTTACGCAGTTAGACATGATGAAAAAAATCGCACCAATTGCCGGAATTATTAATGGTAAATTAAATTCGACTATTAAATTAAACGGAAATTTAGATGATAAGGAATTAACTCCTGATTTAAAATCTATTTCTGGGGATTTAATTGGTCAATTACTTTCTACAACGATAAATGCTAAAAATTCTACGGTATTAAATTCATTGACTTCAAACATTAAATTCATTGATATGAATAAACTGAATTTGAATGATATTAAAGCTGCCTTAAGTTTTGAAAACGGAAAAGTAAACGTAAAACCTTTCGACATTAAATATCAGGATATTAAAGTAACAGTTGGCGGAACTCACGGTTTTGACCAAACGATGAATTACAATTTAAAATTTGATGTTCCTGCTAAATATTTAGGAAGCGAAGCAAATGCTTTTCTATCTAAATTGTCTCCTGCAGATGCGGCGAAACTGGAAAATATTCCAATCAATGCTGTTATTGGAGGAAACTTTTCAAATCCAAAAATTACTACAGATATGAAAAGTGCCGTTACTAGTTTAGCATCGCAAGTAGCAAATCAGCAAAAAGAAAAACTGACTCAAAAAGGCGCTTCTGCTTTAACTGATTTAATTAATAAAAATACAAAAGCGAAAGACACAACTCAGGCAGCAAAAACGGAGAAAGAACAAAAAACTCAGGAAACTACTAAAAAAGCAACGGACTTACTCAACGGGCTTTTCAAAAAGAAAAAATAAGTTTTAGTCAAAATAAAAAACTGCTCCCGAAATTACTTTCGGGAGCAGTTTCTTTTTATAGCAATCTGATTTGAATTTATTGATTCAATATCTTATTTATGGCATTTATATAATCCGGAACTGTTAATTGGTTGGTATCAATTCCTACGCTGTTATTTCCGTATGGCTGATATTTTTTTAAACTTGAAATTGAAAATAAACCAGCAGTTGGAGCTTTTGAAGCACTTGACAAATGCATAATTCCACTGTCTGCACCAATAAAAACATCTACATTTGCTAATACGGAACCTATTTCGCGAATATCCTTACTGTAGAACGAAGGCGCCTGAAAATCAATTTGAGAAACATTTTCAACAGGCAGAACTTCGAAAATATTATAATCTGGATATTCCTTTTTTAAAGCAGTATAAAACTCTTCCCACCACGAAACACAATAACATTTTTCTCCGGTTGCAAACGTAAAAATTGCGATTGTTCTTTTTTGTTCATCAACAATGTTGTTGAGAATTTCTTTTCCTTTTGCAATTTCTTCCTGAGTCAATTTTAAATCCAGAAGCGGAACGGGTTCTTTTTTATCTTCAATACCAAATTGGCTTAAAAAATATCTTAAATTATAAACGGGATATTTTGCAATATGCTCGTGATCATCATAATTGGATTGCACATTTTCAGGAAGATCTCCAAAAAATTTATATTTAGCATTTGAGAATTGAACGGCTAAGCGGCCCGAAGAAGAATTTTGATCAACATTTATTACAAGATCGTAATTCTGTTTTTTTATTAAAGTCCAGACTTTAAAATATTTGACTAAGTCTTTGAAAGGTTTTTTAGGGAGATCGATTATTTTATCGACATTATCATACTTTTCAAAAACAATTGGAGCCAGTGTCCCTTTTACAAACAAATCGATTTTTACACCCGGAAACACGGCAGAGACTTCCTGAATAAGCGGTGTAACTAAAAGCATATTTCCAAGTCTGCCGTTTGGCCTGCAGATTAGTACTTTTTTAATTTTACTTTTATCAATAGTTCCGCCTTTACTAATGTTTGCACTACCAATATTTTTGGTTAATATGCGCATTAGGTTACGCCTGACTTTGTTAATGCTAACTTTTTTTAAGCTACTCATTGTGGTATTTATTTCGAGATTATTTTTGGAAACAGCAAAAAACATTTTAGCTAAAAAATGAAGCATAAATTGTTTAAAACACACTTTTTAAATGTTTCCAAATTTAGCCTCTTTTTTTGCTCAAAAATAAATTCTAATAATAAGCAATTATTACAAAATTGTAATAAAATCTATAATTATTCCCATTTTTGGACCTTCCAATGAAATAAAATTACAACAATTAACAAAACAAATGACAAACAATAGACCATTAGTCGTTAAGAATCGACAGAGAATAGAAAATACTAGACGTTAATATTTACAACGTAACCTTCTGAACCACGGATGTTAAAAACTGTTCCATTTTCAAAAATTAAATACTGGCCTTTGATTCCTACCAATTTTCCCTGAAAAGTTGGGGTTTTATCTAAATTCAAACTTGCCACTTTTGCCGGATAATTTAAAACCGGATAATTTAGTTCGTATAAATCATTTTTCTGACTGTAAAAGTACTCCTTAACTTCTGCCGGGATTAGGTTTTCGACTTTTGACTTTTCAAAAATTAAGTCACATCCTTCTGCTGTACACTGCAGCATTTTACGCCAGTTTGTTTTATCTGCATAATGATCTTTTAACGCTACCTCGGTAATTCCTGCCAAATAACGGTTGGGAACCTCAACAATTGCAATGGCTTGTGTCGCTCCCTGATCGATCCAGCGTGTTGGAACCTGACTTTTGCGTGTTACCCCTACTTTTATTTCGCTCGATAAAGCTAAGTAAACAACATGCGGCTGTAATTGTGCTTTTTGTTCGTATTCTAAATCACGATCTGCAATTCCTAAATGTGCCGTACTCAATTCAGGTCTCATAATCCAGTCGCCTACAGCAGGACTTGAGTAAAAACAATCATAACAAAAACCTTGTCTAAAAATCTTTTTCTTCTTATGACAATTCAAACATTGAAAACCTGCAAAACTAATTTCAATTTCTTTATCTAATAATTGGTTTACATTCAAGAAACTATCTTCGAAAACTAAATAATATTGAATTGGGTTTCCAAATTCAGTCTGCATTTTTGTAAGTACGCCTTGATATGTCATTAGGATTAATTGTAGATTTTAGATATTAGATTTTAGACTGCTCTTATTTTTTGAGTTAATCTTTAGTTTATAAGTAGTGGTTTTTATTACAAAAAAACACTATTTTTGATACAATGACAAAGTTACTATTTGTTGCTTGATATTCAAATTTTAAGTTCCGATTTACATGAATCGTAAAACCTAAATTTAAAATCAGCAATCTAAAACCTAAAAAACACTCATGCCTTTATCCATAATAAATTCTTTCGCTTCCTGGGTCCTCAAACAAAGGATACATCAAATCGAACTTTTTTTAAAATACCCAAATGAAGTTCAGGAAGAACTTTTGCATAATTTATTATTGGCATCTGAAAATACCGTTATTGGAAAAAAATATGATTTTGAATCGATAAATTCTTATCAGACTTTTACAGAAAGAGTTCCAATTGCGAGTTATGAAGAACTACAGCCTTTGATCGAACGTACACGTCAGGGCGAACAAGGCGTTTTTTGGGAATCGCCTATTAAATGGTTTGCCAAATCGAGCGGTACTACAAATGCTAAAAGTAAATTTATCCCGGTAAGTAACGAAGCTCTTGAAGATTGTCATTATAAAGGAAGTAAGGATTTACTTTGTTTGTATTTGAATAATAATGAAGATTCTGAATTGTTTTTGGGTAAGAGTTTACGCTTAGGCGGAAGTTCTCAGATTTACGAAAACAACAATACTTTTTTTGGCGATTTATCGGCAATTTTGATTGAAAATATGCCTATTTGGGCCGAGTTCAGCAGTACACCAAGCAGTAAAACTTCGTTAATGAGCGAATGGGAAACTAAAATCGCAGCGATTATTAATGAAACCAAAAATGAAAATGTAACCAGTTTTGCCGGAGTTCCTTCGTGGATGCTGGTTTTAATGAATAAAGTTCTGGAAAATACGGGCAAACAAAGTTTATTAGAACTTTGGCCAAATCTTGAAGTTTATTTTCACGGCGGCGTGAGTTTTTCCCCTTATAAAGAACAATACAAGAAAATTTTACCAAGTAAAGATTTTAAATACTACGAAATCTATAATGCATCTGAAGGTTTTTTTGCGATTCAGGATTTAAATAATTCAAGTGATTTATTGCTGATGCTGGATTACGGAATTTTCTATGAATTTATTCCGATGGAAACTTTTGGAGCTACAGATCAAAAAGTGATTCGTTTGGCCGACGTTGAATTGAATAAAAACTATGCAATTGTTATTACGACAAATTCTGGTTTATGGCGTTATTTAATTGGCGATACTGTTCGTTTTACTTCGTTAAATCCGTACAGAATTAGAGTTACGGGAAGAACCAAACATCATATTAATGTTTTTGGGGAAGAATTAATGGTCGAAAACACTGATCAGGCTATTGCGAAAGCTTGTCAGATCACTCAAACCGAAGTTATCGATTATACAGTTGCTCCTATTTTTATGCAGGACAAAGAAAAAGGTGCTCACGAATGGATGATTGAATTCAAACAAAAACCTGCCGACGTTGGTCTTTTCCAAAAAGTTCTGGATGAAACTTTACAGACTTTAAATTCCGATTACGAAGCGAAACGCTATAACAATATGACCTTGAATCCTTTGGTGATTAATGTCGCCAGGGAAAATTTGTTTTATGACTGGTTGAAAGAAAGAGATAAACTGGGTGGTCAGCATAAGATTCCAAGGCTTTCGAATCAGAGAGATTATTTGGAGCAGTTGAAGGAGATGTAATTTTTTTGGTTTGCCACGAATTTCTCGAATTAGCACGAATTTTTATTAAAGATTTTTCATAAAAAAACCTTAGTCTTTATTGAAAAGCTAAGGTTTTTTATTTTTTATAAGTTCAGTATGTCATTTCGACGAAGGAGAAATCGCACTCGATAATCGACAAAGATTGACGATTTACATTGCGGAATTTCTAGTGCGATTTCTCCTTCGTCGAAATGACAAAAATGTCGTGAACTTTTACTGATTACATCATATCGATATATCTGTCATGATAACCTAAAAGATATAAAACACCATCAAGTCCTAAACTTGAAATTGAGGTTGAAGCACTTTCTTTTACTTTTGGTTTTGCATGGAAAGCGATTCCTAGACCGGCTAAGTTTAGCATTGGTAAATCGTTTGCTCCGTCGCCAACTGCAATAGTCTGGTTAATGTGAATTCCTTCTTTTTCGGCGATTGCTTTTAGGTATTCGGCTTTCTTTTGTCCGTCTACGATATCGCCAAGATATTTTCCAGTTAATTTACCGTCTTTAATTTCTAATTGGTTCGCGTGAACATAATCGATACCCAATTCTTTTTGAAGATAATCTCCAAAATAAGTAAATCCTCCAGAAAGAATTGCGGTTTTATATCCGTAATATTTTAAGGCTTTCATTAAACGGTGTGCTCCTTGTGTAATTGGCAAGTTTTTAGCAACATTTTGTAAAACGTCTTCGCTCAAACCTTCCAACAAAGCCATGCGTTGTTTGAAACTTTCGTTGAAATCAATTTCACCATTCATCGCCGATTCTGTAATGGCTCTTACCTGCGCGCCTACTCCATTTAGTTCTGCCAATTCGTCAATAACTTCGGTTTGGATTAAAGTAGAGTCCATATCGAAGCAAACCAAACGACGGTTTCTTCTGTAAATATTATCTTCCTGAAAAGAAATATCAACGTTTAAGGTTCTTGAAATTTCCATAAAACTTGCCGTCATGACAATTTTATTTACAATTTCGCCCGTTACAGATAACTGGATACATGAACGTGGATATTCTTCTTTTTCTACAATCGAAGTTCTTCCCGTTAAACGTATAATTGAATCGATATTTAAATTTTGATCTGACATTATTTTAGTAACCGCTGCTAATTGTGACGCTGCCAGTTTTTCGCCTAAAATATTGATGATGTATCGCTGCTTAGATTGTGATTTTACCCATTTCTCGTAGTCTTCGATAGAGATTGGAATAAACTTTACCTTAATTTCTAATTCATACGCTTTAAACAACAAGTCTTTTAAAACAGGTCCAGAAGATGAACCCGCTTCTATTTCGAATAAAATACCTAAAGATAATGTATCATGAATGTCGGCTTGGCCAATATCTAAAATATTAGCATCGTATGCCGCCAATACGGCTGTTAAACCTGCTGTCACCCCTATTTTATCGTGTCCTGAAACTTTTAATAAAATAATCTCTTTATCTTCTATTGCCATTTTATCTTTATTATTTAACGAGCGACAAAAATCGGCAATCTCTTGGTGATAAAAAAGAATAATCATTGTTTTTTTTGCAAAGAAAAAGCGCATATTCATGCGCTTTCCTGAGTAATTTAACAATTATGCTCCGCTATTAGAATAACGTAACTTTTTAATTATTTGTTTTGCATATTTTCGTCAAAGTTTACCATCCAGTTTATACCGAATTTATCTTTGAACATTCCGAAATAAGCGCCCCAAAATGTTTTATTTAAAGGCATTTCGATTTTACCTCCAGCCGAAAGTCCGTTAAAAATTCGGTCAGCTTCTTCTGTGCTTTCTGTATTAATTGAAACCGAAAAATTTTCACCAAAAGGTAAATCTCCAAATCTTGTAGAGCTGTCACTTCCCATTAAAATTGTATTTCCAATTGGCAGGGAAACGTGCATAATTCTCTCTGCATCTTCTGCTGAAACTTCGTCACAGCCTTCTTCTTTTGGCATTTCTTTAAATTTTCCGATATAAGGAAATTCCCCGCCAAAAACAGATTTGTAAAACAGGAATGCTTCTTCGCAATTTCCGTTAAATAATAAATAAGGGTTTACTGTTGCCATGATATTTTTTTTAATTTTGAGTTGTAAATTATAAATTGTTGTCCTTTGCTATAGTTATAAAATTTAATCTCTTCTCTTTGTTCTATTCTCTTTATTCTATAATTTTTTTCTTTCTTCTATTTCTCTTCTTCCGAAAGTTCTTTCACAACCTCTAAACCCCTGGGAAAAACATCTTTGAAATAATCGACATATTTTTCACCCGAATCGTTACGAGCAATCAAATCTGTAAATTCACCATCTGGAATTAATCGGTAGGTTTCCATTGCGCCGCTCCATTTTTTGGTTTCTTCATTGAGAGGCTGTTCTTTAAAATCTTTTATCTCACCTATATGCTTAAAAGCCATATATTCGTTTGGCGTTTTTGTTTCGATTATGCTATACATTCCTTCTCCGGTTGGCGTCATGAAATGTATTTTATCTCCTTCGTTCCAAGTACTTATGGTATGAGATCCTTCGCAAAAAACACTTGTCCATTTTCTATAAGTTTCATCCTCCCATAAAACATCCCAAACTTTTTGAGCCGGGGCTTTAATTCTAATTTTAAATTCTAACGTTTCCATAATTAAGATAGTTTAGTAAAATCCATAAATAAAACATTCCAGCGATGTCCGTCTATATCGGCAAAACCAAAGCCGTACATCCATCCCTGACTTTCGGCTGGAGAAGAAAAAATAGTTCCTCCTGCATCCTGAACTTTTTGAGCCAGTTCATCAACTTCTTCTTTACTTTCGGCATCAATTGAAATCAAAATTTCAGAACTTGCTTTTGTATCGGTTATTTTGTTTTGCGAAAAACCTTCAAAAAGTGATTCTTCAAACAGCATTACTACAAAATGTGATTCACCTACAACCATACAGGTTGAACTTGGTGTATCGTGCTGCTCATTAAAAGAGAAGCCTATTTTCCAGAAAAAATCTTTTGCTTTTGCCACGCTTTTCACTGGCAGATTTAACCATATTTGTTTCGTCATTCTTTCATATTTTCGTTAAACATTTTTTTTAAAACCATATAAGTGATTTAAGTTAATTTAAGATTGGGGGAAAACCTTTGAGCCTTTGTTGCTTTGAACCTTTGTACCTAACAAAAACTAATTTGCCTCGGCGTAACTTTTAAAGTTGTCCAAAATTGCCTGCCAGCCGCCGCGCTGCATTTCTTCTGGATTTTGAGTTTCCGGGTCGAAACTTTCTGTTACTTCTACGCCATCTAAAGTTTCTTTGAAGGTAATTTCAACTTTTCTTCCGTCGGCCATAACGTATTTTATCGTTTTGTTTGGTTCTACGAAAGTATATTCTCCTTCAAAATCAAAACTCATGCTTCCATCTTTTGCGGCCATTGTTGATTTGAATTTTCCGCCCTGCTTTACATCATTTTCGGCATAAGGCGTATGCCAGTCTGGAGAAGCAAAACTCCATTTTGTAATATGTTCCGGTAATGTCCAAAAATCCCAAACTTTGTTTATTGATGCGTTAATTGTATTCTGTACTGTTATCATTATTTATATATTTAAAAATTATACTTATTCAACACTTTCAACGTATTTTTTAAAATTGTCAATTACGTTCTGACACCATTGCTCCTGCATACTTTCAGAATCTTCTTTGTTTGGTTCAAATACTTCTGTGATTTTTACCTTTTTGCCTTGTTCTTCAAAATGAATACTTCCGGTTCTGTTGTCCAAAAGTTTATATTCTATTAATCGAAATTTTTCTATTTGGGTATATTCTCCTTCAAAATCAAAACCTGCGCTTTTATCTTTAGCAGCCATTTCATATTTAAATTTACCATTTACCTGTAAATCATTTTCTGCATAAGGCGTATGCCATTCTTCAAAAGCATAATTCCATTTTTGAATATGTTTTGGAGAAATCCAGAAATCCCAGACTTTATCTATAGATGCATTAATTGTATTTTGAACTGTAATCATTTTGGTCAAATTTTAAATTAATTACATCTGATCCGGAATCTGACTTTCATCCATATAGAAAACTTCCCAATGATGTCCGTCCGGGTCAAGAAAAGTTCTTTGGTACATCCATCCATAATCTTGTGCTTTTCTATAATCAGTCCCGCCAGCTTTAACTGCTTTTTCAATCATTTCATCAACTTCTTCTCTTGATCCTAAAGAAATAGAAATAAGGGCTTCGCTGGTTGTATGAGAATCGCAGATTTTCTTATCTGTAAAAGTCTGATAAAACTCTTCTGCCAAAATCATTAAATTAATATTCTCACCAATAATTATACAAGCTCCTTTTTCATTTGTAAATTTCGGATTCGTAGGAAAACCCAATTCATTAAAAAATTTTATCGCTTTATCCAGCTCTTTTACAGCCAGATTTAAATACATTTTCGTTTCCATAATATATAAAGTTACAATTTATTTAAAACAAATTTAGAATTTTAGAATGTCCTTTGCGATACATTAAAAGTCAACTTTAGGGGCATTTAAGACAATTTTATTACTTTTGTTATAAAGCTAATCCTCCAAAAAACCACAAAATCATGAGCAAGAAAGTAGGTTTAATCGTTCCTCACGACTATAAATTATTAAGTATAGCCGCAATTTTAGAAGTTTTTGAAACGGCAAATAAATTAAGTCCGGCAGTTGACAAACCATTTGAAATTATGGTTTTTCAATTGGCAGAACAAATTAGTCAGGAACGTTTGTTTGGATATGAAGTTAATACGATCGAGAATTCTGATATCCTTTTAGAACTCATTTTGATTCCGGCTTTTACTACGGATAATATGAGTGAAATGATTGCGAAGAATAAAAAATTTATTCCGTGGTTGCAAAAACAACATCAGGTAGGGGCTGAATTAGCTAGTTTTTGTACGGGAGCATTTTTGTTTGCTGCTTCGGGATTATTGAATGAAAAACTGGCAACAACTCATGTCGACGCTTGCAGTGCTTTTACAAAAGCTTTCCCAATGGTAAAATTAAAACCCGAAGAAACTTTAACAGCTGACGGAAGTTTGTATACGAGCGGCGGATCTACCTCAACGTTTCATTTATTGATTCTTTTGGTTCAAAAATATTGCGGAAATGAAATTGCAGTGCAAATTGCCAAGATTTTCTCGATTGATTTAAACCGATACAAACAGAGCTATTTTAGCACTTTTAGACCGAATCATTTGCATAATGATACTTTGGTGGCGATGTTACAGCAAAAAATTGAAAGCCAATATCACAGTATCGAAAAACTGGAAGAAATTACCAAAGATATTCCAACAAGTGCCAGAAACATGACACGCCGTTTTAAACAAGTTACAGGAATTCCGCCAATTGAATATCTGCAGAATATTAGAGTTGAAAGTTCAAAAAAATATTTGGAACAAACGCAGCTTTCAATTTCAGAAATTATTGAAAAAACCGGATACAACGATCCAAAAGCTTTTAGAAAGGTATTTTATAAAATGGTGGGCATGAAACCTATTGAATATCGGGAGAAGTTTAGGGTTCAGTAGTTTATTTTAGGAGCAGAAATTTTGTTTTTCAAAAGACAATTTGTCCTGCTCTACACTATATCTTTTGCTGTGAACCCCACAGCAAAAGGATGCCGTTTCGATCAGGGCTATTTATAACATTTTTATTTTCATTAGAAAAAAAGACCTTTTGAAAACTAAGCTTTGATGATCCACATCAGGACTTTTTTATTTGTTTTTAAAAGTTCGTCAATTTCTTTCATGCTTTCGTTTGAAACTGCGGGACAGCCCCAGCCTTCCGGTGTTCCTTCGGGATAAACTTCATTTTCCGGAACTGCTTCCCAGGAATGTAAAACTATGGCACGGTTTCTAGCATTTGAATTCGTTTTGTCTTTTCCCTGCAAAATATAATTGACTTTTATTCCCCATTGACTTACGCCTCGGTCTAAAATAACATATTTACCCAGCGAGGAACAATGCGAATCAAATTCGTTGCTAATCTGCGGTTTTTCTTTAGTTAGTGTTCCGCCCCATCTGTTATCGCCGCAGCCGTGACTTACCATAGATGATTTTACAACTAGGTTTTTCTTAAAATCGTAAATAAAGAATCTCTTTAAACCAGAATGCAGTCCCAGATCGATTAGAATAAATTTATCTTTATTTAAATTATTTTGAAGGCAGTATTGTTTTGCTTCTTTATAAAATTTACTGTAATCAATTTCAGCACGAGGTTTCTCTTTTTCAATTACTTCTATTTTGTTTTCGTTTTTAGAAACCAACATTTCATTTTTATCTTTTTGATTACAAGATAAAATCAAGGCTAAACCAATTACAAAAATCATATTTTTCATGCTTACAATTTACACAAAATCCAAAACGGAAATCTTACTTTAAAAGTATAAAAAAAACCTGCTCAAATAAATGAACAGGTTTAAAAGTGAAACTTTGTCAAAGTTTAAACTTTGACAAAGTGGTATGAAATTTACGAAGCAATTTCCATTCGCTTCAATAAGTTTTTACTTAAAGTATGTTCTGCATAATCTTTATCGATTACTAAAACTTTATCGTCAGAACTTGGCAGTTCGTACATTGCATCTGTCAAGATTGCTTCGCAAAGCGAACGTAATCCACGTGCTCCTAATTTGTACTCTAATGCTTTGTCTACAATAAAGTCTAAAGCTTCATCGGTAATCGTAAACTCAACTTCATCCATTAAAAATAATTTCTGATATTGTTTTACCAATGCATTTTTAGGTTGTGTCAAAATAGCACGAAGTGTTTCTTTATCTAAAGGATCCATGTGTGTCAATACCGGTAAACGACCAATTATCTCCGGAATTAAACCAAAATCTTTAATGTCTTTTGGAATAATATATTGAAGCAGGTTATTTTTATCGATATTGTCTACATTTTTAGAAGTAGAATATCCAACTGCCTGACGGTTTAAACGTTTAGAAATAATACGTTCTACTCCATCAAAAGCTCCTCCTGCAATAAACAGGATATTTTGTGTATTTACTTCAACAAATTTTTGGTCCGGGTGTTTACGTCCTCCTTTTGGCGGTACGTTTACAACTGTTCCTTCTAATAATTTCAATAAAGCCTGTTGGACACCTTCACCAGAAACGTCACGTGTTATTGACGGATTATCGCTCTTACGGGCTATTTTATCAATTTCATCAATAAATACGATTCCTCTTTCTGCTTTGGTTACATCATAATCGGCAGCTTGTAAAAGACGGGTTAAAATACTTTCAACATCTTCTCCTACATAACCAGCTTCTGTTAATACTGTTGCATCAACAATAGCCAAAGGAACATCTAACATTTTTGCGATTGTTTTAGCAACCAATGTTTTTCCTGTTCCGGTTTGACCAACCATAATGATGTTACTTTTTTCAATTTCTACTTCATCGTCTAATTGCTGCTGCATTAAACGTTTGTAGTGATTGTAAACCGCAACTGACATTACTTTTTTTGTCTGGTCCTGACCAATAACATATTGATCCAGGAAAGCTCTGATTTCTTTTGGTTTCTTTAAAATTAAGTCGCCAACAAGTTTCGCGCTTCCGCTTGATTTTAATTCTTCTAGAACAATTCCGTGTGCCTGTTCAATACACTTATCGCAAATATGTGCATTAATACCAGCAATTAATAAATTAGTTTCTGGCTTTTTTCTTCCACAAAACGAACATTCTAATACTACTTTTGCCATTCTTTATTTAAGTTACTAAGCTGCAAAGATACTAAGTTTCTAAGCTTTTTTTATCTAAAACTTTAAAACTTAACGCCTTTACAGCTTAATATTTGATTTTTATTTTGATTTTAAATTACAAAGAACACTTAGATTCTCAGCGTCTTAGCAACTTAGAAGCTTAAAAAAAATTAGCTTCTTCTTAATACTTCATCAATCATTCCGTATTCTTTTGCTTCTTCAGCGATCATCCAGTAATCGCGCTCACTGTCTTTGTGAACTCTGTCAAAGGTTTGTCCTGAATGCTGCGAAATGATGTGATATAATTCATCTTTTAATTTCAACATTTCACGTAAGTTGATTTCCATATCTGTTGCAACACCTTGTGCTCCTCCAGATGGCTGGTGAATCATTACACGTGAATGTGGCAGAGCCGAACGTTTTCCTGCTGCTCCTGCACATAATAAAACTGCTCCCATAGAAGCTGCCATACCTGTACAAATTGTAGCTACGTCTGGTTTAATAAATTGCATTGTGTCATAAATTCCTAATCCTGCGTAAACGCTTCCTCCAGGAGAATTTAAATAAATCTGGATATCTTTTGATGCATCAGCGCTTTCTAAAAATAATAACTGAGCCTGAACGATATTAGCGATTTGGTCGTCGATACCAGTTCCTAAAAAGATAATTCTGTCCATCATTAATCTTGAAAAAACGTCTAATTGAGAAATATTCAACTGACGTTCTTCGATGATATATGGAGTCATATTCGTTGGGTTCATCGCAGCTATGATTTTGTCATAGTACATAGCGTTTACTCCTTGGTGCTTTGTAGCAAATTTTTTGAATTCTTTACCGTAGTTCATATGTATCTGTTCTAAGTTTACTTTATTTAATATATATTCTCCATCA
The DNA here is from genome assembly GCF_002210235.1 of Flavobacterium sp. NLM. Lineage (NCBI taxonomy): Bacteria > Pseudomonadati > Bacteroidota > Flavobacteriia > Flavobacteriales > Flavobacteriaceae > Flavobacterium > Flavobacterium sp. NLM. The sequence continues at coordinate 45,799 of NZ_LIAC01000012.1, forward strand.
AAGGTTGTACCTATTTCTAAAGAATGTCAATTTGTCTTAGTTTTTGTTTCAGGTTTAATTTTGTTTCAAGTTTAAAGTTCTCGAACTTCAATAAACCTGAAACTTTAAACTTGAAACAAAAAAAAGAGCGTCGGCAGAAAAACTGCCGACGCTCAAATATAATTATTTTTCAGAAATTATTCTCCGTAAGAAGCTGCAATAAATTCTTCGTAAGTAACTTCTTTAGTTGTTGGATTTGCTTTCTCTTTGAATAAATCTAACAATTTAGCTGCTACAACCTGCTCAGAAAGTCTTTTCACTTCTTCCTGGTTAGATAAAACTCTAGCCACGATTCCCTGAACTTCTTCGTCAGTTGGATTTGTTTGTCCAAATTGAGCCATTTGTTGTCTGATAGCGCCTGAAGTAAACTCTTTTAAATCTTCAAATGTAATTTGGATATTACTTTGAGCCATTGCTTTTCCTTCAATTAATTGAAAACGTAAACCTTTTTCAGATCTTGCGTATTCAACTTCAGCTTCTTCTGCAGAAAGTTTTTTCTCTCCAACAGTTTGTAACCATTTTTTAAGGAATTCAGCTGGTAAATCAAATTTTGTATTTTCGATTAGGAAATCCTGAACGTCTAATAATAATTTTTGGTCTGCTTGCTGTGCAAATTGAGCTTCAGCATCTTCTTTAATTTTAGCTTTTAAGTCTTCTAAAGAAGCTACTTTTCCTTCACCAAAAAGTTTATCAAATAATTCCTGGTTTAATTCTGCCAATTCAGCACCGTTGATAGCTTCGATTGTAAAGTTTACTTCGATATCTAAACCGTGAACATCATCATGAGATACTTTTAAGTAATCCATTAATTGGTGATCGTCTTCAAATAAACCTTTTGTGCTTACTTTAACAACATCTCCAACTTTTTTACCGATGAATTTATCTCCGGCTTTTTTGTTGAATGTAGATACAGAAATTGTAGTTGTATTGCTGATACCTTTTTCTTCGTTTGTAAAAGTTCCTGTTAAATCTGAATCAGCTTCAACTTTATCCTGAGGAATTGCTTTTCCAAATTGTTTTTGGATACGCTCTACTTGTCCGTCGATTAATTTATCATCAGCAGTAACGATATATTTTACGATATTGTTTTTAGCTTCTAAATCAATTTCAAAGTTTGGCACTAAACCAATTTCGTATTCAAAAGTTAATTCTTCTGCATCCCAGTCAATGTTTTCGTTTTCTTTAGCAAGAGGAGTTCCTAAAAGATTTAATCTTTCAGATTGAATAAAACGCTCTAAAGCCAAATCAACTACTTTTTTAATTTCTTCTTGTTTAATACCCTTTCCGTATTGTTTTTCAACAAGATCTTTAGGAACTTGTCCTTTTCTAAATCCTTTTACTTGCGCTAAAGGCAATTTTTCGTTGATTCTTTTTGCCACTTGACCTTTATAATCCATATGAACAACGTTCAATACAATTGTCTCGTTTACAGCGTCTATTGCTACTCTTTTAATATCCATCTTCTTCTTTAATTTACATAATAAAATTGGGTTGCAAAATTATAAAATTTTTGCAACCCAACCAAGTTTTTAATTTATTGTATTTGAAGCAGTTTATGTGCTTTTAATTTTGATTTATTTATCGTCTCCTAATATTTTGTAAGTAATTGACTGAAGAATAGACAAAATAATACTGAAAAATAATGCTGTCCAGAATGATTCGACTGCAAAACCTCCCACAATATAAGTGCAAAGTATAATTATTATAGCATTGATGACCAGTAAAAATAGCCCCAGCGTAATAACTGTAACCGGAAAAGTTAATATTACCAAAATTGGTTTTATAAAAACATTTAACAATCCTAAAACCACTGCAACTATAACAGCCGTGGCAAAACTGGCAACATGAACCCCTGGTAAAAAATTCGCGATCAACAAGACTAAAGCTGCCGTGACAAGAAGTCTTAGTATTAATTTCATAACTTTTTCTTTTAAAATTTTAATAAAAGTAATGATTTTTTTCTAACCCTATATTTATTCAGAAATGGTTTCTTAAATTAAATTTTCAGGTTAGTTTAATATTTTATTTTGCTTCAATTCATATTCTCTTTGATAATCTTTTACTGTTTTTCCTTGTCCGTTTGGTTTCCAGCCGGGAGCATAAAACATATACTTCAATCGGTTTTGCCAACCGATGTTAGGCTGCTTAATATCTTTCCACATTTTTTTCCATTCGTAAAATAAAAGTTCAAAAGCACTATCATCTTTTGGTTTTGGATAAATTCCAAATTTCACGGGTATTTCTGGTTCTTCTTTCTGAAAAGTCCCAAATATTCTATCCCAAATTATTAATGCCATTCCCATGTTTTTGTCTAAATATTTAATATTTCTGGCATGATGCACTCTGTGATGCGATGGTGTCACTAAAATCCATTCTAAAATACCCATACTTTTTACACTTTGAGTATGTACCAAAGTTCCATAAACCTGAAACAATGCATAAGCCACCATAATATGCCAAGGGTTAAAACCTAGAAAAGCCAAAGGAGAAAAATACAAATAACGATAAAGTGGCTGGAAAACAGGCGACCTGAATCCGGTAGAAATATTATAGTATTCTGAGCTATGATGCGTAATATGTACGGACCAAAAAAACCTTGATTTATGATCTACAACATGCAATAAATAATATGCGAAATCCTGTAGTAAAAAAACAGCAACCCAATAATACCAAATGTGTATATTCCAAGAAAAAATACGGTGTTGAAAAAAGAAAAACATAACCCCAAAAGCAAACGATTTCATTATAAAATCTAATGCAAAATTAAGCATCGCAAATGTGACATTTACAAAAACGTCATTTTTAGTATACAGGTTTTTTTTACCAAAATGACTAAAGAGCATTTCGACAAAAATCAAAAGTGCAAAAAATGGAGAGGAATACAAATAAATCAACCCTAAACCACTTTCGTCAAATAAATTATAAAAATTGAAATCCATTAAATTATAAACATTAAAATTCAAAATGCAAATTTATGAATTTTAATGTTTATATGTAAGTAAATTCTTATTTTTAAGATTTCTTTAATTAATAGCGCACTATCAATTTACCTAATATTATTAATGGCTAAAGCATTTTAAAATTACTCTTTCAAAAACTCGGTTGTCAGTTCAAAAAACATTTTAGGATTTTCGGCATGAAGCCAGTGTCCTGCGCCCGGAATAGTTTCTAGTTTAAAATTCGGAAACTGTTTTCTTATTTCATCCAAATCTGTATCTAAAATATATCCAGATTCTCCTCCTCTAATAAACAAGGTTGGATTATTAAAAACTAAATTTTCCGCCAATGGTTTCCCGATAGCATCGAGATTATTATTGAAAACCTCCAAATTAAAACGGAAAGCAAGTTGTCCGGGTTCTTTCCAATATAAATTTTTCAATAAAAACTGGCGCGTTCCAAAATCAGAAACATATTTTGCGACGATTGCTTCAACATCATTTCGGCTTGGCTTTACAGAAAAATCAACTGCATTTAAACCTGCCAAAATATCCTGATGATGCTGTTTGTAAAATTTCGGTCCAATATCTGCCACAATTAATTTATCTACAAGATCAGAATGTGTTGTCGCAAAAAGCATCGCCACTTTTCCACCCATCGAATGTCCAAGAATATCAATTCTTGTCAGATTATTTGCCTGACAATATTCATATACGTCCTGAACCATCGCTTCGTAACTCCATTCGTCAGAATGAAAGCTGCGTCCGTGGTTTCTTAAATCTAAAATATGAACCTGAAATCCGGCCTCAACATATTGTCCTGCCAGCGTTTTCCAATTATCAGACATTCCAAGAAATCCATGCATGATGATAAATGATTTTCCTTCGCCTTCTATTTTTGAGTAAAGCATTAAATTTTTCTTTTAAAATTCTGCTACAAATGTAAAAAACTTATCTATTAATCTGTAACAGAATGTGTTCTTCGAGATATTTTTTACAATTAATATTAATAGAAAAAAGTTTACATTTTTACGTGATCCCGTAAAGTTAATAGAATCAAATAAGCTATCTTGCGCCCCGAAATCAAAACCAAAAACTTGATTTAAATCCAAATTAATTAATACCACCTTTATGATTAAAAAATTCCTTTTATTATCATTAGTTGCTTCGCAGCTTATGGTTTCATGTTCAAGCGACGAAAGCAATGATGAAACTACTAAACCTGAAACAGAATTATCATTAGAAGAACAAATTGCTGCAATTGTTAAACAGCCTTATTCTAAATTAACTCCTGGTGAGCAAAAATTAAAATTAGAGGCTGAAGCTAATCAAATGCTTACTGAGCTGGACAAAACGAAAAGTTCTGGAGCTATTGAAGCATTAGAAAATTTATCAAGATTGTTAGGTGTTGATCAAATTGAGCTTTTTGATGGAAAAGATGATAATGGCATTGAAGATATTTTAACTGTTTCTGGTGTCTATGGTGTTTATACATGGAATAATACCAACGAAAAATGGGTAAAAACAGCTTCAACTACAGAGCTAAAATTTGTTTTCCCTGCTAAAAAATCTCAAACTGTAAACAATGCTGTTTTTACTTCTAAAAGTGTTTCATCTGACATAAAAGTAAAATTCGCCACTAATTATTATGACGATGAAGAAATAACAGACTATTTCTTTCTTCCACTTTCTGCAGATGCAGTTTTAACAATTGATAATGCTCAAGCGGCTGTATTTACACAAACTGCAAAATATGCAAACGGAAAAGAAATCCCTACTGATTTTGCATACAAAATGACTTTGAACGATGGTTACACTTGGGAAATGAGTGGTGTTAAGGCAGCGCAAAATACCTCAAAAGCATCTCTTACTTACAACGGAAAAACTCTAATTAACTTTAATGCCGGAAGTAACGCTGAAATTGACAAATTACTTGCTAATGAAGAACTTACTCAATACAGAGGTAAAGCAAATGGTTTATTCCAATTAATGGATAATTTCATTATTGTTGCCGATATGGATTTAGTTAGTGAAGCGGCAGATCAAGCAGCATTAGAAAAAAGCGTAGTACACCCTGATTATCCTGATTATCAAAACCCTAAAACTGATTTTAAAGCTTATTATACAGCAAAAAATGTATATGAGAAAAAATACTCCGAAGGAAGTGCTGTCAATTTTAATAAAAATATAAAATTGGTTTTAGTTTCTAAAAAAGACGGAACTAAAATAGCAGATATTATACAACATTCTGCAGAGGATTACAGCTATTATGCTAACATACCTGTATGGACAGTTGACCAATGGAATCCTGATGGTTACTGGTCTTATAACGAAGAGTTTAAAGTACAATACTATGGTGAAGATTATTATTTAAAATTCAATGATAATACTGAAGTATCTATGAGTACTTACTTCTCTGAAGGATTTGATACATTCCAAACTAAATTTGAAGACTTTATTAGTGCTTTTAATAAAGAAGAAAAATAGTTTTTAAAAAATACAATTTAAAGCCGGTTTGAATATTTCAAATCGGCTTTATTTTTTTGGAGGCGTTTTCACAATTATAGTACTTTGCCCATATCCTGCCCAAATACCAATACCTCCTTTTATATTCGATTTTAAACTTGTGTTTGACGGGTAAATAGGATTTTTGCTGTTTACGATTTCGTTTTGCCAGCTGTTCCAAAAATCTAATGCTTCTTTGGTTTGAGTTCTTAGTTTTACATAAATAACGTCTCCATCGGCAAAATAAGGCGTGAATTTTGTTTTAGGGAACAACAAAACACCTCTGTTTATCTGCACAGAAACCGAAGAATTTTCGAAGTTTTTATCGTCTAAATTGCCATAAAACGAAGGCACAAAAATGGGTTCTTCGCCGTCAATTTTTGTAGCGATTTGGTAATAGTTTTTTTCGGCCGGCGGATCATCAAATTTTACAAAAATATAACCGGTTGTATCTATTGCATTCTTCTTTATATATTCTGCACTTTTAAGCGGCACCGATTTTGGAATTGATGTTACAGCTTCAACAACACGATTTAGGTATTCAATTTTAATAGAATATTCTTTTCCGGCTTCTCCTTTTAATGTTGACCCGAAATACACAAATGGAGGAATTCTGTTTTTATCGTTTTTCACTCTTAAAACTTCTGAATTCACACCATCAGAAATTGTGATTTTTGCAGATCGAATTACATGATTTAAAACATTTGTAGAATCAATAACATCCTTAACCGGAATACTGCTCGACAGTAAAACATTGGCAAAATCACCTTCTTCAATCCAGCCTTCAACGACTATTTTTGATTCCAGGTTTTTTTGTTCACTAAAGTCGTCTTTTGAACAACTTGTTAGTACTAAAGCAAAAAGAAATAGTATATATTTTTTCATCTTTAAAATTTAAATCTCCAGCTAACAGAAGGAAGAATTCGGTATAAAACCTTTTTTTCCTGCTTTACCACAACTTTGCTTTTATCTTCGTTTACTTCTACATCTAAAACAACATAAACCGGGTTTGAAATATTGAATGCATTGTAAATAGAAAAGTTTAAAGCACTTTCTTTTTTCTGCGTTTTTATAAAATAATAATTTGCCGAAAGATCAGTCCTAATATAATCCGGCATTTGTGCATTATTATATCCTGAGTATTCTTTAACAGGATTATTGTTTATGAAGTACCAGGAAGTTGGCATTGTAAATCGATTTCCGGAGCCAAAAATTTGAGTAACTCCAAAATTCCATTTTGCATTTAAATCATACATTCCGACAACTGAAAGATTGTGGCGTCTGTCATATTTCGCAAAATACGTTTTTCCATTATTCAATTCATCAAAATTTCGATCAGACCAGCTTAATGTGTAGCTCAGCCAGCCAGTAAATTTTCCGTTGCTTTTTTTCAGCATCATTTCAAATCCGTATGCTTTTCCTTCACCTACATACAAATCATTTTTGAGCGTTGTGATTTCATTAAACTGCGTTATTCCATACGGATATTCCAGCAGATTTTTCATCGAACGATAAAATCCGCCAAATGAAGAAGAAAAATTTCTGGTAATATTTTGATTGGAACCAACAGCAAATTCATTAGACGATTGTGGTTTTATTCCATCAGAACTCGCAATCCAAAAATCTGTTGGAATACCAACGCTTGAAGTTGTAATCAAACTCAAATATTGATATTGTCTATTATAAGAAGCATAAAATGAATATCTTTCATTCGCATAATAATTCAGCACAGCGCGCGGTTGAAAATGCAAATACGAATCTGATCCCGAAGTATAATAATTAATTCGAAGTCCTAAATCGGCCGTTACGTTTTCAAATAACTTCGGTTTTGCGTTTAGAAAAATTGCTGCTTCATTGGCATTAATTATTCTTTGGGAATAATTATCAAGCGTTGTCAGGTTTTCTACATTCACTTTTTGAGGCTGCAAATTATGATAAACATATTGCAATCCTGATTCAAATGGAATATTATGAATTGAAAATCTAACTGAATTTGTAAATCCAAAATCTTTTACAAAAGAAGAAACTCCAAATTGAATTGTTGCCTGTTCCATACTTAAATCATTAGAATAATGACTAAAATAAACCGAATTAGACATGTTTACTTTTGGAGAAAATGTTGTGGTTAAAGATGGGGAAACTGTAAAATTGCTCCATTTTAAATTCGTTCGCAACGCCAGATTTTCGTCTTTTATTTTTAACTCATCTCCACTAAAAAAAGCATCTAATGAAAACATATTCTTTTTAGAAACTTGGGATAAAAAAGTAAAATTCGCATCAGAAAAACCATATTTCATATCCTGAACATCATTGCTATCTGAACCAGATTTTAATATTGGGCCTACAACTTCATCTATATAAGTTTTTCTTCCAGATACATAAAATCCTGTTTTATCATTAAGAGGAACTGCCAATGTTACCTGCGAAGCCAAAATTCCGGCATTTCCCTGAATCGAAAACTCTGATGGTAATTTTTTATTGGTGTTTAAAACTGTTGTCGAACTTAATCGTCCGCCATATTTTGCATTCGAACTTGATTTATCAAATTCTACATCCTTAATATGATCTGCGTTGTAAAAAGGGAAAATCCCTAATAAATGAGACATTCCATAAATGGGAGCTTCATTATATAAAATGGCGTTATGTCCGGGATCACCGCCGCGCACGTACAAGTAACCGTTTGCATCTCCTGAATTTTGTACTCCCGGTGTCAATTGCAAAAGTTTTATAATATCTGTAGTTCCTAAAAGTGCTGGAACAGCGTTTAATTCTTTTAAATTAAAAGAAAGTTTACCGCCGGATAAAGTTTTGATTCCGCTTTTTTTATCATTCGAAATAATCACTTCTTTTAAAAGCGAAATATCTTTTTCTAAAACAATAGAAAGTATGGTATCTTTTTGAAGATTGCAATAAATAGTTTTTGGTATAAAATCTAAATGGTTAATTTTTAGAACCAAATTACCTGAAGGAATGCTTTCTGAAAAGTTACCTAAAGTATCTGTAATAGTATACAGCTGTTTTTTGTTTATCTCAAAAGAAACATTGACACCAATTAAATTTTGATTTTCGGATGATTTTACATTTCCTGATATCCTAACATTTGACTGTGCAAAAAGGTTGGAAAAGGATAATAATAAAAAAAGAATAATAGATTTCGACACTTAATTTTAATAAGAAAAGTGCGAAAATAAACAATTATAACCCAATTACATCAGGTTATAATTGTTTTAATTTTAATCTTATTTTTTTAATGTTCCTTATCTAATTGAAATTTTTGAATATCACTTTCAATCAGCGCTTTCAAATCTTCTTCTTTCGGCATATAAAGTAAATATTGACTTGCAAAAACACTTTTTTTATCTGCTAAAACAGAATATTTCACAATTGTTTCATCTTTTTCAGAACAAAGTAAAATTCCAATTGTAGGCTGATCTGATTCTCCTTTTTTCAAATCATCATACATACGTACATACATATCGATTTGTCCAATATCCTGATGAGACAATGAACCCGTTTTTAAGTCAATGATTACAAAGCATTTCAAAATATAATTATAAAACACTAAATCAATATAGAAATCAGAAGTATCTGTAACAATATGTTGTTGGCGTGCTACAAATGCAAACCCTTTTCCAAATTCCAATAAAAATTGTTGCAAATGATCTATTATTGAAGTTTCTATGCTCCGTTCTGAATTTTTAGTTTCAGCAGACAATCCTAAAAACTCAAAAATATACGGGTCTTTTATTAAATTATGAATTGTCTCAGGTTTTGTTTCAATCCTTTTGTGTTCCAAAACACGCTCAAATGCCAATGAATTTATTTGTCTTTGAAGCGTTCTGCTATTCCAGTTGTTCAGAATACTTTCATTTAAATAATAATTTATTTTTTCATCAGAATTTAATCTTGACAATAATCGATAATGTGTCCAGCTCAATTCGTGACGCAATGCGTCACGAATTGGAAACATTTTATAAAATGAACGCATATTTCGAAGATTACTATCATCAAACCCTTTTCCAAATTCAAAAGTGAGCTGATCTGCCAGATTCTTTAAAGTAGCTTTCCCATAATCTGCACGATCTTTTCCTTCTTGTTCGTCTTCAATAATTAATTTCCCTATTTGCCAATATGTTTCAAGTAAGACAGAATTTGCCATCCTAAAAACACGCTGACGAGACTGGAGAATAATTTCTTTAATCTCTGAAAATAATGGCGTTTGATTCGTAATCATTATCAGATCTTATTTCAATTTATTTAAATACATATTCACAACATTATCCAAACCAAGATAAAGCGCCTCTGAAATTAAAGCGTGTCCAATTGAAACTTCCAGCAATCCCGGAATATTTTGTTTGAAGAACTGAATATTGTCTAAACTCAAATCATGTCCGGCGTTAATTCCTAAACCTAATTCGTTTGCTAATTCTGCAGCTTTCACATACGGATCGATTCCGTTTTTGTTTCCTAAATCATATTGATGTGCAAAAGCTTCTGTATATAATTCGATTCTGTCCGTTCCTGTTTTTTTAGCTCCTTCTATAATTTCTAAAACCGGATCAACAAAAATCGATGTTCTGATTCCGTTTCTTTGAAATTCCTGAATAACTTCGGTTAAATAATCTTGATTTTTAATGGTATCCCAGCCTGCAGAAGATGTAATGGCTCCAATTGCATCTGGAACTAAAGTAACCTGATCTGGTTTGCATTCTAAAACTAAATCAATAAAATTATGCTGCGGATTTCCTTCAATATTATATTCAGTAGTAACAATTGCTTTTAAATCGCGCGCATCCTGATAGCGAATATGACGCTCGTCCGGACGCGGATGAATGGTAATTCCCTGCCCTCCAAAACGCTGAATATCGACAGCAACTTTTAATAAATCAGGTACATTTCCGCCTCTTGCATTTCGCAGCGTTGCAATTTTATTGATATTAACACTTAACTTTGTCATATAAATAGATAATTAATTCAAGTAACACTATATTTGTTACGACAAAAATACAAAGTAAAACGCAGCAGTTTTTGGTATTTTTTGATTATTTTGCATCAAATATCTTCGATTGATTTATGACAGAAATTACAAACTATATCACAAATGATTTCAGAGCGATTGATAGTCAGGAAACGATAGCCTCGATTCAGGACTTTTTCATCGATGTAAATTTTTCTCATTTCCCGATTTTAGAAGATGGGATTTTCATTGGAAGTATTTCTTCTGATGATGTGGAAACGTTTGATACCGATAAAAAAGCTATTGACTACAAATACACTTTAGAACGCTTTTTTGCCAGAAAATCAATGATCTGGCTGGATGTCCTGGAAGTCTTTGCAAAAAATCACACTAATATTATTCCAATTCTTGATGAAAATAACAGCTATATAGGCTATTATGAAATGGAAGATATTATGAAATTTTTTCAGGAAACGCCATTTTTAAAGGAACAAGGAGGAATTATTATTGTTCAAAAAGGACTGCTGGATTATTCAATGAGCGAAGTAACGCAAATTGTAGAAAGTAATAACGGTAAAATTTTGGGCTGTTTTGTTTCTGAAGCTGATGTGGAAAATGTTCAGATTACCATAAAAATAGGTTTGGGAGCGATGAACGAAATTATTCAGACGTATAGAAGATATGGTTATGAAATCATTTCAGAACATCAGGAAGATACCTATATTAATAGTTTAAAAGAACGTTCTGATTATTTAGACAAGTATCTTAATATTTAAATTAGAAAATGTTCTCAACTAATAAATTATCAAATTAACACATTTCCTCATTATCTAATTAAGAAGAATGAAAATAGCCATTTACGGACAATATTATCAAAACAGTACCGAACCTATTATAAAAGACATTTTCTCGTTTTTCAATTCTAATAATGTAGAAATGGTAATTGAGGAAAATTTTCTGGACATGCTTTACGATAAGCAGCTTGTAAAAAAGGAGTATAAAACTTTTTCTCCAAGTACTACTTTAGATAATAGTTTTGAAATGCTGATTAGTATTGGCGGCGATGGAACGATTTTGAGAGCGGCGGCTTTTGTTCGTAATTCAGGTATTCCTTTATTAGGTATAAATGCAGGAAGATTAGGGTTTCTTGCAAAAGTTCAAAAAGAAAACATTGACAGTTTACTGCAATATGTTATCGATCAAAACTACACAACTTCTGAAAGAACTTTACTGGGCATATCCTGCGAACCTAAAAATGATGCTTTCGCAGAACTTAATTTTGCAATGAACGAGGTTACTGTCAGCAGAAAAGATACGACTTCGATGATTACTGTTGATACTTATTTAAACAATGAATATTTAAATTCTTACTGGGCAGATGGTTTGATTATTTCTACTCCAACAGGTTCTACAGGATATTCATTAAGCTGCGGAGGACCTATTTTAACTCCAGATGTAAAAAGTTTAGTAATTACACCAATCGCACCACATAATTTAACCGCCAGACCACTTGTTATTCCAGACGATACAGAAATCACTTTACGCGTAACAGGAAGAGAAGACCAATATTTGGTTTCCTTAGATTCCAGAATTTCTTCGGTAAAAAACGAATCAGTTCTTAAGATCAAAAAAACAGATTATAAAATAAAAATGATTGAAATACCGGGCGAAACTTTCTTAAAAACCTTAAGAAATAAACTGCTCTGGGGAGAGGACAAGAGAAATTAATCTCTTTTCTCCTTCATCACTATACGATAATACCACATTTTCTCGTTCTGCATATAGCGAATCATCATTAAATTGCTCAAAATCATAATGTAAATTGAAAAAAAAGCACATTTATCTAAAGGAACTTTGATTCGTATTGATAATTATTATATTTGCACGCAATTTTGAATTAAATGAAGAAAATTTTTAATTTATTGTTATGTTTTTTCCCTTTTATTACACTTAATGCTCAAATCAATGAGCTTGGTGTGTTTGTTGGCGGAAGTAACTTTGTTGGTGACGTTGGAAGTACAACTTACATTAACCCAAATAAACCGGCTTTTGGTATTTTGTACAAATGGAACAAAAGTCCAAGGCACTCTTATCGTTTTTCTTATACACAGTCTAATATTCTTGGAAATGATGCTGATTCAGACGAAACAAGCCGCAGCAACAGAGGATATCGTTTTGAAAACGAGGTAAAAGAATTTTCTGCTGGTTTAGAATTTAATTTTTTCGATTTTAATCTTCATGATTATCACACAAAAATTACTCCTTATATATATTCAGGTTTAAGCTTTTTTATTTATGATGGTTTATACCGTAATATCAACAGCATTAGTACAACGCAAAAGATCAATTCAAATTCATTTGCAATACCTATAACACTCGGAATTAAATCAAATGTAACTCCGCATTTTGTTATAGGTGCCGAAGTTGGCGCACGATATACTTTTACCGACAATATTGACGGCAGTAATCCTGATACCAGCAATACAAACATTTTAAAATTCGGAAATTTAAATAATAATGACTGGTATGTCTTTTCAGGTATTACTTTAACTTATACCTTTGGACAAAAACCTTGCTACTGCGCAGAATAATAAAAATGAATTTACTAGACTCTATAGATCAATCAAACTTACCAAAACATCTGGCCATTATTATGGACGGAAACGGGCGCTGGGCTAAACAACAAGGCTTTTTAAGAGCTTTTGGACATGAAAACGGCACCAAATCTGTAAAAAAAACAATTACAACTTGTGCCAAACTAGGTATTGAGTACCTAACGCTGTATGCCTTTTCTACAGAAAACTGGAATCGTCCTAAACTGGAAGTTGAGGCATTAATGAAAATATTGATCAATTCCTTAAAAAAAGAGCTAGTTACACTTCAAGAAAACAATATCAGACTTAATGCTATTGGAAATCTTGATAAATTGCCAAAATCGGCACAAAAGGAACTTTTAGACGTAATTGAGAAGACCAAAAACAATACCAGACTAACGTTAACCCTTGCTTTAAGCTATGGTTCCAGAGAGGAATTGGTAAATGCTGTTAGAGTGATTAGTGATAAAGTTAAAAATAATATAATTTCAATAGACACTATTGACGATTCAATTATAAATGAGCATCTTTACACGCAAAATTTACCTGACGTAGATTTATTAATACGAACAAGTGGAGAACATAGAATAAGTAATTTTCTGTTGTGGCAGATTGCCTATGCTGAATTATATTTTACTAATGTCTTGTGGCCAGACTTTAAAGATCAAGATTTATATGAGGCTATTATTAGTTATCAAAAAAGAGAACGTAGATTTGGAAAAACCAGTGAACAAATTAAATAATTTTTTAGTGTTACAAAAAAGAATACCACAAATAATCTGTACCCTTTTACTATTGGGTAGTTTTTCACAAGTTAAAGCTCAAGATAGAGTTCCTTTTGACCAAGGAAAAAAATATATTCTGGCTAAAGTTTCTGTTGTTGGTAAAATAAGCTTCAATGAGCAGACTGTTGTTACTTTCTCAGGCCTTCAAGTGGGGCATGAAATAACAGTTCCGGGTGAAGAAATCACGGGCGCTATCAAAAAATTAGGTAAACTAGGTCTTTTCGACGAAATCTCTTTTTATATTAATAAGGTTCAAAACGACAGTATTTATTTAGATTTAAATATTGTTGAACTTCCAAAATTAAATGAAGTTAAAATCACCGGCGTTAAGAAAAGTAAAGTCGAAGGATTAATTAAGGATAACAATTTAACTAAAAATAAAATTGTAAACGAAAACTTAATTACAACTACTAAAAATTACATCGAAAACAAGTATAAAAAAGACGGCTTTTACAATACAAAAGTTACCATTACTACTACTCCCGACAGTACTGCCGGAAATCAGGTAAACATGCTAGTGAGGGTAGATAAAGGAGATAAAGTTAAAATAAGCAGTATTGATTTCATTGGAAACAAACAGCTTACCGATACAAAATTAAGAGCTGCGATGAAGGATACGAAACAAAAAAATCTGCTTCGTGTTTTTAAAGCGTCTAAATTTATCCCTGAAAAATATAAAACTGACTTAGAAAAAGTTATCGCTGCTTACAAAGAAAAAGGATATCGTGATGCACGTATTATTTATGACTCTGTTACTTATAACAAAGACAAAAATATGCTTGCTATAAAAATTAATGTAGAAGAAGGAAACAAATATTACTTCGGAAATATTAAGTTTTTAGGAAATACCGTTTATTCAGATCAGCAGTTAAACCGTTATTTAGGGATCAAAAAAGGAGAAACTTATAATGGTGTTTTACTAGAAAAAAGAATCGCTGATAACACAAAACCTGACGGGGAAGATATCACGAACTTATACCAAAACAACGGTTATTTATTCTCTAAAATTAATGCTGTAGAGGTAAAAACTGTAAACGATACAATTGATTTTGAGATTAGAATTACAGAAGGTCCTATCGCTTATTTCAATAAAATCTATGTTACTGGAAATGACAAAACAAATGACCACGTTATTTACCGTGAGTTAAGAACTAAGCCAGGAAACAAATACAGCAAAGAAGAATTAGTTAGAACTATTCGTGAAATTGGTCAATTAGGTTTCTTTGATCCGGAGGCTATTAAACCCGAATTTAGAAACGTTGATCCTGCTGCAGGAACTGTTGATATTGAATACCAATTAGTAGAAAAAGGATCTAGCCAGGTTGAGCTTCAAGGAGGTTACGGCGGCGGAGGTTTCATTGGAACCTTAGGTTTATCTTTCAACAACTTCTCGGCTAGAAAATTATTTGATAAAGATGCTTATAAACCGCTTCCTATGGGAGACGGACAAAAAGTAGCACTTCGTTTACAAGGAAGTACTTATTTCCAAACGTACAGTTTATCATTCTCTGAACCATGGTTTGGAGGTAAAAAACCAGTACAGTTTAGTTCATCAATTTCATACAGTAAACAGTTCAATAACAATTATGTAACGAGAACTGTAGATAAAAGCCAAAGTTTTAATATTTTTACGGTTCAGGTTGGTTTAGCAAAACGTTTAACGGTGCCGGATGATTATTTCGTTCTTTCACAATCTGTGAGTTATCAGCATTATGACTTAAACAATTACTATACTGGATTGTTTACATTTGGTAACGGAGCATCTAGAAACCTTGCTTATACAATAGGAATCTCAAGAAGTAATAAAGGGGTTAACCCAATATTCCCAACTTATGGTTCTGAATTTAGCATCTCTGCAAAAGTTACGCCTCCATACTCATTATTTAATGGGGTTAATTACGGAGATTTAGGAAATCAAAAAGAATATAAAGCACAATACACAGGCGAAAACAAATCTGACGACTTTGGCCAGCCTCTTAACAAAGGAGATTATTACAAAACCGATAGTTCAGGAAAAATATCAAGCGTTGGATCAGATTATGCAAGCGCAGATACTGATGCTGCAAAGGTCGATCAAAAGAAATATAACTGGTTAGAATACTATAAAGTAAAATTTAAAGCAGACTGGTATACTAAAGTGTATGGAAAATTAGTTTTAAGAACATTAACAGAATTTGGTTTCTTAGGAGCTTATGATCAATCAAGAGGAGTTGTTCCGTTTGAGCGTTTCTATTTAGGAGGAGATGGAATGGCAAACTATTCAATGGATGGTAGAGAAACAATACAATTAAGAGGTTATCCGAACAACTCGCTGACACCTGTTAATTCATTGGGACAACAGATTGGAGCTACTGTGTATAACAAATTCTCGATGGAATTACGTTATCCTATTACATTAAAATCGTCTGCATCGATTTATGCATTGACGTTTTTAGAAGCAGGTTCATCATATCCATCGTTTAAAGATTACAATCCGTTTGATTTAAATCGTTCTGCTGGTGCTGGTTTACGTGTATTCATGCCTGCATTTGGATTATTAGGAATTGATTTTGGTTACGGTTTTGATGCTCTTCCAGGGTCTGTTACAAACAAGGCAAATGGATGGGAAACACATTTTATTATTGGTCAACAGTTTTAGTGCGGGTTTTAGTACAAATTTTAATACCTTTGGCTAAAAATTCAAAATAAAGTAATGTTATGAAACAACGGTTTTTATTTATATTTTTAGTCTTGATTGCCGTAAATACAATTCAGGGTCAAGGTAAAACGACTAGAATCGGTTACATTGATATGGAATATATTTTGGAAAATGTTTCTGATTACAAAGAAGCAAAATCACAATTAGAGCTAAAAGCTCAAAAGTGGAAGCAAGAAATAGAAGCCAAAAAATTAAACATCAATACGCTTAAAGAAAATCTTAAGGCGGAAAAAGCTTTATTGACTAAAGAATTAATTGATGAAAGAGAAACTGAAATAAAATTTCAGGAAAACGAAATGCTGGAATATCAACAAAAACAATTTGGTGCTGATGGAAATTTAATGAGACAGAAATCAGCTTTAGCAAAGCCAATTCAGGATCAGGTTTTTACAGCTGTTCAAGATATTGCCGAAGCTAAAAATTATGATTTCATTTTTGATAAATCGTCAGATTTGACAATGCTTTTTAGTAATAAAAGATTCGATATTAGTGATCAGGTACTGCGTATTTTAAACAGAACTGAGAAAAGAGAACAATTGACTAAAAAACAATTGAAAGATCAGGAAGCTAAAGAGAGCAAGGAAAATGCAATTGATGAAAATCCGGCAATGGCAGATCGTCAAAAAGCATTAGATGAAAAGAGAACTGCGAGAGAAAAACTGATTGAAGACAGAAGACTGGAGCAGGAAGCTAAGAAAAAAGAATACGACGACAGAAGAAAAGCAATTCAGGCAGAGCGTGAAGCTAAAAAAAATGGCACGGTTTCTGAACCAGCAAAAACAACCGAGGCAGCAAAAACAACTGAAACGGCTAAACCTGGAGAAACAGCTAAACCTGCTGCTGCAACAACTACTGACCCAGCGACAACAGAACCTGCAGTAGATAAAGCAGCAGAAAGACAAAAGCTTTACGAACAACGTAAAAAAGAATTAGAAGAGAGAAGAAAAAAAATACTCGAAGAACGAGAAGCGGCTAAAAAAGCAAAAGAGGCCGAAACACAAAAAACAAATACGACCAATAATTAATTAATTTTTTAAAATGATGAAACAAATCAAAACTTTACTAATTGCTGCAATACTTATTTTAGGAGCAAGTAATACAATGAACGCACAGGCGAAGGTTGCCCATGTTGATGTTAGCGAGATTATGTCGAAAATGCCTGCTATGCTAGATGCTCAAAATCAACTGCAAAAATTAAGTGGGACATATGATGCTGAATACAAAAAAATGGTTGACGAATACCAAACTAAAATCAAAAAGTATGAAGCTGAAGCAGCAACTGTAACTGAGGCTGTAAACGGTGATCGTTCTAAAGAAGTTCAGGATATGCAAAAAAGAATTGTTGACTACAGAGACAATGCTCAAAAAGAACTTCAACAAAAAGAAACTGATATCGTAAAACCTTTAATGGAAAAAGTAAGAGCTTCTATCCAAAAAGTTGGTAAAGCTAAAGGTTTCCAATATGTTTTAGATGGTTCTACTCTTTTATTAGCTGATGGTCCAAACATTACTGCTGACGTGAAAAAAGACTTAGGATTCTAATAAACGAATTCCTTATAATTAAACTGCTTAAATTTTTAAAATTTAAGCAGTTTTTTTTTACATTTATTTAAAATTAAAATCCATTAATATTTCCAGATTTCTACTAAATTGGAATATATTTTTATTTCAAAAAATACTAATTTTGTATTATGACAAACAATAATCCTATAGGCGTTTTCGACTCTGGCATTGGAGGGACTTCAATCTGGAAAGAAATTCACGATTTACTTCCAAACGAAAAAACAATTTATTTAGCCGATAGCAAAAATGCTCCCTACGGTCAAAAAACAAAAGAAGAGATTGTTGCCTTAAGTAAAAAAAATGTAGAGTTTTTACTTGAAAACAATTGTAAATTAATTGTAGTGGCATGCAACACTGCGACGACAAATGCAATTTGGGAACTTCGTAATGATTATGATATACCGTTTATAGGAATTGAACCTGCAATAAAACCTGCTGCCAATAATTCTAAAACGCAGGTAATTGGTATTCTGGCTACAAAAGGAACCTTAAACAGCGAACTGTTTAATAAAACTGCAGAGATGTTTCAGCATACTACAATTATTGAGCAGGTTGGTTACGGTCTGGTTAAATTAATTGAAGATGGCAATTTATATTCTCCGGAAATGACGCAATTATTAGAGGAATATCTACAGCCTATGATCGATGCTAATATTGATTATCTTGTTTTAGGATGCAGTCATTATCCGTATTTAATTCCGCAGATTAAAAAAATACTTCCTGATCATATTCAAATTATAGATTCTGGAGAGGCAGTAGCAAGACAAACACAAAATATTTTGCGTGAAAAAGTCGGTTTTACTGACACTCCAAAAAGTGAACCTATATTTTATGTCAATTCAAATCCAGCAGTTTTAAAATCTATTTTAGAAGATAAATATCCGGTAATTGAAAAAGACTTTTAATTAATCAAACTTTCGTTTCACAAACCAAATTCCGTCTAAAGATAAATTAAGGGTTATCTTATGATAATTTTCTTTAATAAGATTTTCTGATACCCTGCCTCTTTGACCATAGGAATATGAAATATTTAGGGACGAAGAGGTGTTTTCGATTGGCAGATTAACGCCCACAGAAATGGAGGCATTGTTAACTCTTTTGCCGTCGACTTCAAGATAACCCGTATCAAAATTTGCTCCCGCAGAATAGGTTATTCTATCCCAATATTTCCGCATATTTCTATTGGCATTAAAATAAGAAAACCCAAGGGCAAATCTGTCCTGATTTACAAAATCTCCATAAAGATCAGACTGTCTGGTATCATTCCACAAACTTTTTTCGTAATCTAAAGTCATGTTCAAAACATTCTTAAAGCGTTTGCTGATCCCTATTCCTATTTCTAAAGGCATATAATAATCATCTACATCCGAAGCTGTTTCAGACTCAATAACATTAACAACTCCATCTGTAGACGTTTGAACAGATTGAACTTTTGAGCCTTTAATTTGTGCCGGAAGTTTAAAAGTTGTTCCAATTGTCAATGTAGAATCGATTTTATACTGCATTCCTAAAGTAGCACGAAATCCGCTGTAATCTGTTTTTTTATGAACATTAGTAATTGAATTCAAAATAGTAAAGGTCCGGTCGTCTGTAATATTTCCAAATAACAAAGCGGCAGTAGCTCCAACAGTCAGCTTTTTACCAAAACGATATCCATAGGAAAAATCAAAATCATTTAATCCTCCTGAACCAGCTGCAGACAAATTATACGATTCCTTACTATCTGCAATAGGCAGTAAAAGATTTGAAATTTTATACGTAGAACTCGAATACGGTTTAAGTGCAATACTAAAACCTGAGTTCTTAGTTACGGGAAAAGCAAAAGCTAAATGAGAAAACTGAAAGTTATTTCGCTTCTCGGTTTTGGATTTACTTTGGTATGTTGTTCCAATAGCTTTTCCGCCCACATCAAGCATAAAATGATTTAAAGGCATAAACCCTAAAGACGCCGGATTTAGATTATTGATAAAACCTTCTGAAGGCAAAGCAATTCCGGAAGATCCAATTGATGAAATCGCACCAAAATCGGCATCATATACACTTCCTAAACCATACAATGAATAGGGCGAACTCGAAATACTTTGAGAAAATGAAGTCAGCGTCATTAAAATGAAGCAGCTTACAAAAATTATTTTCTTTTTCATTTAATAGGAGAGGTAATAAATTTTTATTAGAATTTTATTTTCGGGATGTTTTTGATCTCCTAAAACAAGTCTGTTAACTGATTTAGAAATTCCGGGCAATGTTAATATCAGGGATGATCTTGAATCTGACGCTTTCAGCATTTCCTTTTGTAAAAAACTGCCCAGCGGAATGGTATAACCTATATTTTCATTAAACTCATCGCTTTTCTGGCTCAAAGTTCCATAAACTGCCGCTCCTGCAGCATTAAGCAAACTGCCGCTAATTCTGTTTAAATTATCGCCTACATATACTTTTAAAGAATCTGCCAGAGGATATTTATTTGAATACGAATTATTTACAGGCTTTATAAACATTTGAGCGTCGACAATAGCTCCGTTACTTGAAATATTTTTAAGCTGTTTTATGTTTGGAAAATCAATACGGCAGGCAACTCCGGTTCCGGACTGAATAAAACCTTGTTTATTGGTTAAGGAACTTGAAAGTTTACTGGTCGAAACGGGTAAATTTTGAATTATAGTTCCTGTTTTATCGAGCGATATAGAGTTAAATTGTGTCGCTGTATTTGACATCAGGAAATCGATAAAAAAAGAATCGGCATCTGCGTCGCCCTGATATTTGGAATAATACATTCGAACTTTACTGGTAGCAGTATGAAATCCTATTACACTTGATGAATTAGAACCTGAAGGAACAAGCACTAATCCTTTTAAATATTCAGTAAGATTATCCAAACCTGTAATTTCTCTCTTTTTTATTTTTTGAAAGAGCGCTTCTCCAAAATCCTTACTCATTTTAATATTAATAGAATCTTTTTCAATTGGACGGGGTTTGTACGAAACAGTGCCCAGACTTTCGTCGCTGTAGCTTAAAGTGGAGTTATTGTAAAAACTGTCATCATCTTTATTTGGCTTTACTTTTTGGGTCAGTCGATGAATGTCAAATTTTTGAACCTGAGTAGTATCTCCGTAATAATAGTTATCATATTTTAAAATCATGGAGATAGAATCAAAAACAAAATTTACAGTCTCAGTATCTGAACCTGAATTATTCAAGGTATAAGAACTTGCAGAAAGCTGGAAATAACTGTTTGATTTTACTTTTCCTAAAATAGGATCATCATAATTACCTATTAAAATTCGGCTTTGTCCCGAAGTAATAAGTGAATCGAAATTTATAGTTGACATTTCGACCGTAAGCGTATCGATCATCACTACTTTATTATTTATAGCCAAATAATCTGAACCTACAACAAAATTTCCCGCATCAGTATCTGTACCGCAGGAAAATATAGTAAAAGCAAAAACTAACATTAATAAAAACTTGCCCATAATCAATTTTTTGAGCAAATATAAAATGCAGTCTTCTGCACCACACTATAACATATACAGTCACGTGTTTTTAGACTATCAACGGCGAAAAAACATCTACAATGGAATATTGCAAATAAATATTTCATTCGACCTTAAAAAAGGCTGTTTTGTCTATCAAAAAGAGTCATACATATATCTTCTTTTTTTTAAAACCTTCTCCAACCTACTTTTGAACCAATAAATAAGTAATGAAAATAAGGTTTATAATTTGTTCGGTTTTTTTAGTGTCATTTCTAAATATGAATGCGCAGGAAAATTTTTCAGTACAGCTGAATTTGAAAACAGAGCCTACTGACAAAATTGATTTTACTGAAACAAGTATTGGTGTTTCGTTCAACAAAAAAATAAGTTCAAAAAGCCTGATTACAAATACGCTGGAATATTCGAATTTGAATGTAAACTATAATTTAGGTCATTATGAATCCTTTGAAGATTTTGAAAAGTTACAGCAGATTAAAAACAAATTTGAATTTTCGCAGGAAATATCAAATTCGACAAAACTGAATTTTGCGGTTACGCCAACGTTCAGTTTTCAGGAAAATTTAGGTTTTTCTGATTTTACACTTTTAGGAAGTTTTGAAATAAAACAGGAATTAAGTTCAAAAATGACTTTAAGTATTGGAGCCGCAAAAACCAGCGCTTTTGGAAACCCAAAATTTCTGCCGTCAGCTTCTTTAAATTATAAAATGAATGACAACGCTAATGTGCTGATTGGTTTTCCGGATTCAAGGATTTCGTATTTGAATAACATACGCAACAAGTTTAGTTTAAGTAACAGCTTTAACGGAAGTTTTTACAATTTAAATATTCAGAATGAAATAGATAAAAATGCCGCAAAAGCTACTTTATCACAAATGACAACCTCATTTGAATATGAGAGAAATGTCGATAAAAACTGGTTTTTAAATTTTAAAGCCGGATATGATTTTGACAAAAAATACAAATTAACGAACGGTGATAATCATACTGTTTATGATTTCAACATAAGCAACGGATACATTTTAGGAATTGGGATCAAATACAAACAATAAATAAATTTTAAACACTATGAATAATCTAAAAAAAGGAATATTATTCGCAACCCTGCTTTCGAGCCTCTTTTTTATAAGCTGCAGCAATGATGACGATGACGATGATTTAGTAGGTAACTGGATTAAAAAATCAGCGTTTGACGGTCCTGCAAGATCTAGTGCAACAAGTTTTGTAATTGGAGATTTTGCTTATGTAGCAACGGGTTATACCGGAGATGAATATTTAAAAGATTTATGGGCTTATAACTCAACTGGAGATTACTGGGAACAGAAAGCTAATTTCGGAGGTGTTGCCAGAAGTTCGGCATCAAGTTTTACGCTAAATAATAAAGGTTATGTGGGACTTGGTTATGATGGAACTAATAAATTAAAGGATTTCTATCAATATGATCCATCAAGCAACAGCTGGACTCAAAAAGCTGATTTTGCAGGAACAGGCCGTTATGCTGCTGTTGGTTTCCAAGCTGGCGGAAAAGCTTATTTTGGAACTGGTTATGATGGAAATTATTTAAAAGATTTTTATCAATATGATGATCAGGCAAATACATGGACACTTGTAAACGGATTTAGCGGTAATAAAAGACGTAATGCTACTGTATTTGTAATTTCAGATAAAGCCTATTTGGTTACCGGAGTTAATAATGGTGTTTATCAGGAAGATTTTTGGGAATTTGATCCTGCAACTGATGTCTGGACAAGAAAAAGAGATATCGATAAAGATACAGATGATGATTACACCTGGAATGATGAATATGCTATTACAAGGTCTAATGCTTCTAGTTTTTCAATGAACGGATTAGGATATGTTGTGGGCGGTGAAAATATCAAAACGGTTTGGGAATACAATC
Organism: Flavobacterium sp. NLM; assembly: GCF_002210235.1. Taxonomy (NCBI): domain Bacteria; kingdom Pseudomonadati; phylum Bacteroidota; class Flavobacteriia; order Flavobacteriales; family Flavobacteriaceae; genus Flavobacterium; species Flavobacterium sp. NLM. Next base: position 69,270 of record NZ_LIAC01000012.1, read on the forward strand.
CTTCAACAGATCTTTGGGAAGAAAGAACAGCTATGGAAGGCGCAACAAGAACTGATGCTGTTGGCTTTACAATTAACAATCGTGGTTTTTATATGTTAGGAAGAGTGGGTTCTACTTACTTTGACGATGCATGGGAATTTAGACCTCAAGATGAACAAAGCGACGATGACAATTAATACTAAACAATTCTTCTGGAGTAAAATCCAGAAGAATTTATTGCTTTTGGTTCTGGTTTTACAAATTGTTTCCTGTACAAAAAAGGAAGTTTTTAAAACCGAATCATTTAAAACAAATACAGGCTGGGGATATTCGATTTCTTATAAAGATAAAATCATAATTAAACAATCGATTATTCCTGTAATAAATGATAACAAAAGTTTTTCAACAGAAGAAGACGCTTTAAAAACAGCCCATTTTGTGGTTGAAAAACTCAAACAAAACTTATCTCCAACGGTAACCAAAAATGAATTAATTTTATTAAAAATAAAATTATAAATGACACTAGATACCATTAAAAATACAAATTCAAATAAAATACTATTCCATTTTATGATTTGGATTTTCTTTATTCTAACATCGCTGATTCAATTTTATGAAAGTCCATTTAGAATCAATAATGATTTCTATGTACAATGGGCAACGGGAATTCTGTTATTTTATCTGAATTATTTTTACTTGGTACCTGCTCTTCTTTTACAAAAAAAGTATTGGAAATATTTTCTGTTCATTTTTATTCTTATTGCTGTCTTCATGATTATCAGGATTCATTATTTTATTCCTGAGTTTAGACACATGAGAACAAGAATGATTCCGCCTGAAGCAATTAACCTGTATAAGCAAAGAGGCAGAGTAATGATGGCGCCGGCGAGACAGCCGTTGTTTTTTAAAATTGGCCCGTCTTTTTTTTATATTTTAATTATTACCATAAGCGCCGTTATTAGAACACTGACAGAGTTTTACAATAACCAGCAAAATAAACTAATCGCCGAAACACACAGAACGAATACCGAATTGATTTATCTGCGCAAGCAAACCAATCCGCATTTTTTATTCAATTCGTTAAACAGTATTTATTCTCTGGCACATAAGAAATCTGATTTGGTCCCTGATGCCATCGTAACCTTATCTGAATTAATGCGCTATATGCTCTACGAAACAGATAACAAAACGGTGGCTTTAGAAAAAGAGATCAATTACATTCAGAATTATATTGAACTGCAAAAACTGAGGCTGAATAATATTGAAGACATTGTAATAAATGTTCACGGCAATACCAAAAACAAGTTTATTGAACCTTTGCTTTTAATTTCTTTTGTAGAAAATGCTTTTAAGTACGGAACCGATTACAAAGGGGCTACGCACGTAAAGATTAAGATATTCATTTCTGAAAATGATCTGGATTTTTGGATCGAAAATACTATCGAAAATTATGAAAAAGATCCTGACAATTCTGGTATCGGACTTATAAATATTCAAAGCCGACTGGATTTACTTTATCCAAACGCACACGAACTGACTATTAATCAGGATAATCATTTTTATCGTGTTCATTTAAGTTTAAAATTAGATGAAATCAAAACGACATAAACGTTAAAATGATACTTGGATTAATTGCGTACTTTTATGATAATTTTAAAACTTAATTCATTGGTTTAAAACTACTTTTGACTGCCAAAACAAATTTAAAAACTTAATTTTCAACAGATGAAATGTGTAATTATTGATGATGAACCTTTAGCAGTTGAACTATTAGAAGATTTTGTCAAGAAGGTAGATTCGCTTGAACTGGTCAGCACTTTTAATAATGCGATCGATGCCGTTTCGTTTATCAATCAAAATAATATTGATTTGATTTTTCTTGATATTCAAATGCCACATTTTTCAGGAATTGACTTTTTAAATACAATCGAAAAAAAACCTTTGGTAATTTTTACAACCGCTTATTCTGATTATGCCGTTGAAGGTTTTAATCTTGGTGCGGTTGATTACTTAGTAAAACCAATTCCGTTTCATCGTTTTTTAAAATCTGTGGTTCGGGCGCAGCAAATCAGTAATCCTGCAGCGGCTGTTCAGCCCATTTCTGAAAGCATTGCCACTCCGGAAGTTGAACAAGATTTTATGTTTGTGAGAGCTGAATATGAAAATGTAAAAATGAATTTCTCGGATATTCTTTTTATCGAAGGTTTGAAAGATTATGTAAAAATTTACACGACAGACAATAAATTCACGCTGACTTTAATCAGTTTAATAAAATTAGAAAACCTGCTTTCAAGCAAAGGATTTTCGCGAATCCACAGATCTTATATTATCAATATAAAACACGTAAAATCAATACAAAAAAATAAAGTTTTGATTAGCGATAAACGAATTCCAATAAGCGAAAGTTATAAAAATGCTTTCTTCGAAAAAATCAATCTTTAAAGTATTAAATTCCAAAAAATAAAAATTCCAAATTCCAATGAAGTGTCAATAACTATTGGAATTTGGAATTTTTTATTTTGGAATTTTTATTATTTGGAATTTAATAGAATTTATTCTTTAAACCAGCCAGAATACATTACGTAGTTGTTTGATATACGTTCAATTTCTCCGGCAAAATCAGATTGATCTATATCTTTTACCTTTTTGGCAGGAACACCGGCAAAAATAGTTCCCGAAGGAACAACTGTATTATGGGTCAAAACTGCTCCGGCTGCCACGATAGAGTTACTTTCGACAACGCAGTTATCCATTACAATAGCCCCCATTCCTATTAAAACATTGTCGTGAATTGTACAACCATGAACAATGGCATTATGTCCTATAGAAACATTGTTTCCTATAATTGTTGGGTGTTTTTGATAGGTGCAGTGAATTATTGCTCCATCCTGAATATTTACTTTATTTCCTATTTTAATAAAGTGAACATCGCCGCGAACAACTGCATTAAACCAAACACTGCAAGATTCACCAAAAGAAACATCGCCAACTATAGTTGCATTTTCAGCAACGTAACAATCTTCTGGAATTGCAGGTGATTTTCCGTTTACAGATTTAATAAGCATAATAAAATTTTAATTAATTGCCGGACAGTTACAATCGTAACGTTCCTTTCTACAAAATATATTAACTCCTAAAGTAATCTGGTGGTATCCGCCAGTATCAAATTTTACATCGCCTGTAACCTGAGAATAGGTGTAAGCAAACATAAAGTTTTTAAAATTCACGCCCACAATTGGTGTAAAATATTGCAGTTTTTGATTTGAAACTCCGCTTCCAGAGCTAAACTGAGCTCCGTCAAAACTTCTTCTATAAGATAAAGCAGCCCATAAACTTCCAAAATCTAAATTCTTATAAGCTTTTAAGTTCAGGTCAATAGATTTTTCTTTTGTCTGATCAAACAGTTGAAATAAAATAGAAGGCTCCCAGGTAATTTTATCTCTTTTCCCAAATACATAACCTGCACTAAGAAGAAACTTTCTTAAATTATCACTTTCGTAATCTGTATACAATTCTCTTCTGGTTTCAAGAACGCCCTGAACCGTTGCATGCGCATAAAAATCTAAATAGTTATAAGAAGCTCCAAAATCTACATTAAAATAAGAGTCTTTTTGAATAGAACCAAAAACAATTGGATCAAAAGTACCGCCAAATTTTGTTTCATCTAACTGATTCTGAATCAATCCTCCGCTAATACCAAAAGAAAGTTGATTTAAATCGACTTCATCTCTTGAAAACATAATATGATGCGCATAGGTAAGCTTTACTCCTTTTTCAGAATGATATCCGTTTTTATCATTAAAAACAATAATCCCGGCACCGGAACGCTCTCCTAATCTTCCGTTAACACTTAAAGTTTGAAGTGTCGGCGCATCTTCCTGACCAAACCATTGCTTTCTGGCTGTTAATCTAACTTTTGCACAATTTGCTGCTCCAGCCATCGAAGGATGAATCAAGTAGTAATTATCTGATAAATAATCAGAGTAAACAGGAATTCCTTCTTGAGAATAAGTATAAAAAGTCGTTATTAAAAAAACAATTAATAACTTGATTTTTAATTTCATAATGGCGGGCTAGTTAGTCTAATTTTTACACTCTTGATAATTTCGTACGAATTATTTGAATAGAGTCTTAATTATTTTATTAAAAAATCAAATATAGGTAATAGTAGAAAATAACTTTAGTAAATTTGCAAAAAATTACTACCATGACAAAAATCACTATAAAAGAGACTCAAAATCCTACTATCCTAAAATTCGAATTTGAAGATTTCATTACTCAAAATCAAAACTTTGAATTCAAAAACATAGATGAAGCCCAAGCTTCGCCTTTAGCACAGCAATTGTTCTATCTGCCGTTTGTAAAAACCGTTTATATTTCAGGAAATTTTATTGCAATCGAAAGATACAGCATTGTAGAATGGAGTGACGTACAAGATGATGTTGCAGAGCAAATTGCAGCATTTGTAGACAAAGGCGGTGTTATCATTAAAGTTGACGAAAACAAAGCAAAAAAACAGCCTATTACGGTTTATGGAGAAACAACTCCAAATCCTTCTGCACTTAAATTTGTGGTAAGCAGAATGTTGACTAGAAACGCGGTTGAATACAAAAATATTGACCAGACTGTTTCTTCTCCGCTTGCACAGGAATTATTCAAATTTCCTTATGTTAAAGAGGTTTTTATTGATGAGAACTATATTTCTGTTACTAAATACGAAATCAACGACTGGTCTGAAATCACTTTGGAGTTAAGAACATTTATTAAACAATTTATTGAAAACGGAGGAACTGTTTTAGATGAAAATCTAATTCAGACTACTACTAAAAATGATGTTACAAAAGATGAAGCATTTGACAAATTAGATGTTACATCTCAGCAAATTATCAATATTTTAGAAGAATACGTAAAACCAGCAGTTGCGGCTGATGGTGGAAATATTGCTTTTGATTCATATAATGAAGAAGACAAAACTGTAAAAGTGATATTGCAAGGTGCGTGCAGCGGTTGTCCATCGTCTACTTTTACTTTAAAAAGCGGTATCGAAAATATGCTGAAAAGTATGTTGAATGATGAAGCTATTAAAGTTGAAGCTTTAAATGCATAAAAAATTTCAATTATCTATAATTGTAAGCGTCTCATTTGAGGCGCTTTTTTTATTTCATAATTAATTAAACGAAAATTAAATTGTTTTTCTCCAAAAATAATTAATATTGTAACCTTAACTAATCATTTTAAAACCATGGGATTATCATCATTTTTCAGCAATTTGTTTGGCTCGGCAAAAGAAACAGCGGTAGATTTTGCAGATCAGGCCGAAAATACTTTTGAAGAAGTCAAAGAAGCCTCAGAACCTATAATCGATTCTGCAGCCGAATATCTGGAACATACTAAAGATGCCGTGAGCGAATATGTAGAAAAAGCATCTGACTCTATACATGACGTGATTGATTCTATTAAAGAAGTAATTACTGAAACTGCAAATGAAGATTATAAACTGGTTACAGAAACTGTGGTTGATGTGAGCGAAGACGCAGTAACAGATTCAGACTCTGAAGAAGAGAAGTAACGGAAAGTATTTTCATATAAAAACAAAATATAGCTATATTTGCAAAATCAATTTACCTTCTCTTTGAGAAGGTTTTTTTATTCAAAATAATATGTACATCAATCCTGAACAATTTAGCAATTACGCTACAAAATTCATCAATATTTTAATCGATTATTCTCCAAAACTAATCTCGGCACTGCTGATTTTATTTGTTGGTTTATATGCTATTCGATTAATCAACAGAGTTATCAGAAAAGTAATGGTTAAGAGAAACCTTGACCCAACATTAACAAAGTTCCTTGCTGATATTTTGTTGTGGGCGCTTCGTGTTTTATTGTTTGTTACTTTTATTTCAAAACTGGGAATCGAGACTTCTTCATTTGTAGCTATTCTGGGTGCAATGGGTCTTGCGATTGGTTTATCACTTCAGGGTTCGCTTTCGAATTTTGCGGGCGGAATGCTGATTATCGTTTTCAAACCTTTTAAAGTTGGTGATACAATCGAGGCTCAGGGAGTTATTGCAACGGTTTTAGAGATTCAGATTTTTGTCACTAAAATGTTGACCGGAAATAATCAAACGGTTTTTGTTCCAAATGGCGCATTGTCAAACGGAACTATTATTAATTATTCGATGCAGGGAGAAAGAAGAGCCGATTTGACTTTTTCAGTTTCTTATGATTCTGACATTAAAAAGGCTAAAGAAGTTTTATTGGATGTTTTAAATAAAAACCCAAAAGTGCTTAAAAAGCCTGCACCAGAAGTTTTCGTGAAAAACTTATCAGCGAGTTCTGTTGATTTTGCAGTTCGTCCGTGGGCCAAAAATGTGAATTACGGAGCTGTTTTTTCTGACACTTTAGAAAATTGTAAAGCAGCTTTAGACGAAGCAGGAATTTCTGTCCAGCCGTTTACCGTTCAAAAATAAAAATTAGATTATTGTTTTTTTGATGGCAGTGTCATCATAAAATCTTTCAAATAATAAGGTTCAAAATAAGCGACATCAACAGTGTCGCTTTTTTGATATTTATCAAAACTGATTTTACTCATTTCTCTTGCCGAAGGGTATTTGATTTCTTCTAAAAACACAAAATTTTCTTTAGTCAAAACTGGTTTGCATTTCTCTGCACAATCCCCTACGAAATAAAGTTTTTCTGTATAGGCTGCAAAAGATTCTTCTGTAATAATCTCCGCTTGGATTCCTCTTTCAACTTGTAAATCAGCAGTAAAAATTTCGCTGTACACTTCCATTCTTCTGGCGTCCAGCATCGGAATAATTTTTCCATCTAAAACATTCGCTTTTGATGCTAAAGTCTGCAAAGTATCTACAGCAATTAACGGAATATTTAATGCAAAACACAAGCCTTTCGCTGCCGAAACCCCAATTCGTAAACCTGTATAAGAGCCTGGTCCCTGACTTACTGCAATCGCTTTTAAATCCTGAACTGAAATACCGGATTCTGCAATAACTTCTTCAATAAAAACATGAAGTTTTTCAGCATGCGAATACCCTTCTTCAGCAATTTCTTTACAGAGAATGGTTTCTCCATTTTTTGCAATTGAGACTGAACAGTTTTTGGTAGCGGTTTCGATATTGAGAATGAAAGACAATGTAGTACGTGTTTTTATTAAAAAATCATCTGAAAATTGTAGCTGCAAAAATAAAGGTTAATAACCAAAATAACAGAAATGCAACACCTAAATTTGCTAATAAAAAGCCTAAATATAGAATCAGTCTTTTTTCTACTGAAAAATATTTAAATTCATCATTATAATATTTTGTTTTATAGACGCTGTAATGCACCCATATCAAATATATAACGACAGAAATAAAGGCACCAAGTAAACTGAAAACCATTTCTGCCGGAACTCCATGCAATGCAATAATCATATTATTGATTTACTTTTTTGGAGTATCAGCTTTTTTAAGCTTTACTTTATCTCCAGAATTTAGTTCTTTAGAAACTGTTGTATACGGCCCTGTGATTACCACATCACCCGTTTTCAAACCAGACATTACTTCGATATTTGTATCGTCTTGAATTCCTGTTTTAATGATTCTGATTTTAGCTTTGTCTCCTACTTTCACAAAAACACATTCGAATTTCTTGTCGCTTTTTGGAGTTGCTTTTTTCTCGTTTGGATCTTCTACTTTAAAGTCAGTAACGGCTGTTGTATCCGATTTTACGACAACAGAACTAATTGGCACTGCTAAAACATTGTTTTTAGTTGTTGTAATAATATCAACAGTAGCTGTCATTCCAGGTCTAAAAGGAGAATACGCTGCTGGTTTTCCTTCTAATAAATCCTGATATGATTCTTTTAAAATACGAACTTTAACTTTGAAATTGGTAACCTGATCTGAAGTTAAGGTTGTACTTGCAGAATTTGAAATACTGGTTACAACACCTTTAAATTTCTTTTTTAAATAGGCATCGACTTCAACATTGGCTTCGTCCCCTATTTTAATTTTTACGATGTCATTTTCGTTTACGTCAACTTCAACTTCCATGTTATTAAGGTTAGCAACTCTTAAAAGCTCTGTTCCAGCCATTTGCTGCGTTCCTAAAACACGTTCTCCCAATTCAACATTTAGTACCGAAATTGTACCATCTGCAGGAGCATAAATTGTTGTACGTCCTAAATTGTCTCGGGCTTCTGTAACAGAAGCCGAAGCACTTTGAACATTATAGTAAGAAGATTGTTTTGTTGCCTTTGCGACTTCATAAGTCGATATGGCTTTATCCCAATCTGATTTTGAAATTACACCTTTATCATAAAGCGTTTTGTTACGCTCATAATTTGCTTTTGCCTCTTTAAAACTGGCTTCAGACTGCACTAAACCGGCTTTAGTTCCAGATAAATTTGCTACTGATCTTTCTAAACCTGAAGTATACAAATCAGGGTTTATTTTTACCAGTAAATCGCCTTTTTTTACAACCTGACCTTCTTTTACATTTAATGCAATAATTTCACCGGAAACCATTGATGAAAGTTTTACTTCAATTTCCGGCTGGATTTTTCCTGTAGCCGAAACTGTTTCTACAATTGTTGAAGCAGCCACTTTTGATGTTTCAACTTCTTTTCCTTCATCTTTGTTTCCTATTACTCCTGCTTTGGAAAGCCCTATTAATGCTATGATAATAATTACAGCTCCGCCAACTAAGAAGTAAATTGTTTTTTTTGACATAATAAATTATTTTGTAATAATTGGAACAATTGGAATTCCGAAATAGAACTCAAGTATTTTTATTTTGAACATGTAATCGTATTTCGTTCTGATAACATCAGATTGTGCATTTGTCAACAAAGTTTGTGCTTGTGTAAAATCGAATGAATTCATTAAACCAACATCATACTTTTCTTTAGCATAATTATATGCCTGCTGTCTTGCTTCTAAAGTAATCGTTGAAGATTCATAAGTATTTAAAGCGCCTTTTGCATCTGTAAATGCTGTATAAACGTTACGTTGCAAATCTAAACTTTTTTGCTCTAAATCTATTTTAGATTTCTCTAAACTTACTTTGTTTCTTTCAACATTATTTTTTACAGAGAAGCCATTAAATATTGGAACACTTAACTGAAAACCAAAATTGTGTCCTTTATTATCACTAAACTGATCAAAAACCGGATCTGGTCCTGCATAAATAGGTTGTTTAGTAACAGGATCAGTTCCAATTAGTCGATCACTGTAACTTGCGCTGGTACTGAATTGGTAAAAACCTCTCAAAGTTGGCTGATAAGCTCCCTTTGCAATTGCAACGTTCTTTTCGGCGATTTCAAGATTAGTCTGAGCTAATTTTAATTCAGTTCTTGTTTCTTTTGCTTTATTGTAAATATCAATTGGGTTTTGCGCCATGATATTATTTTCATCTTTAGCATTTGTATCATCAATTACATCAAAATCTGCAAATTCTTTTAATTGTAAAAGCTGCGCCAAACTTAATTTCGAAATCAACAAATTGTTTTCAGAAACGGTAATATTTTGTTTATCTGTAGCAACAGTTGCTTTTAAATCAAATAAATCTCCACGCGGAATTGTTCCTGCATTTACCATTTCTTCAGAACGAGAATAACGTTTTTCGTCGATCGCTAATTGTTCTTTCTTTATTTTTAAATCTTCTTTGTTAGATAAAATCTGAAGAAAAGCATTGGCAACATTCAACGAAATATCTTCCTGCATTTTCAGCAGTTGATATTTTGATGCTATAATAGAAAGACTAGCTCTTCTATATGCATTTTGATTTTGCAGACCTTTGTAAATATCAACATTTGCGTTTACCCCTAATGAAGAATATTGTGTTGTTTGTGTAGTCGCAATATTCGTAACAGGGTTAACGTTCAAACCGATATTCCATGAATGTGAAGCATTTCCATTTACTGTTGGAAGATAACTTCCTAATGCTCCTCTTTTGTCAATAGTTGCAGTTTTGACATCCAGTTCAGATAATTTAATTGTAATGTTATTGTCTAATGCGTATCGCACACATTCTTCGAGTGTCCATTGTTTTGATTGTGCGTGTCCGGCTAATCCAAACCCGAACAACATAGCAAAAACAAGACTATTATATTTATTTATTTTCATATATTTTGAATGAAAGCGCAGTAAACCAAACTACGCAAATTTAACATTTTTTAAAACCAAAAAACTCTTTACAGCCTCAAATTATTTTTTCTCTTCTTTCTCGTCAATTAAACCCTGATTCCAGATTTTAATTTTATCCGTGTTTTTGATTCCGCTTTTAACCTGAACGTAAATTCCGTCGCTTACACCTAAAACTAAATCTCTTCTTTCAAATTTTTGAGGTGCTGTTTCAACTTCTACATATGGTTTTTGAGTTTTTTTGTCAAACTGAACTAATGATTCTTTGATAGCTAAAACCTTGTCAGCTTTTTCAAGAATAATAGATGCATTTGCACTTAAACCGGCTCTAATAAATGTATCATCTCTATTTTCTAATCTTGCTTTTATTTCAAACTGAATTGCTCCGTTTTCTACAACTCCTTTTGGTGCGATATCCGTTAAAACTGCTTCGAATTTTTTATTTTCAATTGCTCCAACAGTTATTTCAATTGCCATTTTTTCTTTAATTTTTCCAACCTCAGATTCATCAATTTTTCCAATAAAAATCATTCTTCCAACATCGGCAACACTTGCAATTGTAGTTCCTTCGTTGAAATTATTACTTTCAATAACCTGGTTACCCACTTTTACAGGAACTTGTAAAACCATTCCGTTTACTGTTGAACGAATTAAGGTATTAGCATAACTTCCTAATGAAGTCGTTGTACCTGTTTTAACGATATCTAAGTTTTGTCTTGCAGCCAGATACGTTTGTTTTGCTTGTTTGTAAGCTACTTGTGCCGCATCAAAATCATTGGCAGAAATTACATCTTTATCAAAAAGTGTTTTTTGTCTTTGAAAGATTTTCTCCTGATTGTCTAAAGCAATTTTAGCCGTCTGAACCTGATTTTGAGTACTGCTTACATTAGATACGTTGGCTACAACTCGAATTTTAGCAATCATATCTCCCGCTTTGATTTTTTCTCCTGCTTTGATATAAACTTCTTCAATAATACCTGAAATATTTGGTTTGATTAATACCTCTTCATCAGGCTGAATATTACCAGTCGCAATTGTATTTTTTACGATTGTTTTAATCTCTGCTTTCTCCGTTTTAAAAACAATTGGCGATTCTTGATTCTTTGCGTACAAATAGTAAAGCGCGCCAAAAAAGACTACTGCAATTAAAATTAAAATGGTTACGGTTACTCCTTTTTTCATTTTGTTTTTTAGTTTAATCGATTATTTTTTTGATTGATAATTTTATTCTGTTCGTAAAGCATCTACTGGCTTTACATTAATTGCGGTCTGCGCCGGAATAAATCCTGCCAGCAAACCAGATCCTACTAATATTACTAAGGCAACAAATACAACTCCTAAGTCAACACTCGGGTTGGCAAACATGGTATCGTTGCCGGGGGGCATGGAATCTAACGCCAAATTTAAGAGGGCAATAATTCCTGTTGCGACGGCAATACCAAACATTCCTGAAATGATCGTTAAAAATATAGATTCAGATAAAATCTGACTGCGAATTGCTCCCGGCGTTGCGCCTAAAGCTCTTCTAATTCCTATTTCTTTCGTACGTTCTTTAACTACAATCAACATAATATTTGAGATTCCAATAACACCTGAAATCAAAACTAATGTCCCAACAAAATAGGCGATGATTTTCAAGATATTAAATAAACTCTGCACTTTATTGAATTGTTCATACAAATCAAAATTCCCTACTGCCCTGTCATCTGCAGGATTAATGGAATGAAGCCCTTTTATTATTTCTAAAATTTTAGGTTTCAAGTCCGTAATCGAGGTTTCATCTTTTGCCGTAAGTGCCATCCATCCTACTTTATCTCCATAATTAAAAGCCTGTTGAAATGTTGTAAACGGAATAAAAATATTTTTTTGTTCCTGTTCTGCATTTCCTCCTTGCTGTTTAGATTTATAAACGCCAACAACCATAAAGTTGATACCGTTAACTTTAATATAAGTTCCAACAGCTTCTTCTTCTTTTCCGTAAAGCTCGCTGATAACCCCTTTTCCAATTACGGCAATTTTTCTTTTATCCAGAATGTCCTGCTGGTTTATAAATCTGCCTTTTATGATATCCATCGGCTGTTGTTTAATCAACTCCGGATAATCTCCATAAATCGTAAAAGCAGAAGTTTTTGTTCCTCGAACCACATTATTTGTTCCGTTAAAATCTCCTAACTGATTTCTTGGCGAAACATATAATAAATCTGGCAAAGCCGCTTTTAAAGCTGCAACATCACTATTTCTAAAATCATAACGACGTGTTTTTGGCAGTCCTTTATAGGCTTTAGAAGTTGTCTGGCTCCACATAAACATCGTATTTGTGGCAATTCCGTCAAAACCTTTTTTAATTCCGTTTTCCAAACCGTTACCGGCTGCAAGCAAAATCACCAAAATAAAAATTCCCCAAAATACACCAAAAGCAGTCAGAATAGTTCTGAAGGGATTCGCCGTTAAGGCCTGTAAAATTTCATCCCAATTATCTTTTTTAAACATGATTATTCGTCTCTAAGTGCTACAATAGGTCTAATTTTGGCTGCTCTGTATGCTGGGAAAAACCCTGCTACGGCGCCTGCAAATACAAGTAAAAATAGTGTTGTTAAAGCCACACTAAAATCTACTTCTGGATTTCTGAAATATTCACTCTGAACCATTGGCCCAACAAATTCCAACAACAGTAAACTGGCTAAAAGTCCCGTAAAACCTGCTATCGTTGTAATAAAAATAGATTCGTGAAGTATCATCGAAATAATAGAAAATGGCGATGCACCTAATGCTTTTCTAATTCCAATTTCTTTGGTTCTTTCTTTTACAATAATCAGCATGATATTACTTACACCCACAACTCCGGCGATAATAGTACAAATACCAACCCACCAGAAAAACAATCTGATATATAAATTTAAATCATAAAACTGCTTAGCATCTTTAACCGAGTTATAGGCATTTATTCCGCCGTCATCATCCGGAGCTACAACATTTTTACTTTTCAATAATTCCTTTAATTCTTTAGTAAACTTTTCAGATTGTGCTAAAGCTTCATCATAATTATCCGTCTTTTTTAAAGTAAAAAATATGTTGCTGATTTTGTCTCCGGCACCAAAAGTTCTTTGTACAGTTGTCAAAGGCAGATAAGCTCTTGCTTCTTCTCTTTCTCCTCCCGGATCTGTAAATATTCCAATTACTTTAAAATTGATATTGTTGATTAGAATTTCTTTTCCAAGAGCGTCTTTGTCTTTAAACAAATCGGTTTTTATTTTCATCCCGATTGTAGCGACTTTTTCGTTATTTTCTAAATCCTTACTATTTATATATCGTCCCTGAACTATCGTAAGGTTTTCAATTCCGCCATAATCAGGATTAACACCTCTGTATTGATAATTTCCATTTTCTTTACCGTAAGCAAATTGCGCTCCCCAATAATTTTGTGTTGAAGCTCTTAAATCTAATTTGTCCTCAAATTTTTGAACAGATTGATTGTAATCGCTATTTCTAAACTGAATCTGTCTTCCGGGATTCAGTCCTTTATATTCTTTTGTAGTCGTACCAGACCAAACCTCAATAATTCCAGCGGCATCGCGCTCGAATTGTTTTTCAATCCCATTTTGAAGCCCTTTTCCCGCTCCAAGCAAAATCACCAAAATAAAAATCCCCGATGCCACCGATACTCCTGTCAAAAAAGTTCGGAGTCGGTTTTTGGAAATTGCATCAAATATTTCCTGCCAACGCTCAATATTAAACATAAGATGAAGCTCTAACTTGTTCTACTAATTTATCGTCGATAATTAATCCATCTTTCAGGACTACATTCCTTTTGCACATTGCGGCAATATCAGGTTCGTGTGTAACGATCAAAATTGTTTTTCCTTCATCGTTAATTCCTTGAATAAGTTCCATAACTTCATAAGAAGTTTTGGTATCTAAAGCTCCAGTTGGCTCATCGGCCAATAAAACTTTTGGGTTTGAAGCCAGTGCTCTTGCAATTGCAACACGCTGTTTCTGACCTCCCGAAAGTTCGTTTGGCAAGTGATGAGAATGTGAACCCAAACCTACTTTTTCAAGATATTTCATTGCAATATCGTAACGCTCTTTTCTTTTTACACCTTGATAATACAAGGGCATAGCAACATTATCTAATGCTGATTTATAATTGATCAAATTAAAAGACTGAAAAACAAAACCTAAAAACTTGTTTCTGTATTTTGAAGCTAGGGTTTCGTTCAATTTTTTAATTGGCGTATTGTCTAAAATATAACTACCAGAATCGGCTTCATCCAGAATTCCTAAAATATTAAGAAGAGTGGATTTTCCAGATCCTGATGATCCCATAATCGCTACTAATTCTCCTTCGGCAATATTAAAATTTATTCCTTTCAACACATGCAGTTCCGAACTTCCCATTTTATAGGATTTATGCAAATCTTTAATTTCGATCATGGTATTGTTAAATTTTTAAAACAATAATAATATATTTTATAAGTAAATTATGATAATAAAACGTTAATAATTGTGTTTCATTATCTAAATAAGACGGCAGTTGTTATCAAATGTTACACTTTATCAGGATAATTTAATAGTTTTCTTAATTTTGCTTCACTTAAAAAAATCATTAATTATGAAATTTTTTTCCATAATCTCAGTGTTTGCGGTAACTGCCACATTCTTTAGCTGTTCAACTTCTCAAAAATTAGAAACTTTAAAACCAGAACCAGATGATGCAAGTCCGTTAATTTATGATGCCAATCCTTCCTTCATAAATCTGCCTATTACGGTTAAACTGAATGACATTGAAAATCAAACCAATACACTCTTAAATGGATTGATTTATGAAGACAACAATATTGAAGATGACGATATTGAAATGAAAATCTGGAAACAGGCTCCAATAAAAATTCAAAATGATCCTGCAAATCCGGATAAAAAGATAAAAACAATTCTTCCGCTAAAAGCGACTATTAAATACCGAATTGGAACAAAAAAAATGGGTATTGAACTTTACGATACGAGAGAATTTAATTTAAACGGTGTTATTACATTATCCAGCGATGTTGCTTTAACGAATTGGAAACTGAATACTAAAACCGAATTCAGATCTTTAGACTGGAACGAAAGTCCAACGATGACTGTTTTTGGAAAAAATATGCCGATTACTTATTTGATTAATCCGGCAATTTCCATTTTTAAATCTAAACTGGAACATAAAATTGATGAGGCAATTGAAAAATCTATGGATTTTAAACCGAATGTTTTATCGGCTTTAGAAAAAATCTGCACGCCTTTTCAAATGAGCGATACTTATGAAAGCTGGTTAAGAATTGTTCCTGTTGAAGTTTATTCTACCAATGCAAAACTTAAAAATGATTCTTTTTTACTCGAAATGGGAATGAAATGCAATATGGAAACTATTGTAGGCAAACAGCCGGAATCTAAGTTCAATGCAAGTAAGATTGTTTTAAAACCGGTTACTAAAATCCCAAATCAGATATCGGCAAATATTGCGGCGATTTCAAGTTATATTGATGCTTCAAAAATTATGACGAAGAATTTTGCCGGACAGGAATTTGGTTCTGGAAGCAAAAAAGTAACGGTAAAAAATGTTTCAATCTGGCACAAAAACGGAAAAATGATTATTGCGCTTGATGTTCTGGGTTCTATAGACGGAACGCTTTATTTAAACGGAATTCCGCAATATAATGCACAGACAAAGGAAATTTATTTCGACAAACTGGATTATGTTTTAGATACCAAAAGCAAACTAATGCGAACTGCAAACTGGCTTGCGCAAGGTTTTGTATTAAGAAAAATGGAAGAAAGCTGCAGATATTCTATTCAGCCTAATTTAGAAGAAGGCAAAAAGAGCATGGCCGCTTATCTTAAAAATTATTCGCCAATGCCGGGCGTTTTTGTAAACGGAAAAATGGACGATATTCAGTTTGATAAAATTCAATTAACAAATCAGGCGATTATCGCTTTTATCAAAATAAACGGAACTGTAAATGTCTCCGTAAACGGATTAAAATAAACGAATTGAAATAAAAAAATGCAGTATAATTATACTGCATTTTTCTTTTTAGATCGGTACATCTTATAAATAAGAAAACCAATTATAGCTACAAGCAAATACGGGATTATCATTAAAAAAACGATTCCGTCATTTACAGCTTCTGCTTTCTTTATGTTAGAATCTCCTGCGAGTGCGGCACGGCACATAGCACATTGAGCATTAGAAGAAATTCCAATTAGGAAAATACAAATTCCAAAAATAAAGCTTTGGAATTTGGAATTTGAGTTTTGAGTTTTAGTTTGCATAATAAGGAGAAATCATTAAATAAACTACAACACCTGTTACCGCAACATATAACCAAAGCGGGAATGTTATTTTAGCTATTTTTTTGTGTTTATCAAAACGCTTCGCAAGTGCTCGCACATAGGTTACCAATACAAACGGAATGATTATGATGGATAAAAGAATATGTGTGATTAAAATAAAAGCATATATATATCTAACAGCACCAATTTTAGCTTTTTCTACTGCATCTAAAATTCCGTCATGATTTACATCACCAAATTTAGTAGAATCAGCAGTCATATGATACGCAACATACATCGCCAAAAAAGCCAAAGACAAAGCAATTGCAAAAGTCATTAAACGTTCGTGTAGTTTAAGTTTTCCGTTTTTAACGGCAATTACTGCTGCAACTAAAACAATCGCTGTAAGACCGTTTGTAGAAGCATAAATTGGAGGTAAAAAGGAAAGTGGTTCTACATTGATTCCAAAATCTTTTAATTTGATTGCAAAAAGAATCCCTACAAGTACCGGTATAACAATTGAAACAGCAATAATATATTTATTGTATTTTTTTTCTAATGAATGATCTTCCATTTTTATTCTTCTAATAGTATTTTAATATCTTCCTGAATTTCTCTAACGCCTTTTTTATCTAAACCATCATAGTAGATATTTGGATTTCCAAATTCATCTTTTCGGCAGCGAATGTTTCCGTCTTTATCAATCAAAGCAAACAATCCAGAATGTTCAAAACCTCCGCTTACTTTTGAATTTTCTCCGGCATAAAGATTAAAACCTTTGTTAGACAAATCCATAATTGTGGCTCTGTCTCCAGTTAAAAAATTCCAGGTTGAAGATTTTACACCTAATAATTTTGCATGATCTTTTAAAACCTGCGGTGTATCATGAGTTGGATCAATGGTAATAGAAACGATTCCGAAATTAGGATTGCCAAAAAATGTTTTTTCAATTTCCAACATGCTCATATTCATCTTTGGGCAGATTGACGGACAAGTTGTGAAGAAAAATTCTAAAACATATACTTTTCCTTTATAGGTTGCATTAGATACTTTAACGTTATCCTGATTCGTCAATTCAAATTTTGGAGCTGCACCAATCGTTAATAATTTTGCGTCTTTAGAACTTTTAGAACCAACATTATCTAAACGATTACCTTTTACAACATCACCATTTTTAATTCTGTCAACAATTTTTGGCACTGCATAGATTCCGAAAATCAAAATAATAAACGAAATCCCTATGTAAGATTTATTTTTGAACATTATATGTGTATTTAAAGTTGTTTTGTGGCGTTATGGTTCTTTTTAAGAGCGGCACGATATTCATACAAAATGATTTTAAAATCATCCAGCATTTCATTACTCAATTCAGATGGATGAAAAGTATCGTAACCTTCTTTGTATTCGTCTTTTTTATCTTTATTTCCGCCTTTGCGGCCTCTTAAGTTTCTTTCTTTATCTACAATGAAAACATTTGATGTACCTAGTTTATCATCCAGTTTTCCTTTTAAATGTAATTGGTTATAAAATGCCTGAATATCATCTGGTGAAGCAAAAACAAATTCCCATCCAGAAACATCTGTAAAAGGTTTAATCGCATCAACAAGCTTTTGAGTTTCAGTTTCTGTTCCAAGCGGGCAGATTACTACAAATTGAAGATCTTCGAAACCGTGGTAGCGTTTGTAGATTTTTTCGTTAAGGTTAAAGTAGTTTCCTCTGTTACTTAAAATATCAGAACCGGAAAAACCTAAAACGGTTATTTTTTTATCTAAAGAAACTTTTTTGCCGTCGAGAGATTTCCAGTTTCCAAAGTCAGCAATTTTTGGGGTAATTATGGGAAGTTTTGTAAAACTATTTACACCTGAAGCGAAAAACAAATAGGCTACAATGGGTAAAACAAAAAGCACAAAAAGAACTATATTTTTTTTCATTGTTTTAACGGAAGTTATTGAGGTACAAAAATAAAAAAAGCTCCGTTAAACGGAGCTTCTTTTCGAATTAATATCATGTTAAAAATTCCATTTAATAGTAGAATCTTTAAAAACCCCATAAATATAGTGTCCTTCTGTCAACAAGATGAACAATAAATATAATACCAGGAAAATAACCGGTGATACAACAGACCATCTAAGGCTGCTTTTTTCACCTTCCATGTGCATGAATGCCCATACAATATAATAAGCTTTGAATATTGTTAAGATATAAAATATCCAGTTTAACAAATTCAAACCAACAAAATGATTAAACTCTAATACTCCCGGTTTGTAAATACCAAGGATAACTTCTACTGTAGTTACTACTGATAGTAATGCAAAAACAAACCAGATTCTTTTTGTATTTGATACGTGCTCGTGTGACATAATAATTAAAATCTAAAATTAAACTAAGTAGAAAACTGTAAATACAAATACCCAAACTAAATCTACAAAGTGCCAGTATAAACCAACTTTCTCTACCATTTCGTAGCTTCTTCTTTTCTCGTAAGTTCCTAATAATACATTAAAGAAAATAATGATATTAATGATAACTCCAGAAAATACGTGGAATCCGTGGAATCCTGTGATGAAGAAGAAGAAATCAGCGAATAGTTTACTACCGTATTCATTTCTTGTTAGGTTTGCTCCTTCTACTACATATTTTGCATCAGCTAAACGAGCTTCTGATTCTGCTCTTGTTAAAACTGTTTTTTTCTTTTCAGCAGTAAGTTTTTCAGTTCTGATTAATACATCAGGGTGTGCTTTAAAACCTGCCTGAATTTCAGCAACTGTATAAGTTGGCTGTGTTTCTGCATCCTGAACGAACCAAGTTGCATGGCTTCTTGTTAATTCTTGTCTTTGTTCTGGCAATTTTACTGCAAAATCAGCAAGAGCAACTCTTGTTCCATCTGCTTTAACAAACTGCAATAAACTTCCACCTTTAGTTTCAACTGCACCGTACTCTCCTTTAATGAAGTTTTTCCACTCCCAAGCTTGAGAACCAACGAAAATTAAACCTCCAATAATAGTTAAGAACATGTACACAGCAACTTTTGTTTTCTTTAATTGGTGACCTGCATCAACAGCTAATACCATTGTTACAGATGAGAAAATCAAGATAAAAGTCATTAAGGCTACATAATACATAGGAGCCGAAACACCATGCATAAAAGGAAAGTGAGTAAACACTTCGTCAGCCAATGGCCATGTTTCAATAAATTTAAATCTAGAAAAACCGTAAGCACCTAAAAATCCAGAGAATGTCAAGGCATCTGATACGATAAAAAACCACATCATCATTTTACCATAACTTGCTCCTAGTGGCTGGATATGCTCACCGCCTCCCCAAGTTTTTTCGTCGTTATTTGCAGTAGTAACTGTCGCTTCCATAAAAGATATTCGTTAAAAAGTTCCCAAATTTACGTTTTTTTCTTATTTAAAGAAATATAAAAATAAAAATAATAATACCCATAATAAATCCAAAAAGTGCCAATACATCGCACCTAGTTCTATACCAAGAGTTTGAGTCGGATTGTATTTTTGTTTAAAATGATTATAAATTATAATTAAAAGCGAAATTAATCCGCCTGCCAAGTGCAATAGGTGCATAAGCGCAATTACATAAAGGAAAGTTGTAGTAATTGAGCTACCTTGTCCTGTCATATAATAACCGCTTTCGATAATTTGCCCGAAACCTCTAAATTGTAAAAATACAAATAGAATTCCTAAACCAAATGTTCCTAAAAGAAATGCAGAAGTTGCGCTTCTGTTTCCTTTTTCGATTGCTTTTTTCGCTAAATAAAAAGTAACACTGCAGCCAATAATAACTGCTGTACTAAAATAAAATGCAGTTGGTATTTGAAAATTACTCAACCAGTCTGCTCTTGATTTACTTACCACAAACGCACTTGCAAGTCCTGCAAACATCATGGTCATACTTACCATTGCGAACAGCAAAATCAGTTTTGCCGATTTTGATTTTCTTACCTGCTCTTCACTTATTTGAATTGCCATTTCCATAACTATCTTAAAAATTTATCTACTATAAATACAATTTGCAGCAACGAAATATACGATACGCTTACCAGCATTAATGTTCTTGCCGCTTTTGGTGTTCTTAATTGATACAAACGCACCGCATAAAATAACATCCATAAACCTAATAAAAACACTAAAACTGCTGCGATTGGCGAAATAAATAACTGCCCTGTATATCCTAAAACTGGTAATAAGGAAGCAATAATTAACCAAATCGTATATAAAATAACCTGCAAAGCTGTTTTTCTATCTTTATTTCCCGTTGGAAGCATGAAAATACCTGCCTTTGCATAATCATCATACAAAAACCATCCAATGGCCCAAAAATGAGGAAACTGCCAGAAAAACTGAATTAAAAATAATGTTCCGGCTTCGATACCAAATTCTCCTGTTGCCGCAACCCAGCCTAACATAAATGGAATTGCTCCGGGAAATGCACCAACAAAAACCGACAATGAAGTTACGGTTTTTAATGGTGTATATATGCTTGTATATAAAAATATTGATACTGCGGCAAACATTGCAGATTTTGCATTGATCGTGTACAACAATGCAATACCTATTATAGTAAGCAGACTTGCAACAATTAATGCCGTTACGGGAGACATTCTTCCGGAAGGAACCGGACGATTTTTTGTTCGATCCATTAACGAATCGATATCTTTTTCAATTACCTGATTGAAAGCGTTTGAAGCTCCAACCATGCAATAACCGCCAATTGACAAAATAAGCAGAACACTCCATTTAAAAGGATGTTCGTCATTAACTCCTAATAAATATCCGGCGATTGAAGAAAACAAAACACTAATAGCCAAGCCGGCCTTAGTTATCTCTTTGAAATCCAGAAATATTGATTTGATTGAAATTGTATTTTTAGCAGCGTTCAATACCGTAGTCTTTGTATATTTTTTTTGAGTGGTGCAAATGTACAAATTAGATTATAGAATTTGGAACTTTAAAATTAGATTTTTTCCAATAAAACCTCTACAAAATAAGAACTTTCCAATCTTTAACACTATTATTTCGAAAAATCTTATTAAAAATTCTAGTAATCAAAATACCAGTTAAAGATATCAGAACGTAAACCAATAGTAAACCAGGTCGTACTTTGTTTAAATGTTGTCGCCGTTTCCTGAGTTGGATCAAAATTTCTGTAAATAAAACTTCCGAATAATTTTAAATTTGTGATCGGATTTATTAAATATCCTCCTTGTATATCGGCAATAAAAATACTCGTTTTATTTCCCTGACCCACTTTTACACCTGTATCATAAGGACGGTTTAAATCATAGTCTTTATAGATATTTCCTCCGTAATTATAAGTGTTTTCTGCGGTATCAAAATCCAAGCCTCTTTTTCCAACCGTAAATTTAGCATCGGCAAAAAGACGTCCTTTATGGTAACGGCCAATTGCAATAAATTCTTCAAAGTTTCCTCCCCATTGATGCCCAATACTTTGATTATTATGGCCATAATTCGTAATTGGATCACTATGAGAATACACATAAGGACGAACGTGATTGTATTCTAATTGTAAAAGCAAATCTTTTACATGAAAAGCGTTGTAATATTTAGCGCCTAACTGGTAACCAAATTTATTTTTCCAGCTTTGATCTCCGGACTTCATATCGCCAATCGAGAATTCATCTAATAAAAACTGAGCGTATAAATTAACATTGTTATTCCATTTGTATTTAGACGTCATTCCTAAAAGCGCATTTCCGCTTCGGGATGATGAGGCAAACTCAACAGAACGGTAAAAAATAATAGGATTTACAAAATTAACATCAAATCCCCTGTTGTTGGTATCCGTCCAAACTACAGATTCAAAGAAACCTAAATTCAGTTTATTCGACACATTCCAGCTCAAATAATGATTCGCCATATATTTGCTTGCATACGTTCTATCGACTGTTACGTCTGGCCGAACATCTTTAAGCCACATATAAGTATTGGTATATTTAATTTTCCAAAAAGTCGTATTGATTTTAAAATAAGGATAAGGACTTGCTCCATCAGTTTCAAGTAAAGAACGATATCCGTCTCCAATAAAATTTCTTCCGTAACCTAATTGTAAGTCAAATATTTTACTTGGTGCAAAAGTAATATTGGCTTCCGCCAAAGGAAAATCGTAAGCATCTGTTTTAAATCTTTTAGCAATTCCCATTCCCGGAATAATCGCCGGATTTCCTCCAGAAGGTTTTAATGTTTCTGCATAATCATTGTAATAACCTGCAAATCTTCCCTGACTTTCAAAAATGGTTGTGGTAAAATTAATCTGTTTTCCTAAACCTCCTCTAAAATTAAGTCCGCGCGTATTTACATATGAATAAGATGCATCAAGATCTGACGCTTTCCCCATTTGCAAATCAAGAATTGGATTTAATGCCAGCCAGTAATCTTCACCCTGAATCTGAACAAGGTTTTCATTCCAAAGTTTTCTTCCCCACCAGCCTGAAACTTTTTTCTGAAGCGATTCGTTTACTGCTTTTAAATTATAATATTTTGAAACCTCAGCATAAGTATACGGTTTTGAAGCGGTATGATTATTACTTCCCACCTGGTTCATTGCGCCATCAAACTGTGCATAATAACTATGCGAAAATGGAATATTTAAATGACTTTCAAATTCAGGCATATTGTATTTTTTGTATACAATACTGTCTAATTCTGTCATTGGCTTTTCAATTGGCTTTTCAATTTCAGATGCTGCCAAAGCTTCTGCTGCAATCTGATCTGCACTTTTTAAAGGAATATCAATTGAGATAGTGTATTTTGAATAAGTCGGTTTTCCGTTATAAGTCGAAGGTTTTATTTTTGGAAATTTCCCGAAAACACGTTTTGCTTCTTCACCTAATTGATCATTTGCCGCATTTACGTAAATTACTTTAAACTCACCGTTTGCATCCACTTCAAAAAGCACCTTTACTTCTCCTTTGTAATTGTTTTGTTTTAAGTTTTCAGGAATTTGAAAATTATCATAGACAAAATTCTGCACTTCTCTGTAAAAACAGTTTTCTAAATTTTTAGACTGAAGATTTTCGCAATGCGGAAAAACAGGAAACTGCTCTGAAGTAAAATCAGGTTTTACATTAGTCTGCTGTGCAAAACCAAGTAAGGTAAACAGGGTGATAACAAAAGATAAAAAAAACTTATTCACGTAGATTGGGGCTTATGATTTAATATTGATTTGTGGTATTTTTTCCGTCTGCGATCGCTTTTGCTGCCGAAGTCCCGATGCGTTTAACTCCTAAACGAATCATTTCTACTGCATCTTCATAAGAGCGAACACCGCCGGCAGCTTTTACCGGCAAAGGCGATGCGTTTTCGAGCATCATTATAATAGTTGGAATTGTGGCTCCGTTTGGCAGATTATTTTCGGTTTTATAAAAACCTGTTGATGATTTTACAAAAACAGAAGCATAATCTTCTTTAAAATTCGATATAACAACATTTTTTATTAAAGCCGAAAGCTGAATAATTTCTTTATCCGTTAATGCTGCAACTTCAATAATCCATTTTACTGTTTTATTGCTGGCTAATCCTATTTGGCTTCCTATTAGAATTTCTTCTTTTATTAATGAAACGTCTCCGTTTTTAAAAGCTTCATAATTGCAGACAAAATCTAAATCATCGGCACCATTTTCAATCGCTTCGTTTGCTTCTTTAATCTTAGATTCCAAACTTGAATTTCCCTTTGGAAAATCTATTACGGTTCCAACCAGTAAATTCGAATTTTCTTTTAAGATCATTTCTTTGGCCAGACTCACATATTCAGGCCGAATCATGATGAGTTTAAACTTTTCCTGAATCGCTTCTGCAATTGCATTTTTAACTACAATACTATTATGCTCTTCCGAAATTCCGGCTTGAGCAGCAGTTTTTAAATAAGTAGAATCTAAGTATTGCTTAACATTCATAATATTGAAGTTAGATCGAATGGGGCAAAAATACATTTAAATTCAGAAAAAATACTGTTTTAAAAGCTTGATTTTATGCCAATAAAAAACCCACCGAAGTGGGTAATTATATTCTTATATTTTATCGATTTGTTTTTTGAAGGCTATCGCCGAAAAAACGCCTACGAATGCACCTAATGCATTTGCTAAAACATCTGTTACATCTGATGCTCGTGTTGTTGTTAAAACACTTTGCATAATTTCGATTGTTATTCCGAAGAAAACAGAAAAGATAAACGAAATCAAATACGCTTTGTAATCGTTCGCATCTTTTCCTTTAAGCTCTTTTTTAAAGAATAAGATCCAGGAAATTGTAAAGCCAAAGTGAAAACAAAAATGCACAATTTTGTCAATACTCGGAAAATTTACCGCCGGAATATTACTTGAATCTATTAAACAAAAATACGCAATGATTCCAGAGCAGATAATTGCCCAGATTAACAATAATTGTTTAGGCACCGATAAGTTGTTTATAAGCTTCGTCAGATAATAAACTATCTATTTCTGATGCATCAGCAATTTTAATTTTAATCATCCATCCAGCTCCGTAAGGATCAGAATTTACAGTTTCAGGAGCGCTTTCTAAATCTTCATTAAAAGCAATAATTTCTCCAGTTAAAGGCAAAAACAAATCAGAAACTGTTTTTACAGCTTCAACTGTTCCAAAAACCTCATCTTTATCAAGTGTCTGATCTAAAGTTTCTACTTCAACATACACGATATCCCCTAACTCTTTTTGTGCAAAATGAGTAATTCCTACAGTCGCAACATCTCCTTCGATGCTAACCCATTCGTGATCTTTTGTGTACTTTAAATTTGCTGGTATGCTCATAATAGTATGTTTGAAAATTGATATTTTAATAATTCAGCAACAAATGTAATAATCTTCTAATAAATTCTCGATTATAAACCTAAATTTAATTTCCGAAATTATATCGAAGCGTAAAACCTGATCGAATGTTCGTTAAAGGGAATGATGTTGAAATCACTGCCTTTGAGAACGAATGATCGTAATAGAATATTGCCGTAAGGTTTTTACTGAATGAATAATCTGCTGTTAATTTTAATGACCAG
The DNA here is from genome assembly GCF_002210235.1 of Flavobacterium sp. NLM. Taxonomy (NCBI): domain Bacteria; kingdom Pseudomonadati; phylum Bacteroidota; class Flavobacteriia; order Flavobacteriales; family Flavobacteriaceae; genus Flavobacterium; species Flavobacterium sp. NLM. Next base: position 94,746 of record NZ_LIAC01000012.1, read on the forward strand.
ATATTTTGTCCGGCCGCTAATTGATTGTTATCATAATCTAAGTAACGAACTAAAGTTTGATTATTTCTAAATGAAAAATCAGCTTTTATGTTGATGTCACTTTTAATAATTCCTGTTGGATTATCCGCAAGTCTTGATGAGAATATAACATCCTTAAATCGATATCCTAAACCAACTACGTATTCAATACCTTTAACTTCTGTCAATAAATTATTGTCAAAACTCATGGATAATGCTCTGTCTTTTTTAATTTCAGAAAGAACTCTCAGCGAGCTTTTCAACTCAAAATCCATCCTAATTAATGGGCTGAACTGTTCTACCAAGTTGATATTCGACATAATAATTTTATTGAAGAAATTGGTATTAACGTCCTGCACTGTTGGCGTATCATTATAATCAAAATTTGATCTAAACTGATTGATTGTATACGATGCTCTATAATTATGCTGTAATGAAAAACGCTTGAATTTATCTTTGAAATATTTGTAACGCATTAATCCATTGTACTTAATACTCCAGTTTGGAATTGGGAAACTTCTAAATATATCTGTTGATGAACTAGAAGCATCATTTCCTGCATACGCCGCAAGGAATGACGGCAATAATACGGCCTGATTACTCTTAGTATACCCTATTGGATATCCTTCATTGGCTGTATAAATCGCGTAATTTGGAGCTGTCGGTGCCGGAATTGGATTGTTCACATCTCCATATCTTGGAATCTCAACTCCTGAACCGTAATGCTGCTCTGCCAAACGGTTTGCAATTATTAAACGGTTATTTCTAAAATCATCAAATGCAGCTGACTCATTTTCGTTGCTGGTTTGAAAAGCTGTCTTTATTAATACTGTCGAAATAGAGAACATTCCATAAGTATAAGGAGACAACGGCATATATTCACGAGTCGCCGGATCAACCGTATATTGTTCTGAAGTATTTTCAGAATAAGAACGGTCCATCGATAAATCAACTTTTAAATCTGGCAGTAAATCAATATTAGCCGTAACCTTCAACAATTTATTTGTAACCTGCGAATAGCTTTGGTTGAAATCCTGATAAGTTGTTAACCATCCGTTTTTAGCCGCTTCGTAACGTACATCATCCTGACTTCCGAAAATAAATCCTAAACTTGGTTTAGATGTTCCTAAGAAACCAATACTTGGCGTATAACCCGGTAAAACGGTTCCGCTGTTTTTAGTATAATTAATCTGTACATTTTTAAGACTTGTTAATACGCCAATTAAACCATCGTAAAACGGACTGCTGCTTACTACTGGTTTAGCTGTATTTACAATTTTTTCTCCCGGTTTTGGCGGAGCTGCCGGTTTAGGTTTCGCTTGCTTTTTTGCACCAGGAACTAAACCTAAATACTTATACAACGTAGCCATAGTTAAGGTCGTTGTAAGCGTATTTGAGTTTGCATTTTGAATTGTATTTCCTAAATCATAAATAGCACCGGTATTAGGATCTTCATATTGAGAAAACGCTGTTGATGAACGCTGCCAGTTATAATCTGCCGTATAAGAATAACTCGCTTTTACAAAACTAAAAATTGGAATTTTGTTAATTGGAATCTCATAATTCAAGACCAATTGCTGTGCGTGCTGGTTTGGCGTTCCAATATCAAAGTAATCATCCCAGATATTAAAATCTTCTTTTGGAGTATTATCATCGTTTAAAAAGTTTCGAACAATGTTATTTGATGTTGCACTATAATTCAGCTTTAAAGATTTGGTTAAATTAAAACCAAAACCATATTGATAATTAAAGGCAAAATTTCTTCTGTAAAGCGGATCAAGTCCAATACTATTTTCAGTTAACTCAACTTCTCTAAACTGCTGGCGATTGCTTTGTCTTAAAATATTAGAGTTGAAAGATATATTTGAAGGAAGATAATTAAAGTTGAAATCACTTAGCAATTTCCAGTAATCACTTTTCTTCATGAATTTAGTACTCTTAAACGGAACAACTTCTTTTGGCTGGAATGTGTAAGCATAGTTTACAGCCGTATTTGATTGTTCGTCTTCATAGTTTTCAACTTCATAATCATGACGTTCCACCTGATTGTAGGATTGTGAAAATGTAAAATTCTCCACATCATAAACATGAGGTTTTTGCTCTTGCGCTCTGTCTTTTCTTACGCCGATAAAGTTGATACTTTTTCTTTTTGTATAATCTACCGCACGGGTTCTAATATTGTCTTTTTCTGCCTGATCTGTTGTTTCTCTAATTAATTGATCTAACTTAATATCCTGGTTGAACGGATCATATTCCGGAGTAATTACTTCTTCGCCAATTGCATAATTAAATGGCAGGTTAATTCCCCATTTTTTAGGCAGTAATTTTCCTAAGTTTAAATTGGTTACAATGTTATACTGCTGAATATCTTCACGGCTGCGTTCATTTGCTCCCTGCTCTAAAGAACCGAAACCAATTGTACTTTTTCTACCCGTTGCAGAAAGTGTAGCAAGATCGGCCATATTGGTGTCGACATTTAATATCGCCGCCATACCGCCTTTATTTTCTAAATCAGACATACGAAGTTCGTTAAACCAAACCTCTCCTTTAATATCTTTATGATCCGCCCTACTCTTTACTCCCACCATTAAATTTCGGACTAAACCGAAGTTAGGATTTCCTTTAATACCTAAAGTTAATCTGTCGCTTCCGTCACCACCTTCAACATCCGGGTCATTATCCGGGTAATAAATACCATTGACATCTCTTTTAGTAGAATTGATATCAATGCTCATCCCTTTGATTTTCATTTTAGTCAGCAATTCGAGCGCCAAATCAATATCATTTTCTTCCATCCAAACCTGATCCGGACTTATGTTACAAGATGCTCCTGTAGGAGTTACTTTTAACGGAATTTCTACTTGATAAAAGTTTTGTGTAAAGTCATTTCCAAAACGAATGAAACCTACCATTTCATCATTTTCAAGTGTGTTTTCACGTGGTAAAGATTCTGCGTGTAAAAACATTTTCAGTTTTTTATACTGACGCATATCAACACTTACGTTTTTGAAAACTGCTCTCGAATCCTGATATTGTAACCCTGAACCCGCAACTCTTACTGCTAATGCCTGTTCGTTTTGATTAATAACTGTATTGTTATTGTACAGCTGTTCTCTTTGTACTCCCGGAGGAATTACATAGTTAACTGGACATTTATTGCTGTTTTCCTGAATATTTACGGCTGCAACATCAAATTCTACAGTAGAATCTTCCGGTTTTGGGTGATTAACATCTAATGTTCCTGTATATCTTCTCCATTCTCCTCTTACTAAATCTAAAGCACCAAAACGTACTGTGGCCTGACTGCTAAATCCGGTCATGAACATACGCATGAAACGAATAGATCTAAAGTCTGTAATGTTTCCAATCGTATTTTGCGGCTGCGAAACAGGGATTTTAAATTGAATCCATCTGGCAGTTGTTGTTCCTCCATTTGGCAATTCTATAGGTCCTAAATCACCCGGTTCACGAATATCTGTAATGTAGTTTTGACCAATCTGCATTCCTGGTTTAATATCAATACTATATTCATAATACGCATTGATGGTACTCATTGTGTTGTCACGGTTAATATCTTCAACATCCGGCAGAGTTGTAGAACCACGATTAGGATCGTCGATGCTTACTGCAGAGTTTCCTTCTGTACCGTTATAATTTTTATAGCGTTCTAAAACGCCTCCATCTGTATTTAAATAATACGTATAATCATCTGCAGCCGGATCTGCCTCGCCTGCATAATTGGTATAAATTTGACCTTCCTGAGAACTTGGCAATCCATCTAAACCAATATCCTGATTTTTTCTATTGTCAGGATTAGTATCAAAAGCATAAATTAAAGATTGCGAAGCCGGAACATCTCCCCAAAGCGGCCTCGGATTAACCTTAATTTGATCTGGTCCTAATCCGTTTTCGTATTGCTTTCTTCCGTCTTTTAAAACATCTTCAGAAATTTCTCCTAAGTTGAAATAAATTTTACCTGTATTATTTGCCGGTGCTTCTGAGTTTCCGACATAAGGATCAAGAACCCAAAACTGAATATATTCGACATTTCCCTGCTCAAAATTGGTTGAATTTAAAGCACGCATAATTCCACCAAAATTTGTTGCCGGATTAGTGGATGCAAAATTGGGATTATTATTATACGGACCTCTTTCAGATGGATAATACGTTAAATCAAGTGTATTGACTACCTGTATCTGCCCTTGAGCAATATCTGTATTTGGATATAGCTCTCTGCTGTAAATTCTTCTTGTTGTATTTAATGATAAATCATCATTTGAGATTCCTGATGGTTTTGAGGTATAAAATACCGGATCAATGGTATACCAGGATAATTTTGCTCTCTTAAAACCGTACTCTAAAGTATTAAAACCTGCATTAAAGGTATTATCTGCATCATTATTAATAAATGGAACAGAAGATAAACTCCATGCATAAGCAGAACGCATATCTATAGTTGACTGCGAACCTTCAAAATCATCAACATAAATTGTTGCTTCTCCTTCAAAATCACTGGCTTTTGGCGCATCTGGTTTTAAAAATGCAACTTCACCACGAATAGATAAATTCGAAGGAACATCTGTATCAACATTTGGAAGTTTGTTTGCTAATCTGGTTAAGAATGGAACTTCTGTTGAATAGTTTCCGTTGAATCCAAAAATGGTATTGTTTACAGATTCCTGACCATAACTTGATTTTTGGGTAAATGGTCTTTCTGTCATTTTTAAGAAAGTTCCGCCCACTACAAATTTATCCGAAATTTTATGCTCGACATTTAATCCCATAAATCTTCGGGTCTGCTGTCCGAAGATGGAGTTATTTTCTAACGAAACTTCAATTGGCGTATTTGATGCCTGCAATGATGGATCAAGAATTTGAACCCTTCCTAATTGGTAATCGACGCTGTAATCTATTCCTTCAACCAAAACTCTTCCGGCCGCTGTAACGACAACAGAACCTTGCGGCACGTTAAATGCTCCAATAGGGATTCCGTTACTTCCGGATGATTTGTATTTTCCTCTTAATAAGAATTTGTTTTTATCACTGTCCTGCAATGCACCTGCTTGTGTATTTCGGTACATATTTCTAAATACATACTTCTGCTGGTTTGCATTATAGGTTGATGGATCGTTATAATTCTGACCACCATCTTTCAATTTGTCAAATATAAGTTCCCCAAAAGGCTCTTTTGTGGTAAATATAATTCGTCCGTTTTGAACATCGACTGTAACACCCGGAATATAATCGAAGAAACCATCACCTCCAGCTTGTGGATCGTTATTATAATTTAAACGGTCTAGGTTGAAAACATTTAATAATGGGGTATTTTCTACCTTCATATCCGATGTTGGGTTTGAAGGGAAACTCGATCCCTGAACCGGCGTGATATAATTTATAGGCGAAGGATCTGTGTAAAGAATATTTAACCTGAAATCGTCTTGTTTAATTTGATATGCCTGCGGAATTTGATAAACGTTTTTCATCATCAGGTTCCAAACCGGATTTTGAACGTTTGTCAAATTACTTTTCAGCATTTTTAAAACTAAACTCTGTGTAATAATTGCCTGATTTGCGTTGTTATTTCCTGTTACGACTGTTCCGTCGACACCATCACTACCAAATTCTCCAACCTGATACACTTTTCCTCCAATTGTATATTCGAAGGCAACGGCAAGAATTTCATCATTTGCCAAACGCTGCTGCAAAGAAAGATATCCTAACTGCGGATTAAATGTATACTCTGCAGTAGTTAATTTTCTGGCATTTTCTAAAACAGAATAATCTGTTGCTTCACTTACGTTTGTATTGTTGAATCCGGCTTTTGCTGTTACAATTTCTCTAATTTTAGAATTCAGGAAAGAACTTGCCTGACCTATTGTTGCCGGGTCGTACTTATTATTATTGTTATCCGTTGGCGAATCTATCCCATTATTGAAAAATCCTGCAGTTGAACTAATAACTACAACCTGATTATCTGGAATTCCTGTAATTTGAGCTTCACCTAAATCCTGAAGCGCGATAATGTTTCTAAGGTTATTGTTATTGGTGCTTACACGATTTTGTTTGTTTGTTACCCAAACTTCTAATCTTGTAATCTGCACACGGCTGTCAATAAATGGATATTTTTTTAATGATGCATCGTACTTATTTCTAAAATATTGAGATAAGAAAAAGTGACGATCGCTATCGTAGTCTAAAGCATATAAATCAAAGTTTTGAACCGTTCCTCCGTTTTCTGCAACTACACTTTTTGTTTGTGATTTTTGTTCGGAGAAAACCCCTGTAATGGTTGTTTTTCCAAATTGTAATTGTGCTTTTACCCCAAATAAACTTTGTGCTCCACGTATTAACGTACTATTCAGCGGCATACTCACGTTACCTACTTCTACTTTTTGAATAATATCATCTTCAGAAGGAGTATACGCTAGTTTAAATAAGTTTTGAAATGCAAATGTTGATTGTGTATCATAATTAGCATTTACTTCTAATCTTGTTCCCACTTTCCCCATTAAACTCATACTGATACGCTGATCAAAGTCGAAAGTAAGACTTGATCTGTTTCGAGGTGAGAATGAAGGGTTGTCTTGTTTGGTGTAACGAACACCTAAATCCATTTCGACAGAACCTGTAGGTTTTACATCAATGGTATTACTTCCAAAAACGCTTTCAAAAAGACTTGAATTGATGTAGTATCTTGGCAGTAAATCTTTTTTAGCGGCTTCGGCTCCGGTTTTTTTACCATCGATTGCATCTGCTTTTTTTCTAAAATAATCTCTTCGTGATTCTTTTAGAACTAAATCTTCATATTCTTTAGGAGTTAAAACAAGAGGATAGTCGATTGAAAAGCCATCAACCGAAGTAGTGTAAATATATCGATCTGTAATGGGATCGTATTTATAAGCCGAAAGTATGCTTGGAGGATTATCGATCTCGAGTTTCCCTACAGAAAACTGAGTTTTAGTTGTATCTTGAACCGCCGGATTTACTTGTGATCGTATAACATTACCACAAAATAAAACCAGTAAAAAAATACAAATTTTACGCATACAATTGGTTATAAAAAATTGGTTTTATAAGCTTTTTAAAGCCTTTTTGATGATCGTTTCTACAGTAGCTTCCGGATCTTCTTTTACGATCTTCTCTACTACTTTTTCTGAAGTTTTTCGAACGAAACCTAAAACTTCCAAAGCAGATAACGCTTCATCTCGATTTGTATTGTTTTGAACTACTGAAACTTCATCCAAATCGTACAACTTTAACACTTTTTCTTTCAAATCAAGTATTACTCGCTGTGCAGTTTTGTTTCCAATTCCTTTTATGGACTGAATTAAACCAACATCTCCTGAGGCAATTGCATTAATAATTTGTCTTGGTTCTATTGAAGAAAGCATTGTTCGTGCAATGTTTGCCCCAATTCCTGATACAGACAAAAGCATTCTAAATATTTCTCGTTCAGATTTTTCTACAAATCCAAATAAAGTATGCGCATCTTCTTTGATTTGAAGATGCGTATACAATTTTATAAAATCAGCATTAGGGATTAATGAAAAAGTATGTAAAGAAATATTTACGTGGTATCCTACTCCACCGCAATCAATTACAACTTCTGTGGGATTCTTTTCGACTAATTTTCCCTGCAAATGTGCTATCATATGTATTATTAATAAGTATCAAATATAATAAAAATGCAATAAAAATAAGACAATATTATTTGATCCTTATTTAATTCTACTTATTGAGCCAATTTATTTTTTTTATTTTCTTTTTCCTGAGCGTCGATAACAGCGATTGCTGCCATGTTTACCATTTCTTCAACGCTTGCGCCTAATTGAAAAATGTGAACAGGTTTATTCAATCCCATCATAATTGGTCCAATAGAAGCTGATTTATTCAATTCTTTCATCAGCTTATAAGTGATATTTGCTGACTCTAAGTTAGGGAATATCAGTGTATTTACTTTTTTTCCTGCTAATTTAGAGAAAGGGAATTTCTCCTGAAGCATTTCTGAATTTAAAGCAAAATCTGCCTGAATTTCACCATCTACGACCATCTCAGGGTGATTTTTATGCAAATACGCCACAGCATCTCTTACTTTTGAAGCATTTTGATGTGATGATGAACCAAAGTTTGAATACGAAACCATTGCAATAACAGGTTCAATTCCGAACATTTTTGCTGTTTTAGCTGTCATTAATGCAATGTTCACTAAATCTTCAGATGATGGATTGATGTTTATTGCTGTATCTGATAAAAACATTGGCCCGCGTGACGTTAACATCATGTTTGCTGTTGCAACAAGTGAAGCTCCGTGTGCTTTTTCAATTAATTGAAGCATTGGTTTTACTACACTTGGGTAACTTCTTGAGTAACCTGTAACAAGAGCATCTGCTTCGCCTTCGTTTACCATCATGGCAGCAAAATAGTTTCTTTCGCGCATGAATTTTTGAGCATCAAGCAATGAAACTCCTCTGCGTTCTCTTGTTTCCCAGTATGAAGCTGCAAATTTGTTACGTCTTTCTTCTTCTTCGTTTGTTTTAGGATCAATGATTTCTAATTCAGCATCAAAACCTAATTCTTCTTTTAATTCTAAAATAGTTTCTCTGCTTCCTAATAAAACCGGAATACCAATTCCGTCTTCGTGTACAATCTGCGCTGCTTTTAATACATTTAATTGGTCTGCCTCAGCAAAAACAATTCGTTTAGGATCTAATTTAGCACGGTTTGTAATTAAACGTACCATTTTATTATCATTACCCATACGTTCGCGAAGCTTATCTTCATAAGCTGCCCAGTCTGTAATAGGATTTTTTGCTACTCCAGATTCCATTGCTGCTTTTGCAACTGCAGGCGCTACAACGGTAATTAATCTAGGATCAAATGGTTTTGGAATGATATATTCTTGTCCGAAACCTAATTTTGTTGCTCCATAAGCTACGTTAACCTGTTCTGGAACTGGTTCTTTTGCTAAAATAGCCAATGCTTTTACAGCAGCCATTTTCATCGCTTCGTTAATTTTTGTAGCACGTACGTCTAAAGCTCCTCTAAAAATATAAGGAAATCCTAAAACGTTATTTACCTGATTAGGAAAATCAGAACGGCCTGTAGCCATAATAACATCTTTACGAGTTTCTACAGCTAAATTATAATCGATCTCCGGATTTGGATTTGCCATTGCAAAAACAATCGGGTTATCTTTCATTGTCAATAGCATTTCTGGCGAAAGAATATCTCCAGATGATAATCCGATGAAAACATCAGCTCCTTTTACAGCTTCTGCTAATTCAATTTTTGGACCGTCGATTGCATATTTTAATTGTAAGTCTGAAAGTGAAGGATTGTCTTTTGTTAAAAGTCCTTTACTGTTATACATTAAAACATTCTCCACTTTTACTCCTAATAATACATATAAGTCTGTACAAGCAATTGCTGCAGATCCTGCTCCGGAAACTACAACTTTTACATCTTCGGCTTTTTTTCCTGCTAATTCAAGCGCGTTGATTAAAGCTGCAGAAGAAATAATTGCGGTTCCGTGCTGGTCATCGTGCATTACCGGAATATCTAATTCTTCTATTAATCTTCTTTCGATTTCAAAGGATTCCGGTGCTTTGATATCTTCAAGATTAATACCTCCAAAAGTTGGAGCAATATTTTTTACAGTCTGAATAAATTCTTCAACGTCTTTTGTACCAACTTCGATGTCAAAAACGTCAATATCAGAGAATATTTTAAACAACAAACCTTTTCCTTCCATTACAGGTTTTCCTGCTTCCGGACCTATGTCTCCAAGACCTAATACAGCTGTACCGTTTGAAATTACGGCAACTAAATTTCCTTTTGCAGTATATTTATATACATCTTCAATGTTTTCTGCAATTGCTAAACAAGGCTCAGCAACTCCTGGCGAATAAGCCAGCGATAAATCTCTTTGGGTTGCATATTTTTTTGTTGGAACTACCTGAATTTTTCCTGGAGTTGGCTCTGAGTGATACAGTAACGCCTCTCTTTTTTTACTCTCTTTGTTCATTATTTTAGCTTTTATTCTAGCTTACAAAGATATAAGTCTTAGTTTTAAAATGGGGCGTTTTGGTTCTTTCTTTTGTTAAAATATCAAAATCGAGAGGTCAAAAAAAATAGTCCGAGCTGTATCGGACTATTGAAAAAAGTATTTTAATAAGCGTATTTACTGTGATATGTAAGAGTTTAAGTGATTAATAGTGTCTTTTTGAATTTCGATAATTGCCTTAACAACATCGCTAATTGAAATAATTCCCACTACTGTTCCATCTTCTAAAACAGGAAGATGTCTGATTCTTTTTGAACTCATGAGTTCCATGCAGTCTTCGATATTATTTGAAAGCAGTACCGAGAAAACATTGCTTTCCATAATTTCATGTACAAAAGTTTCTTTTGAAGATTTGTCTTTTAAAACAATTTTTCGAGCATAATCCCTCTCAGACAAAATCCCTTTTAAATCGTTTCCGTCAATAACAAGAATGGCGCCTATGTTTTTATCGCCCATTACTTTTAAGGCTTCAAAAACGGTTGTTGTTGAACGTACGGAATATACATTCCTTCCTTTTGCATTAAGTATTTGATGTACAGTCATATCTGAAAAATTTTAGATTTATAAAGTTAAAATAAAAACAAATACAATGCGCAACGAAATCGATTTTTTAAAAACGCAAATTGCTCATTTTAAACAAAATACACAAAAATTAAAATTTTAAAAATTATACGTTAAAGAAAGAAAAGATTTACAAAGATTTTTTGTAGAAAAATAGATTTTTTAACGTTTTGATGTGTTCGTAATAAAATATGAATTTCATTATATATTGATGTTTTTGTCGACGATCAAATGTCCCTACGGGACAAAATGCATGTCGGATATTTTTTTTTGCTACCGACCAGTCACTCCTAACGGAGTGTTTCGTAGAAATTAAATATTTAGAAGAAATTCCATTAGAAGTTAAATATTGGTAAAATCAAATGTTATAATTTGTGAATACTCCGTTAGGAGTATATCGTTGGCAGCAAAAACGAATCATCAATTCAATAATTTCCCGTAGGGAGATACGAAAAAATATTAAATGTATAGTCCCTACGGGACAAGATGTATGTCGATAATTTTTTTTGCTACCGATATATAATTTCTACGAAATATTAAATGATAACAAACCGAATATAAATTTTTACAAAATACTCCGTTAGGAGTAATTGGTTGGTAGAAAAAAAGAAATCACCAATCCAATAATTTCCCGTAGGGAGATATGAAACAATAATAAATGTATAATCTCTACGAGACAAATGCATATTGATATTTTTAAATGGCTACCGATATATAATTTCTACGAAATATTAAATGATGACAAAACCGAATTTAAATTTTAAGAAAATACTCCGTTAGGAGTAATTGGTTGGTAGAAAAAAAAGAAATTTTCACCCAAACAATTTCCCGTAGGGAGATATGAAACAATATTAAACGTATAGTCTCTACGAGACAAAATGCTTGGTGATAATTTTTTTGCTACCGATATATAATTTCTACGAAATATTAAATGATGACAAAACCGAATTTAAATTTTTAGAAATACTCCGTTAGGAGTAATTGGTTGGACGAAAAAAGAAATCCCACCCAAACTTTCCCGTAGGGAGATAGGAAACAATATTAAATGTATAGCCTCTACGAGACCAAATGCATGGCGATATTTTTAAATGGCTACCGATATATAATTTCTACGAAATATTAAATGATGACAAAACCGAATATAAATTTTTAGAAATACTCCGTTAGGAGTAATTGGTTGGTAGAAAAAAAAGAAATTTCCACCCAAACAATTTCCCGTAGGGAGATAGGAAACAATATTAAATGTATAGTCTCTACCAGACAAATGCATGTTGATATTTTTAAATGGCTACCGATATATAATTTCTACAAAATATTAAATGATGACAAAACCCAATATAAATTTTTAGGAAATACTCCGTTAGGAGTAATTGGTTGGTAGAAAAAAAAGAAATTTTCACCCAAACAATTTCCCGTAGGGAGATATGAAACAATATTAAATATATAGTCTCTACGAGACAAATGCATGTCGATATTTTGAAATGGCTACCGATATATAATTTCTACGAAATATTGAATGATGACAAAACCGAATATAAATTTTTAGGAAGTACTCCGTTAGGAGTTAAATATCGGTAGAAAAAAAGAAATCCCAATCCAAAAATATCCCGTAGGGATTATATAAAGGGTTTTAATTTGAAGTCTAATTGATTTATTATGGATTTTCAGAAAATATTTTACCTATTAATACACTTGATTCTATTTTCAATGAATCAGCTAATGAAAAAAGTAAACTAATGGTAATATTTTGTTTTCCCTTTTCAATTCTTTGAATAGTTCTTACATCAACATTACATAATGTTGACAATTGTTCTTGTGTAATCTTTTCTTTTCCTCTGAGTTCTTTGATTAATAAACCTAATTTAATAATCTCTAACTCGTATTTATTTTTTTCCACAAATCAAATCTATTAAACTGTGAAAAAAATAACTGCGACATATATGTCGTGTTTAAAATATAATACTACATTTGCTAAAAACATACTATGGAAAAAAATGAAATTAAAAATTTAGAGCAATTACAAAAATTAACCGCTAGATATTTCTGTACCTTAAAACCATCTGACGATAAAACAGAAAATAATGTCGCTCAAATTAAATTTATAAATTATTTTGAACTTGGTTGCGTTATAACCAATATGATAAAAATGTGCATTTTGACATTAGACAAACAAGCAGATAAAATTTCGGAAACAAATAAAAATCCCGTTAATGTGTCTCTAGTTTTAGAAACCGTTTTAGAAATGTTTCCTTTAGATGAATTTGAGTTTTTAAGTGAAATTAGTGAGATGTTAATTGAAAAACCTAGCAACATTAATTCATAAATAAAAAGCCCTTTTCTGGATTTGAAAAGGGCTTTTTTATATTATAAAATTACATACTTGTAATTATAAATTCGCTTCGTCTGTTTTGCTGATGTTCTTTCTCTGTACATTTTACGCCATCGGCACATTGATTTACCAGCTGCGTTTCTCCGTATCCTTTTGCTGTTAAGCGGCTTGGATCAATTCCTTTTTGTTCCAACCAGCTTTTTGAAGATTGTGCTCTTTTATCTGATAAAATCTGATTGCTTTCTGATGATGAACGGCTGTCTGTATGCGAACGAATATCTATTTTTATGTTTGGATATTGTTTTAGTATATCAACAATTTTTTGCAGTTTAGGCTCAGATTCTTTTTTAATTGTTGCTTTACCTAAATCGAAAAAGTTCATTGGTATGTTTAAAAGTTTTACCAAATCGGTTCCTATTGTAATGTTAACTTTAACTGGTTTAATAGAGTTTCCTTTTATTACAACCGGCATTGCTTTTACAATTGGTTTTGGTTTTTGCTCTAAAGCTATTGGCAGCGTAGTTGAACCTGTTGCTTTTTTTAGTGTTAGAGAAACTTCTTTAAACAAATAATCTTCTTTTGATGTTTTTATGAAATATTTTTTCCCGCATCTTACATCGGCGAAAGCATAATTTCCGTTTGAATCAGATTTTGTTTCAACAGCAGTTTTACCAGCTTCATCAAATAAAATCAAATTAACATTTGAAAGTGGTTCGTTTGTTTCCAGATCTGTAACGATTCCAGATAATAGCTGCTCACAAATTAATCTTCGGTTTTCTGTAAAACGGTAAATATCATCCAGTCCGTGGCCGTTTACTCTGTTTGAAGAGAAAAAACCATTTCTGTTTTTACTATTAATTATAAAAGCAAAATCGTCTTGTTTACTATTTACTGGTTCTCCAACATTTAGTACTTCATCAAATAAACCTTCTTTAGTTATTCTTGAAACATAAATATCAAGTCCGCCTAAACCTGGTCTTCCGTCGCTGGCAAAATAAAGTTCGTTTTCATCTGAAATAAAAGGAAATGTTTCTCTTCCTTCTGTATTGATTTCCGGGCCTAAATTTTCTGGTGTTCCAAAAGTTCCATCGGCAGCTATACTTACTTTAAATATATCCGAAAGCCCAAGTGTTCCCGGCATATCTGACGCAAAATATAGTGTTTTTTCATCAGGGCTTAAGGCTGGATGCGCCACGCTGTATTCGTCACTATTAAAAGGAAGTTCCTGCACTTCTTTCCATTCGTTATCTATTAAAACTGCTTTATAAAGTTTTAAAAGCGTAATGTTCTTTTCGTTTTGTCTTCTTTTACCGTTTACAGAATTGTTTCTGGTAAAATACATGGTTCGTCCGTCTTTTGTAAAAACCGGAGTCGACTGGTTGAAGTTTACTTTTAAATTCTTTTTGTGAAATAATACAGGTTTTTCTATACTTCCATCAGCATTTAATTCGACTGTATATAATGTTGAAATGGCTTTATTTGTCCATTTAAAATTCTTTTTGATGATCGCACCAGTATCTCTTGCAGATGTAAATACTAATTTATTGTCTAAAATTGTACTTCCGTAATCTGAATCTTTTGAATTAACTCCGGCATCGGCAATATCAAATCGGCCTGAATTTGCTTTGATATCTTCCAGGTAGCTTTTGTTCTTTAAAAATAAAATGGCTCTTTTATCTGAAGGTGCTTTTTGGCTGAATTTTTCTAAAACTTCATCTGCTTTACGATAACTTCCAATTGATTTTAAGCATTGAGCATATTTGTACATATACTCTGCTTCCTGATTTTCATTTAAATTGAATAATTCCTGATAGTAGTTTAAGGCCTCTTCTAATTCTCCTATGAAATAGTAAGAATTACCAAGTCTTTGAAATATTCTTTCTTCTTTAACTCCTTTTTTTACTAAACTTTCGTAAGCTTTTATAGCATCCGCGTAAGCGTAGTTATCATATTTTTGATCTGCATTTTTTATACTGGCAGTTTGTGCATTTGCATTGATGAAAAGGCAAAGGAACAAAAAGGAATAAATTAAATTTTTCATCTTCATATTTAAATATTAAAAGAATCTTGGTGAAGTTAGTTTGCTGTAGTTATTGAAGAAATCAAAACGAAGGAAAATTTCATGTGATCCTGAATTGTATTTTTGTAAACGTGTGGTTTCATGATCGTAACCGTATCCTACATACATTCCTCTTGTAACCTGAAAACCTGCCATCGCACTTACAGAAGCGCTCCAACGGTAAGCAAGTCCTACAACAAATTTATCATTAAACATAAAATTTCCTGAAACGTCTACCTGCAAAGGTGCTCCTTCTACCATTTTTGTTAACAATGCCGGTTTAAATTTTATATATTCTAAACGATCTAAATTGAAAACATAACCTGCCATGAAATAGTAGTTTATTTTTTCTTTGAAGATGGCAACATCGTTATCATCGTATCTATTTGTTTCGATAAAATTTGGAACAGATAATCCTAAATAGGCACGATCTGAATGCCAGTAAATTCCGGCTCCAATATTTGGTGTAAACTTGTTTCTTAAATCCTGAAACATTTCGTCATTTTGATCTTCGTAGCTTAATTTACTTGCATCAAGATTAAAAAGATTGGCTGTGGCTTTTATACCAAATGAAAGCTGAAATGACTCTGAAGTTGGAACGCTATAAGACAAATCTGCCGATAGTGTGTTTTCAGTCGTTGGTCCAATTTTATCATTTACCAACGAAACCCCTAATCCTAATTTACTATTGTCCAGAGGTGTATTTACAGAAAAAGTACTTGTTACCGGTGCTCCGTCAAGACCAACCCATTGTGTACGATATAAACCGAAAGCACTTAATACGCCGCGCGAACCTGCATATGCCGGATTGATTTCGATTGTATTATACATATATTGTGTGAATTGAGAATCTTGCTGAGCAGAACACACAATTGTAAAAAACATGAAAATTAAGCCTAATTTTTTCATTTATAAGAGTTTTAAAAACGGCTTAGCTTCTACTAAGCCGTTTGTAATTTTTATTTATTGATATATAAATAACCTGATTTTTCGTGAGGGTTTGAACCGCTGTCTTTATATTTTAGAATATAGAAATAGGTTCCTACCGGCAATCCTTCTGATTGTTTCATAGTTGTACGCCCTTCTGAATATCCTTTAAATACTCTGTCTTCATTGTTATATCCAGATTTTTCGAAAACCAATACTCCCCAACGATTGTAGATTTCTACTGTATTATCTGGGTAGCATTCTATTCCCTGAATGTAGAATCGCTCATTTTTACCATCTCCATTTGGAGAGAAACCTTTCTTAACGTCAATTTCACAACCATTTAATGTTATCACAGTAGGTTTGTCTCCGTTTATTCCATCATTATCTGAAAGATCCTCAACTACTACTCCTTTTGCACTGCTTCCTTTAACACTTGCCTGATTTGTAACTTTTCCATTATTGATATCTGTTTGTGTTATTTTATAAACTGCTGTAAAGTTTGTATCGTTTGATTCGCCAACAGCTAAACTGATAGCTTGTCCTGAAACGATTACTCCCGGCAGTGGATCTGAAATTGTAATTCCTGTTAACGGTACATTTCCTGTGTTTGTTACTTCGAATTTGTATGTAATTGTTTCGCCTGCATTTGCGATGTCGTTATGATTATCATCATTGAATACCGCTGTTTTAACAATTGCAATTCCCGGAACTTCTACAAAAACTGTCAATGTTGCCGAAGCACAATTTGTAGTCGTTGCTGCTTTCTCACAAATTTGATATGTAATATCGTAAGGTCCGCCTGGTGTATTTGGTTTTACATTTACGGTTCCGTCTGCATTAAATTCAAAATTGTTGTTTCCAGATGTGTTTGTAATAGTAACGTCTGCAGGATTAACTGCTAATCCGTCTAATAAATCATTATCTAATACATTTATGAACTCAAGAGAACCATTAATTCCATCAACCGATATTACTCCGTCATTGTTAGCTACAATTGGTTTTGTAGGTGTAACCGGAATAACTGTATTCAAGACTTCAATAGTTACAACTGCCTGACTGCAATTAGATGAACTTAAAGCATCACATATTTGATACGTCAAGTGATACGTTCCCGTTTGTGTTCCAGGTTTAATACCAACTGTACCATCTGCATTTAAAGTTAAATTAGCATCTGGAGTAACTGTACTTAAAATTACGTTTGCTGGAATAACTTGTGCTCCGTTATGCGTATCATTATTAAATACATTTATACCAGAAGTTTCTCCTTTGCTAACATCAATTGGTCCTGCTGTATCATTATTTGCCTGGATAGCAAAAGTTGGTCTTGCATTACAATCTCCCGTAGCTGCTGGATAATTTACCGGTACACTAACTGTTGGGTTTAATGAGAATACCATTGTAACTCCTGGTCTTGTTTTCTCAAATCCATCAGCAGCTTCTGTCCATTGACCGTTTGTATTTACCCATCCCGGCCAGTCTGTTCCATTTCCGCTGCCATCAATAGTTGCACCCGGCCATAATATATCTCCGCTTAATGGTAAGTTAGTTTGAGTTGCAACTACATTGTTTGCACTATCGATCCATTGAATCGTTAATAAATTAGTTGGTGTAAAATTATCTGCCACGACATTGTATTTCACATAAGGAACGTTATTTGAACAATAACTGCTTGCTGTTACTGTTATTGTTGGTTCATCAACTGTTACTTTAATCGAAGCCGAACTACAATTTGTTGGGTTCAGTTTTTCACAAATCTGATAAGTCAACTCATATGTTCCTCTTGGTGCATTTGCTCCCAATGTAACTGTTCCGTCAGGATTTAATGTTAAGAATCCTGTTGGATCTGGAGTTACAACTGAAAGATTAAGATCATTTGCAACAACTGGTAATCCGTTGTTAGTATCATTATTAAATACATTAATAATTGTTTGCGGATGATTTACTCCAACTACAGATCCTACTACATCATCAATCGCTTGTAATAGTGCTCCACTAATTACCACAACTTTTGAGATTACTGTATCACAATTTGTTGGGTTACTGATCTCACAGATGCTGTATGTAACATCGTAAGTTCCTGCCGGTGTATTTGGTGCAACTGTTACCGTTCCGTCTGCATTTAATGTCAATCCTG
>NZ_LIAC01000013.1:0-215829 GCF_002210235.1 Flavobacterium sp. NLM
GTCAAAAGTCGAAAGACTTTACAACTTTAAGACTTGTGACTTTAGACTAACAACCTTAAGGTGGTTATTGCGGCGGGGCTCACCTCTTCCCATCCCGAACAGAGTAGTTAAGCCCGCCTGCGCAGATGGTACTGCAGTATTGTGGGAGAGTATGTCGTCGCCTTTCTTTTGAAAACCCTGTTTCCAAGAAACGGGGTTTTTTATTCTAAATTTTACTTATTAGTTTAAGTAAATAAGGTACCTTAGCTCAGATGGTAGAGCAATGGACTGAAAATCCATGTGTCCCTGGTTCGATCCCTGGAGGTACCACATAATGCTCGGATGGTGAAATTGGTAGACACGCTGGACTTAAAATCCAGTGAACAGCAATGTTCGTGCGGGTTCAAGTCCCGCTCTGAGTACTAAAAACTTCAATTGGCTTTGCTAATTGAAGTTTTTTTTTGCCATAAAACGTATTTTAGTAGTAAATTTTATACTTTTACTTTAATGTTTTTACCTTATAATTAAACTATGCAAAATATTTTTCAAAGAGAAGACTGTGATCAATTTATAAGCCGCATTAATCAGCTTAAAATAGATTCACAACCACTTTGGGCTAAAATGTCTGTTGATCAAATGCTGGCGCATTGCAATGTAACGTATGAAATGGTTTATGACAATATTCATGCTAAACCAAATGTCTTTATAAGATTAATTCTAAAGTTATTAGCTAAAAATGCAATTGTAAGTGAAAAGCCTTATGCAAGAAATATTCATACAGCTCCACAATTTATTATTGCCGGAGATCGTGATTTTCAACTGGAAAAAAGCAGATTGATCTCTTATATTCTAAAAACACAGGAATTAGGTGAAAGTGAATTTCAGGGAAAAGAATCTCTTTCTTTAGGAAAATTAACTACAAAAGAATGGAATAATATGTTTGCGAAACATTTAGACCATCATTTATCTCAGTTTGGCGTTTAATTTAAAATTATGATATGAGAGTTTATTTTATTCTATTTTTTTTGCTTTTAGGATTATCATCCAATGCACAGAAACAAGAAGTTCAAAAAGCTATTGAAATATTCTTTGAAGGATTTCATCAAAAAGATTCTGTGAAAATAAAAACCGTTTGTGCGGATAAAATGATTTTGCAATCGATTAGTGAGAGTTCAGTAAAAGGAAACAAATTATCGAATGAAAGTGCAGATGAATTCTATAAATCTATTGCTATGATTCCGTCAACAATGAAATTTCAGGAGAAAATTTTGAATTATAATATTCAAATTGATGGTACTATGGCTCATGTTTGGGCACCGTATGAGTTTTATTTAAACGATAAATTGAGTCATACCGGAGTAAATACTTTCACATTATTTAAAGAAAAAGATTCCTGGAAAATCATTTACCTAATTGATACCCGAAGAAAATAATTTAGTTTTTAAGAACTACAGTGTTGTAATACAGACAGATATCTGTTAAAAGGCATTCTTCACATTTAGGTTTTGGTCTGCAGATTTCGCGTCCTAAAAAAGAAATCGCCATTCCAATTTCTGACCATATACTTTTTGGTAAAACTTCCATCAAGTCTTTTTCTGCTTTATTTCCGTCTTTGGCTTCTTTTATTATGCCAATTCTGGGCGCAACTCTTATTACGTGTAAATCAGCAATAATTCCTTCTGCAGGTTTATTTGTTTCTCTTAAAATCACATTTGCAGATTTTCTTCCAATGCCTTTCAAAGCAGTCAATTCGGACATTGTTAAAGGAATATCTTTATCATTTTGAATTGTTTTGGCTATTTCCAAAAGCCAATTAGCTTTAGTGGCATGATTACGAACCTTGCTTATATAAGGAATAAAAGTTTCGAAATCGGTTTTTGATAAACTTGTAAGAGTTGGATATTTTTCAAATAAAGCTGGAGCAATGTTATTAATATTGGCATCAGAATCCTGAGCAGATAAAACAACCATAACCAAAAGCTGATAAGTGTTTTGATAATCTAAAGGATGTTTTTTGTCTTTATATTTTTTTAAAATTGGTTTTAATTTAGTTTCCCAATCCATTGTTTCTCCAAATAAATCCATTTTTATTATTCTTTAGTGTTTGATATTGAAATAGTTATATATAAAGTTAACTATTTTTAATGAATTCTAAAGTTTTTTTAATAACAGTTTGATTTCCAAGTATCTTTCGGTGGCCTAATCGGTTAAAAATAAGGATCCGTTTTGAAGATTTTCATGAATATGAATTCCAGCTTTAACAGGAACTTCCGGATCATCGTTATCATGAATTACTAATACAGGAATTTCGATTTTTTTGGCAGCTTTATAAGCCGAAAAATCATCCATTTTTAATTGATATTTATCTTCAAAAAATAGTCTTAAACGATCGCTAAATTCCTTTTTAAGTTTTAATTTAAAAATAAATTCATCTAAAATATCCTGTACAATATCTCCGCTTCCAATTATAACGGCTTTATTTACTTGTAAACCATCTTTAATGGCATTTAATACAGACATTCCGCCTAATGAATGTCCAATTGCAAATTCAAAAGGACCAAATTCTTTTTCAATTTCCAGAATAGAAGCAATAAATTCAGACATTATGGTTGTTTTTCCTTCTGATTTTCCATGTGCAGGCGCATCAAAACTTACAGTGGAAAAACCATTTTTCAAAAGCTCATCGGCTATTTTAAATAACTGGGTTCCTCTGCCTGACCAGCCATGAACAAGTAAAACTTTACGTTCACTTTGGCCATATTGATAAGTCACAACATTTTATTAATAGCAGAAACGTGAACAACTTTTTGAATGCTTTTGTTGTCCATTTCAAGTTCACGTTTGGGAACCTTATGTTTTATAGGCGTTGTAAATAGCCTCGCTGCAAATTTAGTTGCTAACTTAGTGGATACAAATGCGCAAATTTTGGCAGATAGTATAATTATCTGTGGAATTTTTAATGATTTAGTAGGATTAATTGCCTTTTTTGCCATTTCAATAAATCTGATTTTTAAGCAGTACTTTGCCTATTTTTTTGCTAAATTTAAAAAAAGATAAAAATAGCATATTAATGATTGTTTCTTGAAAAATAATCACAAATTAATTTCTGAAATGGAGATATTTCATATTAGTGCAGAATGTTATCCAATGGCAAAAGTCGGCGGTTTGGCTGATGTAGTTGGTGCTTTACCCAAGTATCAGGAAAACGCAGGACATAACGTTAGAGTTGTTGTTCCCGCTTATGATACAAAATTTAGAAATGAAAATAATTTTGACTGTGTGCATTGGGGAACAGTTAAATTAGGAAATTTCAATTTCCCTTTTAGTGTTTTGAAAGAGAGCACAGATAAATTAGGCTACGAATTATATCTCATTGAAATCAATGAATTATTTAATCGTCCGAATGTATATGGTTATGAAGATGATATTGAACGTTTCTTATCTTTTCAAATTGCAGTTTTAGATTGGATTATCGCCCGAAATAAAATTCCGGATATAATTAATTGTCACGATCATCATACAGGATTAATTCCGTTTCTGCTTCAATTTGCTTATAAATATGAAACATTAAAGGACGTTAAAACTGTTATAACAATTCATAATGGTTTATATCAGGGCTGGTTTGGTTTTGATAAATTGTATTATCTGCCAGAATTTGATTTAAAACATGTTGGATTTTTAGAATGGAGTAATTCGATTAATTCATTGGCAGTTGCTGTAAAATGTGCGAACGCTGTAACAACAGTTTCTCCGAGCTATTTAAATGAAATTAATTATAGCGCAAATGGTTTAGAATCCTTGTTTCAATCTGTTAGAAATAAATCTAAAGGAATTTTAAACGGGATTGACATCGAAGTCTGGAATCCGTTAAAAGATCAAATGATTGCTGAAAATTATTCGATAGAAAACTTTGAAATTGGAAAACAGAAAAATAAAGAAAAATTATGCGACCAATTTGATTTAGATCCTTCAAAGCCATTATTTAGTTTTATAGGGCGTTTGTTTGAAGAAAAGGGAGGAGATTTACTACCTCAGGCTTCGGCACTTGCATTATCAGAACATTTTGAAGAGATCAATATTTTAATTTTAGGTTCGGGAAATGCTGAAATTGAATCGCAGTTAACCCAATTGCGTAATGATTATAAAGGAAATTACAATGTTTTTATTGGTTATAATGAAGAATTAGCGCATTTGATTTACGCAGGTTCAGATTATATTTTAATGCCTTCACGAGTAGAACCTTGTGGTTTAAACCAAATGTATGCCATGCGTTATGGAACAATTCCTATTGTTAGGAGAACCGGAGGTTTAAGAGATACAGTTATTGATTTTGGCGATGAAGGAAACGGAATCTGCCATGATCAGGCTTCCGTTGGGGATATTTGTTATTCTATAAATCGTGCGTTTAAATTGTACGATGACAAAATAAATTTTAATACCGTTTTAAGAAGAGGAATGGCTGCAGACCATTCCTGGGAAAGTGTTTGCCAAGAATATATCGAGATATACAACCTAATAATTGAGAAAAATGAAATTTAAAAAGAAAAATGTAGTTGCTATTATTTTAGGAGGAGGACAAGGATCGCGTTTGTTTCCATTAACAGAAACGAGATCAAAACCGGCTGTTCCAATTGGAGGAAAATATCGTTTGGTCGATATTCCAATTTCTAATTGTATCAATTCTGATATTTTTAAAATATTTGTTTTGACACAGTTCAACTCCGCATCTTTAAATGCGCATATCAAAAACACTTTCAATTTTAGTATTTTCAGTCAGTCATTTGTTGATATTTTAGCGGCAGAACAAACTCCGGATAATCCAACTTGGTTTCAGGGTACGGCAGATGCTGTTAGACAATGTATGTCACATTTTTTGAAACACGATTTTGATCACGCTTTAATTCTTTCGGGCGATCAATTGTATCAAATGGATTTTAATGAAATGCTCGAAGCACATATTGCTGCTGATGCGGAAATTTCGATTGCAACTTTACCTGTAAATGCTAAAGATGCACCAGAATTCGGGATTCTTAAAACTGATCATGAAAATAATATTCATGCTTTTATAGAAAAACCAAATGCTTCATTGTTGCCTGAATGGGAATCTGAAGTGAGCGAGCATATGCAGGAAAAAGGTAAAAAATACCTTGCTTCAATGGGAATTTATATTTTTAATAAACCATTGTTAGAAGAATTAATGGCGAATCAGGAGACAAAAGATTTTGGAAAAGAAATCATTCCGCAAGCCGTTGGAAAACATAAAATTCTGAGTTATCAATATGAAGGATATTGGACAGATATTGGAAACATCGAGTCATTTTTTGAAGCCAATATTGGTTTAACGGCTGATATTCCGGAGTTTAATTTGTTTGATAACGAAAACAAAATCTTTACAAGACCAAGATTATTACCGCCATCAAAATTTAGAAATTCAATTATTAATCAATCTTTGATTTCTGAAGGCTGTATCATTAATGCAAAAGAAATTAAAAGTTCGGTGATTGGAATTCGTTCAAGAGTAGGCGTTGGAACCGTATTAGAAAACTGTTATGTTATGGGGAACGATTTTTATCAGGATCTTGACGAAATGAATCATGAAAGCAGTATCAATAAAATTCATGTTGGTATTGGTGAAAATTGTTTTATCAAAAATGCCTTAGTGGATAAAAATGTTCGAATTGGAAATAATGTTCATATTAACGGCGGAAAACATTTAGACAATTTTACGAATGAATTATACAGTATAAAAGACGGAATTGTTGTGATTAAAAAAGGAGTTACATTATCGGATAACTTTAGAATTGAATAAAATTTGAAAAATTCCAATAAAAAAAAATCCAAATTCCAATTTTAAATTATTGCCTTAAAAACCAAATATGACTAAAGTAATCACACATTCTCTATTTACTGATTTTGATATAGATTTATTCAAAGCGGGAAAACACTTCAAATTATATGAAAAATTAGGAGCGCATTTAATTGAAGTTAATGGAGTTAAAGGTGTTTATTTTGCCGTTTGGGCACCTACAGCACATTCTGTTTCGGTTGTTGGCGATTTTAATTACTGGAATCAGGGAGAACACCTTTTAAATGTTCGCTGGGATTCTTCGGGAATTTGGGAAGGATTTATTCCAGATATTTCAAAAGGAGCTCTTTATAAATATAAAATTCAATCGAATATTGAAGGAATTGTAACCGAAAAAGCAGACCCTTTTGCTTTATATTGTGAAAAACCTCCACATACCGCTTCTGTAGTCTGGGATTTAGATTATAAATGGAAAGATGAAAACTGGATGCAGAACCGTAAGGATAATAATGCTTTAGACAAACCTTATTCTGTTTACGAAGTTCATTTGGGTTCCTGGAAACGAGCAGAACATAATCGCTTTTTAAGTTATTTAGAACTGGCAGATGATTTGGTGAAATACGTTAAAGAAACCGGTTTTACACACGTAGAATTTATGCCTATTATGGAATATCCTTATGATCCTTCATGGGGTTATCAGTTAACAGGATATTTTGCGCCGACTTCACGTTTTGGAAAACCTCAGGATTTTATGGTTTTGGTGGATAGACTGCATCAGGAAGGAATTGGCGTAATTTTAGACTGGGTTCCGTCGCATTTTCCAGATGATGCACATGGTTTAGGATATTTTGATGGATCACATTTATACGAACATCCGGATCGTAGAAAAGGATATCACCCGGATTGGAAAAGCTTGGTTTTTAATTATGGAAGAAATGAAGTCCGCGCTTTTTTAATTAGTAACGCTGTTTTTTGGCTCCAAAATTATCATGTTGACGGATTAAGAGTTGATGCTGTAGCTTCAATGTTATATCTCGATTATTCCAGAAAAGAAGGTGAATGGGAAGCTAATATTTTTGGCGGAAGAGAAAATTTAGACAGTATAAGTTTTCTTAAAGAATTTAATGAAGTTATCTATGCTAATTTTGATGGAGTTCAAACTATTGCAGAAGAGAGTACTTCGTTTCCGATGGTTTCAAGACCAACATTTACAGGCGGATTAGGTTTCGGAATGAAATGGATGATGGGCTGGATGCACGATACTTTAAAATATTTTCAAAAAGAAACCGTTTATCGAAAATACCATCAAAACGATTTGACCTTTTCGATGACGTATGCTTTTACGGAGAACTTTATGCTTCCGTTTTCTCATGATGAAGTAGTTTACGGCAAAAAATCCCTTATTTATAAAATGCCTGGCGATGAATGGCAGCGATTTGCCAATTTGAGATTATTATATGGATATATGTTTACGCATCCCGGAACTAAATTACTGTTTCAGGGAGCTGAATTTGGTCAAACTGGCGAATGGAATTTCGAACAAAGTTTAGACTGGCATTTATTGCAATTTGATTTTCATTCGGGAATAAAAAGATTAATTACAGATTTAAATCAATTGTATAAATCTCGTCCAGCATTGTATGAAAAGCAATTTACGGGAGAAGGTTTTGAATGGATAAATTATTCAGATCATCAAAATGCGGTTTTATCTTATATCCGAAAAGGAAATAATGCAGATGAAAATGTAATTGTAGTTTGTAATTTCACGCAAGTAGTACGGGAAAATTATAGAATTGGGATTCCGAAAAAAGGTCAGTTAGAAGAAATTTTTAATAGCGATGCTGTAATTTATGGCGGAGGCGGCGTTGGAAACGGGAAATCATTAAAAATTGAGTTAACGCCTTATGACGGAAGGGATTTTTCTGTCGAATTAATTTTACCGCCATTAAGCGTAACCGTTTATTCTTTCGTTTAAATAAAATCTGACAAATATTTTAAGCGGTATTGTTTTGTCATTTTATCGTTTTTAAATTATCGAATTGTTGGTTTTTTGAACTCTAATTTAAGACTCAGTCAGAAAAAACGTTTTCGTGAATAAACCTTTTATTCATAGCCCTTTACTAACTTTTTTTGTATGTTTGAAATAGAGATTATTGTTATAATTAATTCATTGGCGATATGATTACAAACACATCATTAGAATACAAAGGCGATTTATATCCATCAAAGATAGTTTCGTACGAGCATGAAGGAGATTCTATTTTTTTCAATACAGATAATAAAGTAATCTTAAAAGTCACTGTTCTTAGAGACAGTTTAATTCGATTTCGCTTTACTACAAAAGGATATTTCAGCAATGATTTTTCGTATGCAATAGACAAAAGCCAGCTTCACGGCTATAATTTTTTGGAACTTACAGAAGAAGAAACCTATTTCCAGATCAGAACCAGCAAAGTAAAATGTAAAATTCAAAAGGCAGATCTTCGTGTTTGGATTTACGATTTAAACGATTTCCTGATTCTGGAAGATGAACTTGGTTTTCATTGGGAAGAAAGCTATGAATATGGCGGAAATATTGTAAAAATGAGTAAATCTTCTAAAGACGGTGAATGTTTTTACGGTCTTGGAGATAAAGCCACTCAAATGAATTTAAAAGGCAAAAGAGTCGAAAATTTTGCTACAGATCAATACGCTTATCAAAAAGAACAAGATCCTCTTTATAAAGTAGTTCCATTTTATATTGGTTTACATAACAAACAATCTTACGGTATTTTCTTTGATAATACCTTTAGAACTTTTTTTGATTTTTGTCAGGAAAGAAGAAATGTAACGAGTTATTGGGCAGAAGGAGGAGAAATGAATTATTATTTCATTTACGGCCCTCAAATGCAGGATGTTGTAACAACTTATACTGATTTAACTGGAAAACCGGAATTACCGCCGCTTTGGGTTTTAGGATATCACCAATGTAAATGGAGTTATTATCCTGAAAGTAAAGTCAAAGAAATCACTTCAAAATTTAGAGAACTTAAAATTCCGTGTGATGCCATTTATCTGGACATTGATTATATGGAAGGATTTCGATGTTTTACCTGGAATAAAAACTATTTTCCAGACCCAAAAAGAATGGTCGCTGAATTAGCTGAAGATGGTTTTAAAACCGTTGTAATCATCGATCCGGGAATTAAAATCGATAAAGATTACTGGGTTTATAAAGAAGCTTTAGAAAAAGATTATTTCTGCAAAAGAGCCGACGGACCTTATATGAAAGGAAAAGTCTGGCCGGGAGAATGTAATTTTCCAGATTATACAAATCCCGCAGTTAGAGAATGGTGGGCTGGTTTATTTAAAGAATTAGTTTCAGAAATAGGAGTAAAAGGAGTTTGGAATGATATGAATGAACCTGCCGTAATGGAGGTTCCAAATAAAACTTTCCCGATGGATGTTCGTCACTTTTACGACGGAAATCCTTGCAGTCATAGAAAAGCGCATAATATTTATGGAACACAAATGGCAAGAGCCACATATCATGGCGTAAAACGATTTGCTTATCCAAAACGTCCTTTTGTTATTACAAGATCGGCTTATTCTGGTGCACAGCGTTATACATCTTCCTGGACAGGAGATAACGTAGCAACTTGGGAACATTTGTGGATTGCAAATATTCAGGTGCAAAGAATGTCAATTTCAGGAATGGGATTCACAGGTTCAGATATCGGCGGATTTGCAGAACAGCCAACAGGCGAATTATACGCACGCTGGATTCAGTTAGGTGTTTTTCATCCGTTTTGCAGAACGCATTCTTCTGGAGATCACGGAAACCAGGAACCTTGGGCTTTTGACGAAGAAGTAATTAATATTACGAGAAAATTTGTCAGCCTTCGTTATCAATTATTGCCTTACTTATATACCATGTTTTGGCAGTATATAGAAGAAGGACTTCCTATGTTGAAACCTTTGGTTTATTACGATCAAGAAGATACACAAACGCATTATCGTAATGATGAATTCATCTTTGGAAATCAAATTTTAGTATGTCCAATACTTGAACCTAATGCTGTAGGTAGACGTATGTATATTCCAAGAGGTGAGTGGTATAACTATTGGACAAATGAATTATTTATTGGTGGAAAAGAAATCTGGGTTGATACTAAATTTGATGAAATTCCGGTTTTCGTAAAAGCGGGTGCGATCATTCCAAAATATCCGGTGCAGCAATACGTTGGTGAATTAGAATTTGATGAATTAACGCTGGATGTTTACTATAAAAATGGTAAAGAACAATCTGGAGTTTATGAAGATGCTCAGGATGGTTACGATTATAAAAAAGGCCGTTACAGCCATTTATCATTAAGATCAATTGGAAAAGAAAAAGAATTAATTATTCAGCTTCATAAAGAAGGAAAATACGATACGCCATACAGCAAGTATAAAATTAATTTAATTGGACTTCCTTTTAAAGTAACGGAGATTGAAATCGACAACGAAAAAATAGAATTTGATAAAATTAGCTTCGAATCAAACAATTTTTTAATTGTTGATAAAGAGTTTAATGAGCTTCATATTATAGGTGAATAAGTAAAATTCTGATAGCAATTGAAATAATTGTGTAAGATTTTAAGTAATATTAATTGTATTTTTGTGTATGTTTAAATCTTTAAAATCATGAAAAAACATTTAATTTCAGGCCTTTTTGCAGTTGTTTTGGTATGCAGCTGTGCAACGAATCCTATAACTGGAAAACAAAATTTAAATTTTGTTTCAAATAGTGAATTATTTCCATCTTCTTTTCAGCAATACAGCCAGTTTTTATCTGAAAATAAAGTAATAACAGGAACTGCAGACGCAAAACGCGTAGAAACTGTTGGATTTAAAATAAAAGCTGCGGCCGAAAAATATTTAGCCTATTTAGGACAATCACAATATCTAAAAGATTATCGCTGGGAATACAAACTTGTTGATAATAAAGAAGTCAATGCCTGGTGTTTACCTGGAGGAAAAATTGTAGTTTATTCAGGAATATTACCAGTGACACAAAACGAATCTGGTTTAGCAACGGTAATGGGGCATGAAGTTTCACACGCATTAGCTAATCATGGAGCGCAAAGAATGTCGGCGGCGCAATTACAGCAAATTGGCGGCGCGGCTTTAGGAGCAGCAACAAGCGGAAAATCTGAAGCAACACAGCAAATTTTTGCACAAGCTTATGGAATTGGATCCGAAGTAGGAGTAATGCTGCCATTTAGCAGAAGTAACGAAAGCGAAGCTGATAAAATAGGATTAACTTTAATGGCTATTGCCGGATATAATCCAGATGATGCTGTTGCGTTCTGGACCAGAATGTCGGCTAAATCAGGAGGTTCAGGAATACCGGAATTTATGAGCACGCACCCGTCTGATGCTACGAGAATTGCCAATATAAAATCATTAATTCCCGAAGCTAAAGCGATTGCACTTAAAGTTGGTACAATTAAATAAGATACTATTTCAAAAAATATAAAGATAGGCTGCTCAAAAGTTGGAGCAGCCTTTTTTATTTTATATATTTCTCTGTTCCATAGCAACATTTCATCGGTAGAGAATTATATTATTATCATTGTTTACGTTCCGTAGGAACGTTTGATTTTGAAATCGTTTTTTAATAATCAAATAATCAAATGTTCCAATGGAACATATATACAGCGGATCATTATTTTTTCTACCAATGAAACATTCCTAACGGAATGAACAAAATAATTATAGTAAATGAGTTTCCTTTGACTTTTAAGACAACTTTTTTTATGCTCTAAATTCTTTATAATTTAATAATGCATGAATTCGATAATTTATATTTGATTATCATAAAAATTGGATAAATTCGTAGCGCAATAACAAAACCATTTCTATGAAAAACCTACAAAAAGGAGATAAGAAATTATTAAATGCCTGGGCATTTTATGATTGGGCAAATTCAGTTTATACACTTACGATTGCATCGGCAGTATTTCCAATTTTTTACGAAGCTTTATTTGCGAAAACAAACAATCATTATATTGATGTTTTCGGACTTCATTTAAAAAACTCTGCCCTAATTAGCTTTATAACTGCTGCGGCATTTTTAGTCGTTTCTTTTATTTCACCATTATTATCAGGAATTGCTGATTATGTGGGGAATAAAAAATCCTTTATGAAATTTTTCTGTTATTTAGGAGCGCTTTCGTGTATGGGATTATATTGGTTTGATCTCGCAAATATTTATGTTGGATTGGCTTTTTATTTTCTTGGATTATTAGGGTATTGGGGAAGTTTGGTTTTCTATAATTCATATCTTCCGGATATTGCTTTTGAAGAACAGCAGGACAGAATTAGCGCAAAAGGATATTCTTTAGGATATATAGGAAGCGTTATTTTGCTGATTATCAATTTAGCAATGATAATGAAACCAGACTGGTTTAATATTTCTGGTCCAGAACCGGCAATGAAAGCAATGCGCTATTCTTTTATAATGGTAGGAGTTTGGTGGATTTTATTTAGCCAATACACGTATTATTATTTGCCAAAAGGAAGTAAAGAAACAACTCAAAAATTAACTAAAGATGTTTTCTTTAATGGATTCAAAGAACTTAAAAAGGTTTGGGCTTCCTTGCAGAATATTATTGCTTTAAAACGTTATTTAGGTGGCTTTTTTGTTTCTAGTATGGCAGTACAGACTGTGATGCTGGTTGCAACTTATTTTGGAGCTCAGGAAATTCAATGGTCATCGCCTGAAGAAAGTCAAAAAGGATTGATTATCTGTATTTTGCTAATTCAATTAGTTGCCGTTGTTGGTGCTGTTTTAACTTCAAGAGCTTCTGAAAAATTTGGAAATATACCAACATTGATTTTTATTAATGCAATTTGGGCAGTATTTTGTGCTTTGGCTTATTTCATCACATTGCCAGTTCATTTTTATGTTATGGCTACAGTTGCCGGATTTGTAATGGGTGGAATTCAGGCTTTATCACGTTCTACGTATTCAAAATTATTGCCTGAAACAGAAGATACAGCATCATTCTTTAGCTTTTATGATGTTGCAGAAAAAATAGGAATTGTAATAGGAATGTGTGTATACGGAATTATCGATCAAATAACAGGAAGTCCGCGTGCGGCAATTGTTATTTTGGCAGTATTCTTTGTTACTTCTATTTTTCTATTAAGAAGGGTTCCAAAAAAGACAGTTTAAAAAAGTTTTTTAAAATTATATTTAAAAGCCGGACATTGATTTTAAATCATTTGTCCGGCTTTTTTATTTTATAAGATTAAGTCTAATTTTTGATAATAAATAAAAGCTCAATAATAAACAAGAAGCTGTTCTGTTATTTGATAGATGATAAAAGTAAATTTATTATTGAGCTTTTCTATAAAAATTAGGCTTTAGTAATGTTTCCTGAGCCCGAAACTTTTACATCGCGTTTTTCAGGATTTCCTGCATATTTAATGTTTCCAGAACCTGAAACTCTTGCAGTTAATTTTTCATTGCAGGTAACTTTACTATTTCCTGAGCCCGAAACATTTACATCTACATTTTTAGATTTCAAACTTCCTGCATCAATATCTCCAGAACCTGAAAGTTTTGTTGTGAAATTGTCGGCAGTTCCTTTTAGGTTTACATTTCCTGAACCGCTCAAATTAAGTTCGAATTCATTTGAATCAATTGCTAAATTAAAGTTTCCTGACCCAGATAGTTTAGCTTGAAGTTTGTCACTTTTAATAGCATCTTTAGACTGAATATTTCCTGATCCTGACAATGCTATGTTAGAGATTTTTTCAAACGGAACGGTGATTTGTATGTATTTTCCGCTGCTTGGTCGAATGTTTTTGAATGATTCAATATAAATTTTTAAAGTATTGTCTTCTACTTCTACTTTAATGGATGACAGTAAGTTTTCTTCTCCTTTAATGGTAATTTTCCCTTCTTTTCCGGCAACAAGGTTTACATCAAAAAAGCCCGAAATTTTAATACCGTCATAATCTCCTGTAGTTCTGGTTTCAGTTACAACTTTACCGTTTCCTTTAATTTTATTTTGAGCGTTTGCATTAAAACTCAAAAGAAATACTGCACAAACAAATAATAGAATTGATTTTTTCATAGTCTTGATTTTTTTAGATGATTAATTTTTTAATACTGACACGCTGCCGTAATTTGTAGTGATGTTGATTTTATTTTGTCCTTTTTTCTTGTAAAAACCGCTTATTCTTTTGGTATTGCTTTTAATTTCAGAAACCGAAATATCTAAAGCACTGTCAGGTTTAATATTGCTGTATCGTCCAGATATATCAAAATCAAAGGCATAGTTGGGATCAAATCCAAGTGATACATCTGTATATCCTGAATTTATGCTCACATTTCCAGCTTTTTCACTAATGTTTTTTACACTGATTTTGCTGTAATTGGTATCGAAATTAAAACTGCTTGAAATTTCTCCAATCAAAATGGTTAAATAATTTCCGGAACCTGATAATGAATTGATTTTCTGAAATTTAAAAGTACCGTAATTACAGCTGTATTTAATATTCTGACCATCATTTAAGGTAACATCAGTATAATTGGCATCAAGGTTAAGATTTCCCGAATCATTAATTTTTAGACCCGAATATCTGGCATCAATATTTCCGTTTTTAATATACTCAATACTTGAATTTTGACAGTATGCAATTTCAATTCGGTTGCTTGAACCGTTTAATCTCCCTAATATTGTTTTTCCGTATTTACAGCTAATATCCGTTGTCGATTCTAAATTAAGCGTTGTAATGTTTCCATATTTGTTAACCAGCTTTACTGAACCATTTTTAGGAATTTTAATAACATAATTAATTTCAAAACTGTTATTGCTTCCTTTACTTTTAAAAGTCGAGTTTCCAATATTAGTTATCGCAGTTACTAAGCTTTTCAGCGCTGTAATTTCAATGTCAATACTGTTTAGTTTTTCGTTTACCCAGTTTTCGTTTGTACCGTTAACTTTAATGGTAATGTCAAGATCAATTTTATCTTCATCCCAGGTCGATACTGTGATGTTTCCATATTTGTTATCAATATCAATTCCTGCATTAGAGTTGACGATATAGGTTTTTTTGATACTTTTTTCTTTGGTAATAAAAGTATCATCATTTGAAAATCCTAAAAAAGGAATAAACAGCAATAGGATTAGTAAATTATAATGTTTTTTCATTAGATGTGTTTTTTAAATTTTCGTTTTCTTCAATTCGCTTTAAAACCGTTTGCAAAAAGGAAATTCTCGTTTGCAGGTTGCTTATCATCGCGTAAATAATTTGTTTGTTTTCCCCGTTTTTCTGAACCTCTTTAATGATTTTTTCATAATCGGCATCAAACACTTTCATTTGTTTTAATGCATCATTTATAATCTGTTCATTTTCCGGTGAATTCTTTTCCTTTAATTTAACTAGCTCATTCTCGATCAAAATATTAAAGATAGAATCAGTGCGTTTGGTTTCCTGCGATGCAAATTTAAGTTCCTTTGGTTTTTCATTATTATTGTAAAATAGTGACACACCCAAAAGCACAGCAATTGATGCAGCAATGGCCCAGCCGGCATAATTCTTTTTTCGTGGCTTTTTGTTATTCAATTTGTCTAAAAAATCAATTTGATGATCCGGATTCATTTCATGAATATCCCATTGATTTTCAAACTTGTTAAATAATTGATCTAAATCGTCATTTTCCTTTTTCATATCTCCTCTAATTTTTTTCGTAAACTTTCTTTGGCGCGGCTTAAAGTGGTTCTGCAGTTGGCGTAGCTGATATTCAATATTTCGCAGATTTCTTCCTGATCATAGCCTTCAATATAAAAGAGCGTCAAAACCATTCTGTAATTGTCTTTCAGGCCCGAAATGGTATCTAAAACCTGTTTCACTTTAAGTGAATTCAAGTCAATACTTTCAGACAATATAGAATCGTTTTCTTCTATTTTAAAAAGCGTTTTGTTCAGGTCTTCCATCTGGAAAGCATTGTTTTTCTTATAAAAATCAATACTATAATTAATGATGATTTTTTTAAGCCACGCACCAAACGCAACTTCCTGCTTATAATCGTTAATTTTTGTAAAAGCTTTCAAAAAACCTTCCTGCATGACGTCTTGTGCAAAATGCTCGTCTTTTACAATTCTGTAAGCCACGTTGTACATAGCTTTACAATAACGATTGTAAACTTCGAATTGAGCCTTTTGGTTATTGTTTTTACAAAGCGCGATTAATTCTTCGATATTTTGATTTGTTATACTCAAGTAATGGTTGCTAGTTTTTTATAATGACTTTGCTTTTTTTAATATGTTACACTTTTTATAAAATTAATTTTAATTTTTTTAGAAATAGATGAAATTAAGGGCTAAAACTAAATTTCAAACGTCACTATTTTGCATTTGGCATAATGATTGTCTATTTTTATGGCCTATCTTGTAAATGAAACACTTAATTGAAACAGCAGCTTTTAAGGCCGTGTTTACAAATAGTATTAAACTTTTAATGACAAAACGACTTATATATTATTATGTCAAATCATAAAATACTCACTATTGACAATCTGTCACTACAAGAATTTGATTCAGAAGCAGAATTAATTCCATTATTAACTCCAGAGGACGAAGAGGAAATGAACAATGAAGAACTTCCTGTTTCTCTGCCAATTTTACCTTTACGAAATACAGTATTATTCCCGGGAGTTGTGATTCCAATTTCTGCAGGACGAGATAAATCAATCAAATTAATTAATGATGCCAATGCCGGCGGAAAAATTATTGGAGTTGTTTCTCAAATTAATGAAGAAGACGAAGATCCGTCAAAAGACGATATTCATAAAATAGGAACGGTTGCACGTATTTTACGTGTTTTAAAAATGCCTGACGGAAATGTAACCGTTATTTTACAAGGAAAAAAACGTTTTGAAATTGACGAAGTTGTTTCAGAAGATCCTTATATGACGGCTACTATTAAAGAAGTGTCAGAAGAACGTCCTGATGAAAATGACAGTGAATTTACGGCTATTTTAGATTCTGTAAAAGAACTGGCAATCCAGATTATTAAAGAAAGTCCAAACATTCCATCTGAAGCAACATTTGCCATTAAAAATATTGAAAGCCAATCGTTTTTGATCAATTTTGTTTCTTCAAACATGAATTTATCCGTAAAAGAAAAACAAGGTCTTTTATCGATAAATGGCTTAAAAGAGCGTGCTTTAGAAACTTTACGTTATATGAATGTTGAACTTCAAAAATTAGAATTGAAGAATGACATTCAGTCAAAAGTTCGTTTTGATTTAGACCAGCAGCAGCGTGAATATTTCCTTCACCAGCAAATGAAAACCATTCAGGAAGAATTGGGAGGTGTTTCGCAAGAGGAAGAAATGGACGAAATGGGAATAAAAGCGAAAACCAAAAAATGGGACGAAAAAACGCAGAAACATTTCGAAAAAGAATTATCTAAAATGCGCAGAATGAATCCGCAGTCGCCAGATTTTGGAATTCAGCGTAATTATTTAGAGTTATTTTTAGAATTGCCTTGGGGCGAATATTCTAA
Organism: Flavobacterium sp. NLM; assembly: GCF_002210235.1. Classification (NCBI taxonomy): domain Bacteria; kingdom Pseudomonadati; phylum Bacteroidota; class Flavobacteriia; order Flavobacteriales; family Flavobacteriaceae; genus Flavobacterium; species Flavobacterium sp. NLM. Next base: position 17,333 of record NZ_LIAC01000013.1, read on the forward strand.
AGATAAATTTGATTTAAAATTTGCTCAAAAAATATTAGATAAAGATCACTTTGGTCTTGATGAAGTTAAGAAAAGAATGATTGAACATTTGGCAGTTTTAAAATTGCGAAATGACATGAAATCACCAATTATATGTTTAACAGGACCTCCGGGAGTTGGTAAAACTTCTATTGGTCGTTCTGTAGCCGAAGCTTTAGGCCGTGAATATGTACGTATTTCTTTAGGAGGATTACGTGATGAAGCAGAGATTCGCGGACATAGAAAAACGTATATCGGAGCTATGCCGGGACGTATTATTCAAAGTTTAAAGAAAGCAGGAACTTCAAATCCGGTTTTTATTTTAGATGAGATTGATAAATTATCAAACGGAAACAGCGGTGATCCATCTTCTGCATTATTAGAAGTTTTAGATCCGGAGCAAAACAATGCTTTTTACGATAATTTCCTTGAAATGGGTTATGATTTATCTAAAGTAATGTTTATTGCGACTTCAAACAATATGGCGGCGATTCAGCCTGCTTTGCGTGACAGAATGGAAGTAATCAAAATGTCAGGCTATACTATTGAAGAAAAAGTAGAAATTGCTAAAAGACACCTTTTTCCAAAGCAATTAGAAGCACACGGATTAACTGCCAAAGATTTGACTATTGGAAAAAAACAGTTAGAAAAAATTGTTGAAGGATATACAAGAGAATCTGGAGTTCGTAATTTAGAAACAAAAATTGCTCAGGTAATTCGTAATGTTGCAAAAGCCGTTGCGATGGAAGAGGAGTATAATAAAAAAGTTACTGACGAAGATATCGTAAAAGTTTTAGGAGTTCCAAGATTGGAGCGTGATAAATACGAAAACAATGATGTTGCCGGAGTTGTTACAGGTTTAGCCTGGACAAGTGTTGGAGGGGATATCTTATTTATAGAATCATTAATTTCTGAAGGAAAAGGTTCTTTAACTATTACCGGAAACCTTGGAAACGTAATGAAAGAATCGGCTACAATTGCTTTAGAATACATTAAAGCAAATGCTAAAAAGCTAGGTTTAGGAATTGAATTGTTCCAAAAATATAACATTCACCTGCACGTTCCGGAAGGAGCAACGCCAAAAGACGGGCCAAGCGCAGGTATTGCAATGCTTACTTCTTTAGTTTCGTTATTGACACAAAAGAAGGTGAAGAAAAGCCTTGCTATGACTGGAGAGATTACTTTACGTGGAAAAGTTTTGCCTGTTGGCGGAATTAAAGAAAAAATCCTTGCTGCAAAAAGAGCAGGAATTAAAGAAATCATTCTTTGTCATGAAAACAAAAGCGATATCGACGAAATTAAAGCAGAATATTTAGAAGGTCTTACTTTTCATTATGTAAAAGAAATGAGTGAAGTTCTGGCTTTAGCCTTAACAGATCAAAATGTAAAAAATGCTAAAACGTTGAAATAAACTCACGTTTTAAATTCCAATTTTTTAAAACCCAAATTCCAAATTTCAAACTATAACAAGGTTTGGAATTTGGAATTTTTTTATTGGAATTTATTTAAGCTATAATTTTATTTTTGGCGTTATATAATTTTATATTTGTATTTGCGTTATTCCCATATAGGAACGCCACAAAAACAAATGCCAAAACACTATGTTTTATTTTTAATGTTATTACTTTGTTCGGTTTCGTTCGGGCAGGTTGGAGGGCGTTACACCTATCAATTTCTAAATTTAACAGCATCTCCGCGTCAGGCAGCGCTGGGTGGAAAAATGATTACGATATATGACGAAGATGTTAACCAGGCTATGTCCAATCCAGCCGTTTTAAACGCAGATATGGACAACCATTTAGCCTTGAATTATGGAAATTATTACGGAGAAGCTTCTTATGGAAGTGCTTCTTATGCTTATACTTATGACCGCCACGTACAGACTTTCTACGCCGGAGTTAATTACATAAACTACGGATCTTTTGAAGGTTATGACGAAAACGGTCAGACTACATCAGATTTTACAGGAAGTGAAGGTGCATTGTCATTTGGATATGCTTATAATGTTCCTTTTACAGATCTTCATATTGGAGCTAGTGCGAAGTTAATAACTTCAACTTTAGAAAGTTATAATTCGATTGGAGGCGCAGTAGATGTAGGTTTATTATATATTGATGAAAAAAATGATTTAAATTATGCACTGGTATTTCGCAATATAGGTACACAATTTAGAACATATTCAGGAATACAGGAAAATTTACCTTTTGAAATCACTGCCGGAATTTCGCAGGAATTAGAACATGTTCCTATTCGCTGGCATCTTACTTTAGAGAATTTGCAGCAATGGAATATTTCTTTTTCGAATCCCGTTCGCGGAGAAACCAATATTGATGGTTCAACAAGTAGTGAAAAAGTTTCATTTGTAAATAATGCTTTGAGGCATGTCCTTTTTGGTATTGAACTCTTCCCTAAAAAAGCAGTAAACCTGCGTTTAGGCTATAATTTTAGAAGAGGAGAAGAATTACGTGTAGAAGATCAACGTAATTTTTCAGGAATTTCATTAGGTTTTGGATTAAAGATGAATAAGTTAAAGTTTAACTATTCGTACTCTAGATATACATTGGCAGGAAATACAAGTCTTTTTGGTTTAATTCTAAATCTTCAGTAATTTATATGAAATTATTCAGTTTACTTTTGTTTATGACTGTAGGCGTTTTTACGGGATCAAAACACTACTTCAAAGAAGAAGCTTCTATTACTAGTGAGGAAATCGAAAGAATTAACAACAGGGTAGATGAAATTAGAGACATGATTAACATCGATCACAGATACAATACTAAAATTGCATTTTTGGTTGACATGAAAGTGCCTTCAGGAAAAAATCGTTTTTTTGTTTACGATTTAGAGAAAAATGAAATTATTGATCAAGGCCTTGTAGCGCACGGTTCTGGCTCTGAAACGGGTATTAACGGAATGCTTAAATTTAGTAATGAGCCTAATTCTAATTGCACAGCTCTTGGCAGATATGTAATAGGTAAAAATTATAAAGGCATCTTTGGGAAAGCATATCGATTAATGGGTTTAGATGAATCTAATAATAATGCTTTGAAAAGAGCAATAGTATTACATTCTTATTCTGCAGTTCCTGCCGAAGAACAAAATTATTACATCAGCCGCAGCAAAGGATGCCCGATGGTTAGCGAACAATTTTTTAAACGTATAGAAAAGATAATTGATAGTTCTAAGTCGAACATTCTTTTAGATATTTATTATTAAAAGATATTATTTAGAAGCAACTCAACAATACGCTATTATTACAGAAAGCAATATAACTTTTTGTAATAATAGTTTTTTTTTTGAACAAGATAACAGATATTGAAAACGTTACAATTTGATATCGTTATTGCTGTTTGAAGCATTCAACTTACAGAGAAAGATGTTACATTTGCAGTTGTATTTTTTGACTGTTTGATAGTCACATATCGTATTATTTAGAGAATAAAAATTAAAACATAAAAAATTGAAAAAAATTACAATTGCTATCGACGGGTTTTCATCAACAGGGAAAAGCACTTTGGCAAAACAATTGGCAAAAGAACTTGAATATGTATATGTTGATACTGGAGCAATGTATCGCGCCGTGGCCTATTTTGCCATGCAGAACAAGTTTATTGGAACTGATTTTTTTGATAAAGAAACTTTGATTCAGGCACTACCAAACATTCAGTTAGAGTTTAGATTTAATGCTGATTTAGGTTTTGCCGAAATGTATTTGAATGGTGAAAATGTTGAAAAACAAATTAGAACAATTGAGGTTTCTAATTTTGTGAGCAAAGTAGCTGAAATTTCTGAAGTGCGTGCCAAATTGGTGGAACAGCAGCAGGAAATGGGAACAAATAAAGCTATTGTAATGGACGGCAGAGATATTGGAACGGTAGTTTTTCCAAATGCTGAACTTAAAATATTCATGACTGCCAGCGCCGAAACCCGCGCGCAAAGACGTTTTGATGAATTGCAGCAAAAAGGCGATAATGTCTCTTATGAAGATGTTTTAAAAAATGTTATGGAGAGAGATTATATAGATACACACCGCGAAGATTCTCCTCTTATAATTGCAGATGATGCGATTGAGATCGATAATTCTTACTTAAATAAAGAAGAACAATTTGCAGCTGTTTTAGAATTAGTAAATGATGTTGTTAAAATAGATTAATTTTTTGTAGATATTATTTTAAATGGTAGTTTTACGACTTCATTTTTACTAAAAAGACAATTTCATTATATGGGAATTAAAAACAGGTTAATCTTAATGAGCTTTCTTCAATTTTTTGTTTGGGGAGCCTGGCTTATTACAATTGGAAATTATTGGTTTGGAACCAAAAATTGGGAAGGAACTCAATTTGGTTTAGTATTTGGAACCATGGGAATTGCTTCTTTATTCATGCCTACATTAACCGGAATTATTGCCGACAGATGGGTAAATGCTGAAAAACTTTATGGAATTTTACATATTGTTTATGCAGTTGTTTTATTTGGAATTGCTCAAGTAACTACTCCGGATAATTTTATTCTTGTAATGCTTTTAGCAATGTGCTGCTACATGCCAACAATCGCTTTAAGTAACTCTATTTCTTATACTTCATTAAAATTAAACAATAAAAACATCGTAAAAGATTTTCCGCCAATTCGTGTTTGGGGAACTATCGGTTTTATTGTTGCGATGTGGATTACGAATTTAAGTGGAAGTAAAGCGACAGAATATCAGTTTTATATTGCTGGAATTGGAGCTTTAATTTTGGGAATCTATGCTTTTACATTGCCTAAATGTGAGCCGCAGCGTTTAATTAAAGAAAATGCTACCTGGACAGAAACTTTAGGTTTAGAGTCTTTTAAATTATTTGGAAACTATAAAATGGCTTTGTTCTTTGTTTTTTCTATGTTTTTAGGAGGAGCGCTTCAGTTAACAAATGCTTATGGAGATGTGTTTTTAGATGAGTTTAAACATTTTCCAAAATATGCAGATTCTTTCGTAATTAAATATTCGACTATTATTATGTCGATTTCTCAGGTTTCTGAAACGTTATTTATCTTGGCGATTCCGTTTTTCTTAAGACGTTTCGGAATCAAACAAGTAATGCTTATCAGTATGTTGGCTTGGGTTTTACGTTTTGGATTATTTGCTTTTGGAGATCCTGTAAATGGTTTATGGATGATTATCCTTTCTTGTATTGTATACGGAATGGCATTTGATTTCTTTAATATTTCTGGTTCATTATTCGTAGAAAGCAATACCGATTCTAAAATTCGTTCGTCTGCACAAGGATTGTTTATGATGATGACTAACGGAGTTGGAGCAGTTTTAGGAAGTTTAACTTCTGGCTGGGCTATTGATCGTTTCTTTACAAAATCATTTAATACAACTACAGAATTAGCTGGATTTTTACAAACAGATGCATCTAATGAAAAAATGGCTGCATTTGTAAAAAGTCAAGGAAATTCTATTTCTGCAGATGGTGCTTTTTCAAATCCAATTTTAATGAAAGACTGGCATACGATCTGGCTTTCTTTTGCATTGTATGCTTTAGTTATTGCAATTGCTTTTGCATTATTATTTAAACACAAACATGATCCGAAGGAAATTGAGAATTTGAGTCATTAAAACATTATAATCTTTGTCAAAGTTTAAAACTTTGACAAAGATAGTTACATATAGTAAACCCGACAGGTTTTTAAAACCTGTCGGGTTTCTTGTTTTTAAAAGTATTACGATTGAAATAAAAACAATAACTTAGTAATTCATTTTTAAGACTTTAATGATGCTGAAACTAAAATTATTTGTTTTGCTTTTGATTGGAACTTTTGGATTTGCTCAAACCAAGGCATTGTATGAGAGAAGTGTAGAAGCTTATAAAAGCAAAGATTATGTTCAGTTTTTAAAATTGACCAAACAATTGGACAGTATTAGGCCGGCACATCCCACCTTTACTTATAATTTGGCATCGGCTTATGCTTTAAATGATGAAAAAGAAGAAGCTTTATTAGTTTTAAAAAGAATGATTTTAGCAAATAATACAGTTCCTTTTGAAAACGATTCTGATTTTGAATCCATTAAAAATGATAATGGTTTTAAGGAATTATTACAGTTGAAGGTTTTTCAATCTAAAACAATTAAAAATTCAATTGAAAAACTCCGGCTTTCAGAGAAAGATCTTCATCCGGAAGGATTATTTTATCTGGAGAAACAAAAGCTTTGGCTGTCATCGAGTATTCGGAATAAAAAGATCGTTTCTTTTGATGCGTCTGGTAAATGCTCTGATTGGTTTACAGATTGTTTGTATTCGGTTTTTGCTTTAAAAGCAGATCATGATCAAAAATATCTTTGGGTTGTTTGTTCTGCAATTCCTGAAATGAACGGTTTTACAAAAGTACTGGATGGAAAAAGTGAGATTTTAAAAATTGATATTTCCTCTAAAAAACTGATTAAGCGATATACAATCGAGGGAAATCATGTTTTTGGAGATATTGCTGTAGCAAAAAATAATGATGTTTTTATTTCAGATAGTGCTGAACCGATTATTTATAAAATTGAAAATGACAATTTAATTTTATGGAAAGATTTAAGAAATCAAGCTTTTAATCTGCAGGGAATTACATTTAATAAAAACGAATCAAAATTGTTTATAGCCGATTATTTAAAAGGGATTTGTGTATTAGATATAAAAACTAAAAAAGAACATTGGCTGGAATTCCCGAATGAGGTTTCTAAAAAAGGAATTGACGGATTGGTTTTTTATAAAAATTCATTAATCGCAATTGAAAATGGAGTAGTGCCCATTAGAATTATGCGTTACAAGCTAAATGATTCCGAAACTAAAATAATTGATTTTACAGTTTTAGATAATAATAGGGAAGAATTTAATGAACCTGCTTTAGCGGCTTTAGTTCATGATAAATTATATTTCTTTGCTAATTCGCCCTGGAAATTTTATGACAAAAATTTTCAACTTGACGAAAGTAAGTTTGAAAACCCAAAGCTGTTTGAACTTGATTTAGAAAAACCTTTGTCAAAGTTTTAAACTTTTAGGAAGATAATTGCGTATAGTAAACCCGACAGGTTTTTAAAACCTGTCGGGTTTACTATTGTGAAAACCATTGTCAGGCTGAGCGAAGTCGAAGCCTTTATCGGTAACAATGGGCTTCGACTTCGCTCAGCCTGACAAAAAGATCTTAAAAGTTGCTAAACGTCTCATTTAGCCCCGATAGAGCGGTTATCCTTTTTCTGGTCTCGTTTTTAGAACGAGATCAGAAAAAGATAGGAGCGAAAGCGGGACTAGAGGTCTTGAATACAAGTGATTTTCTGCTTCTAATAAAAATCAGAAATTATTTAAATCAATTTTTGAAGTCAAAATTTCACTAATAATATCGTTAAAAAATTAGTAAGAATGTTTTTAATAATAATTTTAAAGTGTGCTTAAAAACATTATCTTGCAGACTTTTTTTAATAAACCAGCAAACACTTAAATCGTAAAAAAACTATGGAGAAATATTATAAGCCATCGGGTAAATTTTCATCAATTTTTATCTTGTACTTTTTGTTGGCCACCATTATAGCATTCCCAATCCTGGGATTAATATATGCTTATTGTATATGGTATATTCCTTTTGTATATATAAATCTTTTTATAACAATGGGGTTTGGTTTTCTCGTTGGGTTTGTAATTGCTCATTTTGTTATAAAAAAAGGAAAAGTCAGAAATCCACTTTTAGGGTGTATTATTGGATTGGCAGGAGCTCTTTTGGCATTGTATTTTCACTGGGCAATTTGGATTGATTTGGTTATTAATGCTGGTGAAAGCTACGGATCTAGCAGAGTTGGTATTACGGTAAGCAATATTGATTTTTTACAAGTTTTTTCATTAATATTCCGACCTGATTTAGTTTTTGAATACATTGGTCAGGTTAATGAATATGGTACATGGGGAATTCGGGGAGCAACGGTTAGTGGAACATTTCTTTGGATTATCTGGATAATAGAATTTATTATCGTGATTGCGATTTCGGGTTTTCTGCCTTATTTAGAAGCAAAAAAGCCTTTTTCCGAATCTACTAATTCTTGGTATGAAGAAGTCATACTGCCTGCATTTAGTTATATAGAAAACAAACAGCAAGTTATCGCATCGATAGCGCAAAGCAATCATGCTGATTTTGATTTCTTAAGTAAAGATATTAACAGCGAGACAGATGATCACAGTATATTTACTCTTTATAAATCTAAATCTGGAAAGAACTATTTATCAATAGATAACAAGACATCAAAGACAGATGATAAAGGCAATATTTCATTTGATAATGATCAAATTGTAGAATATATTGCTATTAACAGCGAATTTTCAAAAATATTACTTAATAAATAATAAGTGACTTATCTATTTGTAATTACAAATATTTGTAGTAATTTTGCAGTCCTTTTGGCGAAGAAGAGTTTCCTTTAGGTATCAACTATTTATGTAAAACAACTTCTGTATTTTCTACTGCTTTATGAAACTCGAGAAAAACAGAATACAAATTTTTTTATCAGCATGTCTGAACAAACAAAATCACAAGAAGAGTTTTTAGCGAATTTTAACTGGCATAACTTCCAAGAAGGAATTGATGCTGTTGACGAGAAAAACTTACAAGAATTCGAAGAACTAGTATCTAAAACTTTTATCGCTACAGATCAAGAAGAAGTAGTTGAAGGTGTAGTTGTTAGAATTACAGATAGAGACGTTATCGTTGATATCAACGCAAAATCGGAAGGTGTTATTTCTTTAAACGAATTCCGTTACAACCCAAACTTAAAAGTGGGTGACAAAGTAGAAGTATTAATCGACATCCGTGAGGATAAAACAGGTCAATTAGTATTATCTCACAGAAAAGCTCGTACTATTAAATCATGGGATAGAGTTATCGCAGCAAACGAAACAGGTGAAATCGTTAATGGTTTTGTAAAATGCAGAACTAAAGGTGGTATGATCGTTGACGTTTTTGGTATCGAAGCTTTCTTACCTGGTTCTCAAATTGATGTTAAGCCAATTAGAGACTACGATGTATATGTAAACAAAATGATGGAATTCAAAGTGGTAAAAATTAACCACGAATTCAAAAACGTTGTTGTATCTCATAAAGCGCTTATCGAAGCTGATATCGAAGTACAGAAAAAAGAAATCATCGGTCAATTACAAAAAGGACAAGTATTAGAAGGTGTTGTTAAAAATATTACTTCTTATGGTGTGTTCATTGACTTAGGTGGTGTTGACGGATTAATTCACATTACTGACCTTTCTTGGAGCAGAATCAATCACCCAAGTGAAGTTCTTGAATTAGACCAAAAATTAAACGTTGTAATCCTTGATTTCGATGATGAGAAAACAAGAATTCAATTAGGATTGAAACAATTAAACGCTCACCCATGGGACGCTTTAGATGCTAATTTAACTATTGGTGATAAAGTAAAAGGTAAAGTAGTTGTAATCGCTGATTACGGTGCATTTATCGAAGTTGCTGAAGGTGTTGAAGGTTTAATCCACGTTTCTGAAATGTCATGGTCAACTCACTTACGTTCTGCTCAGGACTTCGTGAAAGTTGGAGATGTTGTTGAGGCTGTTATCTTAACTTTAGATAGAGATGACCGTAAAATGTCATTAGGTATCAAACAATTGACTCAAGATCCATGGACTGACATTACTTCTAAATACCCAGTAGGTTCTAAACATACAGGTATCGTTAGAAACTTTACAAACTTTGGTATTTTCGTAGAATTAGAAGAAGGAATTGATGGATTAATTTACATCTCTGACTTATCTTGGACTAAGAAAATCAAACACCCATCTGAATTTGTAAATGTTGGTGAAAAACTTGATGTAGTTGTATTAGAATTAGATGTTGAAGGACGTAAATTATCTTTAGGTCACAAACAAACTACTGCTAATCCTTGGGATCAATACGAAGATTCTTTCGCTGTAGGAACTATCCACAATGGTGAAATTTCTGAAATCGTTGACAAAGGAGCTACTGTAGAATTCGGAGATGATATCGTTGCTTTCATTCCTACTCGTCACCTTGAAAAAGAAGACGGAAAGAAATTGAAAAAAGGTGATACTGCTGATTTCAAAGTAATCGAATTCAACAAAGAATTCAAAAGAGTAGTTGCTTCTCACACTGCTATCTTCCGTGAAGAAGAAGAGAAAAACGTGAAAGCTGCAACTGAAAATACTTCATCTGCTTCTACTACAAATGCACCAGCTGCAACTTTAGGAGATAACAATGATGTATTAGCTGCATTAAAAGCTAAAATGGAAAAAACTGAGAAAAAATAATTCTTAGTTTTCTTAAATAGAAAGTCCCACAGAAATGTGGGACTTTTTTTTTGTTTCAAGTCTTCTTTGTTTTTTGATCTGTTTTTCAACATAGCCCCCGGTTTCAACCGTGGGAAACGTGTTGTGATTCCTTTGCTTTCCAATGGTTAAAACCATTGGCTATGTTTGTTATTTTGAGGCTAATAAATTTGTTTCTTCCGGAGTATAATAATCAACAATAGAATAAGAGTTTATACCAGTAATTTTCATTTCATCTAAAATATCAACCAAATTACCATAATTAGATTTTTTACTTGGTTTTATAATTACAGTAATTCCTCTGCCAGGTTTTCCTCGTTGTGCTGAATATTCTAAAACTTTTCTATTTCGTTCTAATAGCTCTTTTCTGATTCCATTTTTTCCGTATTGTATTGCTTTTGGTGCTTCAATTGGAAAAAATAATAATCCTGAATAAGTAATTATTTTGTTATTATCATCAAGTAAAAGTGTTAAAACACGGTTTTCATCATGGAGCACACAACCTGTAAAACGCCATTCGTCATCATCATAATTTGGTAAATTGTATTCCATAACTTTTGGCTTAGATAATTCACCAACAAGCATGAAAAATATAATCAACAAAAATGAAACACTGACCATTGCAGTCAAATCAACTCTTGAGCTCAATTTTTTACTTCTTACTTTTTGAGGCAGATTTTTCATAGATTTAGATTTAAGTTAATTAAGAAATTATTTTGAAGCCAATAAATTAGATTCTTCAGTAGTAAATTCATCGACAATTGAAAAAGTATTGATATTTGCTATTCTCATTTCATCTAAAATCTCGACCAAATTTTTAAAATTACTTTTTGGACTTGGTTTTATAACTACGATTACACCATTTCTTGGTTTTCCTACCGATATCATGTAATCACTTACTTCTTTCTTTTTTTGAAATACTTCCTTACGAATTGCATCCTTTCCAAATTCAACTTTTTTCACCGTATTCTGGTCAAATTCTAATATACCCGAATAAGTTATTATTTTATCATTTTGGTCAAGCAAAATTGTATATAAACGATTTCCTCTAATACAGCCAGGACAGCCATGGCCGCATTCTTTGTCCGGAAGACTTAAATCCATAACTTTTGCTTTTGATAATTCACCAACAAGCATGAAAAATATGATTAGTAAAAACGAAACACTGACCATTGCAGTCAAATCAACTCTTGAACTCAATTTTTTACTTCTTACTCTTTGAGGCAGGTTTTTCATAGATTTAGATTTGAGTTAAAAAGAATTAATTTGAAGCTAATAATTCAGATTCTTGTGGCGTAAATTCAGGAATGATTGCATAGGTTTGAATATTAACAATTGCCATTTCATCTAAAATATCAACCAAATTTTTAAAATTAGATTTTTTGCTAGGCTTTATAATTATAGTGATTCCTCTTCCGGGTTTTCCTAAAGCGGCTGAATATTCAAGCATACTTTTATTTCTTTTTAGCAATTCCTGACGAATTCCTTCTTTACCGTATTTAATTTCTTTCGGTGCAATTATCGGAGAACTCAAAATCCCCATGTAATAGATCAATTTATTATTTTCACCCAACATTACGGTTATTGATCTATTTTCTCCATAATGAGGAGGAGGGCAGTCACAGCAACCTCTATCTCGTCCCGTATCATATACTAAAACTTTTGGTTTAGACAATTCACCAACAAGCATAAAAAATATAATCAACAAAAACGAAACACTGACCATTGCAGTTAAATCGACTCTTGAACTTAACTTTTTACTTCTTACTTTTTTATGTAGATTTTGCATAATAGATATGTTTTGAATCTAAATTTAGTGATAAAAAGAAAGCAAAATTCATCATGATCTTAAAAAATAATGAAAAATAATTTTAAGATTAAAGGCTTGTTTTTCAGTGGTTGTTGCGGATTTTTCAATGATTTTTTTAATTATTTTAATTTTTCGTAAAACCAAAACAAATATATCCCCGTAAATGAACATATAACTTAAAATAATAATTATGAAAACTAGAAATTTTTTAGCCGCAGCAATTTTAACATTATCATTCGGATTTACATCATTTGCTCAAAAAACAGTAATGGTTGGTGGAGCAGCAATGTATCCTAACAAAAATATTATTGAGAATGCCGTTAATTCAAAAGATCACACAACGCTTGTTGCCGCAGTAAAAGCTGCCGATTTAGTTGAAACCTTACAAGGCAAAGGACCATTCACTGTTTTTGCTCCAACAAATGCGGCATTTGATAAATTACCAGCAGGAACTGTGGAAACATTATTGAAACCGGAAAATAAAAAAATGCTGCAAACGATCTTGACCTATCATGTTGCTGTAGGAAAATGGAATGCATCTGATATTGCAAAAGCAATAAAAGCAGGTAAAGGAAAAGCTACTATTAAAACAGTTAGCGGTGGAACTCTTACGGCTTGGATGAAAGGAAAAGACTTATATATCAGCGATGAAAATGGTGGTGAAGCAAAAGTAACAATTGCAGATGTGAACCAGTCAAATGGTGTAATTCATGTAGTTGATGCAGTATTATTGCCTAAAAAATAATTAAGACCTCCAAAAATTGAATGCCTACAATGAAGAAGCCTTGCAGTTATATGCAGGGCTTTTTTTATTTCTTTGCGGTCAAAGTACTTCCCGCAGACGCAATTACAACACACAATACAGCCAAAATTTCGTAAAAGCTTAAGTTTTCCTGTAGAAAGATAAATCCGCAAATAGAAGCAGCTGCAGGCTCTAAACTCATTAAAATACTAAACGTACGCGGAGGAAGCTGACCTAAAGCTTTCATTTCTAAAGTAAACGGAATCGCACTAGATAAAAGCGCAAGAGCAATTCCCATTCCGAAGAGTTTTGGAGTAAGATTAGCTAATCCGTTTTCAAGGAATCCGAAAGGCAAAATTAAGATTGCAGCAAATAACATTCCGGTTGAAACAGCTTGACCGCCATTCATTATTTTTGAAATTTTTCCGCCTAAAACGATATAAGCTGCCCAAAGTGCACCAGCTAAAAGAGCAAATACAACTCCTAAAATATCCAAGCGATCATTTGTCCACGGCGCAATTAAAACAATTCCCATTGCGGCGAGTAAAACCCAGCAATAATCTATCAAACGTTTTGAGCCTATAATAGCAACTAATAATGGTCCCATAAACTCTAAAGTCACAGCCAGACCAATTGGAATTCTTTCTATAGCAAAATAAAAAATCAAATTCATTGCCCCCAATGACAAACCATACGGAATTACAATTTTCCATTGCGCCGGTGTAATCGCTTTTAAATTTGGCCTGTAAGCCAATAATAAAATCAATGCCGAAACACCAATACGTATAGATGCCGTTCCTGCTGCACCAATTGCAGGGAAAAGCGTTTTTGCAATCGCAGCGCCGCATTGTACACTTATAATTGCCAATAAAACTGCCGGAACAGGAGGAAGGTTGAATTCTCTATTTTTCATAAATATGATATTGCAGAAAATAAAATCAATTATTTCTGCTGTCTGAAACAAAAGTATTTTTTAATTGATTATCCTAAAGCTCGTTTAGTAACATATGCACGATAGCCAATGATCGCCATTTGCCATTTTTTTGCTTTAGAAATATCCAGACCTTGCTTAGTAAAACTAGGCAGTAGCATTTTATTTAGTTTGGCTAAAATTTTATACATGGCAGATTTGTTTTTTCAAAGATATAAAAAAAGACTTTGTTACTCACAAAGTCTTTTTTAGCTTCAAAATAAATTGATTTTTTATAGATTGAAATAATGTTTAGGATTTTTTACTGTTTTCTTTTTCCCATTTTTTCAATTCCTTTTCACGTTGTTTCATATCTTTTTCAAACTGCTTCATATCTTTTTCATGTTGTTTCATGTCAAGCTGATGCTGTTTCATGTCATTTTCATATTGCTTTATGCTTCTTTGATATTCTTGAGAATCTCTGCCGTATTTGATTTCCACATCCTGGCTGAATTTATCCATATCAAAATTGAATTTTTGCATGGCAACTTCATATTTCTCCATTTGTTTTTCAAAAATGGCTTCACGCTGTGTCATCATAGCATCAATTTGTTTTTCGTAAGCAGAAAGATCTGGTTCAAAAGCTTCCATCTTTTTCTCAAACTCAGCCATTTCTTTTTCAAATTTAGCCCAAGCTACTTTATCTTTTGGGCTTGCCGGAGCAACTGGCGGTTTTGGCATTTTAGACATGTCAATAACTGGTGCAGGCGGCATTGGTCCAATAGGGAAAACCGGAGCAATTGGCGCAACAGGCGGAGCAGGAGGAACTGGTGAAGAACGATCTTCCGGAGTAACATCAGAATCAAAGTTTCTTACTACAACATCATGATTCTGAGCCAGTGCAGGATTACCTATTTCATCGTCAGTAACTAAGGTTACATTTTTAGTGCCGTCTTCATCTTTATCGATTACAATACTGCAGTCTTTTAAGGCTTTAGTACTATTCATATCAATAACATGTACTTTACCGCTTTCCTTAACAACTCTAATTTTAATAGCTATTAGTTCATTATCACTGTTTCTCTTTACATTAGAAATTTCTAAATCAACATTATGTTCTGATTTTAATTTTGCCGTTAAATCTTTTAATTCCTGATCTGTAGTCGATTTTGTGATTTTATAAACTTCACCATCCTGAATTATAGAGGCCAAAGCTGCTTTTTCGGTCTTTTCTTTAAGTTCTTTTTTCTCCTGCGCAATTGTTTTAATTTGGAACAAGAGAACAAACGCTCCAAGTGCCGGAATTATGGCAGAATATTTCCAGTAATTCCATTTTTTTGATTGATTTTTGTTTAACATAACAATTCGTTTTTTGATTAATGATTGATAAAAATGATTGGTGATGGCAACACAGGTTTCATGCGTTGTAATTTTTAAAAGCGTGTATTGATATGCTTTTTTGTCTGATATTTTTTTAGCCGCTTCATTATCTGCAATGAATTCTAAATTTTGAAGAATTGCTTTTTTGTAAAGCCAGATAATCGGGTTAAACCAAAACAGGATGCAGAAAATCCTCGAAATAATCACATCAACGGTATGATGTTGATCGCTGTGCACTTTTTCATGCTCTAAAATACTTTCTAATTCAGATTCGCTGTACATTGATGAATTGTAAACGATATAATCAAAATAAGAAAATGGAGCAATGTTTTCTTCAACATCTACAAATTTGAAATCGGCCTGCTGTTCTACTTTTTTTCCTTTTAAAACAGAATTCAAACTGTAGAAATCAATTCCGAATTTTATCATAAAAGCAGCAAATCCAAGTGCGTAAATGCCTAATGAAACCAGATTCCAGTTTATTTCAAAAGATTCTTCTTGAGCAATTTGCGGATGATAATTTGGAGTATAATGATAGTTCACAACTGGCGCATAATCAACCGGAACCGGAACTGGATCAATCCAGACTACTTTTGTGTAAACGACAAATGGTAAAACAATTGATGTTATTAAACCGGCTAATAAAAACCATCTGCTGCTATTGAAGAAAGTTTCTTTTCGCAGTAAAAAAAAGTATGCAAAATAAAACAAAGCGATTAAGCCACTTGATTTGATGATGAAAATGAAAAGTGCTTCCATAATGATTATTTTACTTCGTTTATTTTTTTTCGTTTGGATTTTCGATCATAGCCAGGATTTCGCGTAATTCATCTGCCGAGATTTTTTCTTCTTTGGCAAAAAACGAAACCATATTTTTATAAGAGCTGTTGAAATAATTATCAATGGCCGTACTCATATACTTTTTACTGTAAGCTTCAAGAGTTACAGCCGGATAATATTGATGTGTGTTTCCAAAAGCATTATGCGCCACAAAACCTTTTTCCTCCAGATTTCGAACTATAGTCGAAAGCGTATTATAATGCGGCTGATCTTCTGTAATTTCTGCCTGAATTTCTTTTACGAATGCCTTTTTAAGCTTCCATAAAATGTGCATTATTTCTTCTTCTTTATTGGTTAGTTTTTGCATTTTCAGATTTTTAAAAAATTACCAGCTTCTTAATGCTTTGTTTCTATCTCAATTACACCATTTGAGCCTTTATCTCCGTATTTAGTTACTGCATTTATTCCTTTGTAAACATTTACAGATTTAATATCTTTTGCATCAATATCTTCAATATCAAAACCAGCAGGCATTTCCTTTCCGTCAACAATTACAAGACTTTCTAATACTTTACCGTTGACTTTTGTATCATTAGAAATGGCAATAACAGAACCATTTGTGGTCGTAATAACTTTAGTATTAGTCTTATTATCTGTGTCAATAGTTACAGTAGTGCTAGTATTTGTGTTAGCATTACTATTAGTTTTTGTACTAGTATTAGTATTATCGTTAACATTGGTATCAATTTTAGTGATTAGTGTTTTGCTGGTGGTAGTTTTCGCATTATCAGGTTCAGAGGCATCAATAAGGCTGACTTTTTTACTAATGGCAACTTTAGTTTTCGCATCGTCATCAGTTTGAATACCAACGTTTTTTTGACCTTTTTCATCTGTAGTAACAATTACTCCAAAATCTTTAATCGCTTTATCGCCGTTAACCTGAATAGATTGTGCTTGCTGCTTTCCGTTTTTAATAGCAACTTTAAGTGAAGTTAAATAGTTCTCAGAATTTCTTTTTACATCAGAAACTTCAAAATCAACATTGTGAAGTTTTTTTAAATTCTCTTTGATTTTTTCCAAATCCGCATCTGTTGAGCTTTTCTTGATTTTGTAAACATCTACAGATTTAATTTCTCCCGAAACTTCTTTTACAATTTGTTGTCTTTCTTTTGCAACTACTTCAATTTGAAACAATAATACAAATGCTGCAAGTGCAGGAATTACAACATAATACTTCCAGGAATTTCTTTTTTTTGATTGATTTTTGTTTAACATGACAATTCGTTTTTTGATTAATGATTGATAAAAATGATTGGTAATGGCAACACAGCTTTCGTGTGTTGTTATTTTTAAAAGCGTGTATTGATACGCCTTTTTGTCTGATAATTTTTTAGCGGCTTCTTTATCGGCGATAAATTCTAAATTCTGAATAATTGCCTTTTTATAAAGCCATATAATAGGATTGAACCAAAAAAGCATACAAAAAGCTCGTGATATCAAAACATCAATAGTATGATTTTGATCGCTGTGCACTTTTTCATGTTCAATAATATTTTCTAATTCTGCAGGTGTATACATTGATGAGTTGTATACGATATATTCAAAATAAGAAAAAGGAGGAATATTTTCGTGTGTATCAATAAATTTAAAATCAGCCTGCTGATGTACTTTTTTTCCTTTTAAAATAGAATTCAAACTGTAAAAATCCATTGCAAATTTTATCAGAAAAACTAAAAGACCAATACAATAAATAGATAACATAACGTAGATCCAGTTTATTTCAAAGGCTTTGTTTTCAGTATTTTGAATAAGATTTGTACCAGAAAAATTTAAATTTGGAATAGGAGTAGGATTTACCCAAACAACTTTAGTATAAACTATTAATGGAAGCACAACTGAAGTAATTAAACCAGTAAGTAAAAACCATCTGTTACTAGTAAAGAAAGTTTCTTTTCGAAGTAAAAAATAATAAGCACAGTAAAATAATGCCACTAAGCCAGCCGATTTTGCGATATAAACAAATATTGATTCCATAACTATCGTTTTTCTTCGTTTATTTTACTGTTATTTATTGTCTTTTGGATTTTCGATCATAGCCAGAATTTCGCGCAATTCATCTGCAGAAATTTTTTCTTCTTTGGCAAAAAACGAAACCATATTTTTATAGGAACTGTTGAAATAATTGTCAATAGCCGTTTTCATATATTTTTTGCTATACGCTTCAAGAGTTACTGTTGGATAATATTGATGAGTATTTCCAAAAGCATTATGCGCCACAAAACCTTTTTCTTCCAGATTTCTAACAATTGTCGAAAGTGTATTATAATGCGGCTGGTCTTCCGTTATCTCTGCCTGAATTTCTTTTACAAATGCTTTTTTAAGCTTCCATAAAATCTGCATTATCTCTTCTTCTTTGTTGGTTAACTTTTGCATGTTTTCTAATTTTAATTCAAACCTACAACTATTTTTTTAGTTACGCAACTATAAATATAGTTATTTAACTAAAAATTTCGTTTAAAGCTGAATTAAAAGCATAGAAAAGTTATTCAAAATCAAATTTAATGAATTGAATTATAATGATTTATGTGTAAAGGTTGAATTTATTTATTTTTCTCCAGAAGTAAAGCTTTTCTAATCCAAAGACAGCAAAGAGTAGCCAGGATTCCGATGGAAGCCATAAAAAGCCAGTTTTGTTGATAACCAAAATGGTCAGCAATTCCAAAACCTAGCATAGTGCTAAAAATATGTGCTAAACTAAAACTCATGGTATATAAAGCCATATAACGCCCTTCCTGACCACGAGGCGCACGGCTTAAAGCAAATGCATTCGAAAAAGGGAAGGTTAGAATTTCTCCAATCGAAATACAAATCATACTGATAACCAGGATTCCGGCCCAAACATTAATTAATAATAAAAAGAAACTCAATGCCATTACAAATGATCCTATAATGATGATTTTGATTTTTGGAAAACCTTTTCTTTCCATAAAACCAACCGTTGGCATTTCTAAAGCAAAAATCAAAAGTCCGTTTAAAGTCATTAAAAGTCCGGTTTGAAACTCGTTTAAACCATATTGTTTATGATGATATAAAGGTAAAGTGGTGAAAAGCTGAAAGAAAATAATAGCCGTAATAAAACTCACAAATAAGAAAACCCAGAATATTTTATCATGAAATACTGATTTTACATTTGTTACGCTTTCGGTTTTATCATCATGATCGACTTTCTTCTTTTCTTTAACTAATAATGCAAAAATAGATATGGAAACAATACATGAAGCTCCGTCAATCCAAAATAAACCTGAATATCCCATTCCTATAATGATTAAACCTCCAAGTGCCGGCCCTGCTGCAAAACCTAAGTTTACTGCAAGACGAACAAGAGTCAAGGCACGTGTTCTGTTTTCTGGTTTTGCATAAGCGCCAAGTGAAACAAACATGGCAGGACGAAACATATCGGCAATTGTCATTAATACAAACATTGCAATGCAGAGTCCCCAGAAAGAAGTGATATATTGAATAAAGAAAAGTGATACTCCGCTCGTAAACAGACTAAAAACCATGATTTTGTAAAACCCAATTTTATCAGAAAGCTTTCCCCCAAGCCAGGAACCAAGCATAGATCCCAAACCAAAAGAAACCATAATCCAGGTTACCTGATCTAAAGAAAATTTTAAATCTTCATTTAAATATTTTGATAAAAAAGGCAGTACCATTGTACCCGCACGATTTATGAAAGTAATTAATGTAAGTATCCAAATTTCTCTTGTAAATCCCCTAAAATTGTTGAAATAATGGTTTGCGGCAGTTTTGAGCATTATAATTATTGTATTTGCCACAAAGTTAGGAAACTTTGTCACGTACAACGGTTGTTGCTTTGTTACTTTTAAACTATTTTTGCATAAAATTTCCAAAGATGAAAAATTCTATTGCCCTTATTTTGCTTGTAGCTTTTAATTTTGGCTTCAGCCAAAGTAAATTTAGCAAGACTGAAGCTGAAAAATTCCAAAAGCAAATAAACTCAGAATATGCTGACGCTAAGACAAGTCCGTTAATGGAAGAAGATTTAAAGACTTTTAAAACTTTAGATTTTTATCCAATTGATGGAAAGTATTTTGTGAACGCAAAATTTGAAAAAGCTACGAATGAAAAAGTTTTCGAGATGAAAACTACCGGAACAAGAACGCCGCAATATATAAAATACGGTACTTTATCCTTTACTATAAATGGAGTTCCAATGAAGTTGAATGTTTACAGAAACATTGAACTATCTAAACAAAAAGAATACAAAGACCATTTATTTCTTCCTTTTTCTGATTTGACCTGTGGAAAAGAAAGCTACATTGGCGGAAGATATATCGACTTAAAAATCCCAAAAGGAAAAACAATTGCAGTCGATTTCAATCAGGCATACAATCCTTATTGTGCTTACAATCATAAATATTCATGTCCGCTTGTTCCGTTAGAGAATGATTTAAAAGTAGAAATCAAAGCCGGAGTGAAAACATTTCATTAATGGAATTCTTTAATTTTCATACCCATCAATTTACAAATCAATCTAATATAGTAGAATTGGTGAATCAATATCCGCAGGAATTTGATGCATCGATTCCGTTTTATTCTATCGGAATTCATCCGTGGCATATTACGGAAAGTGAAATTGATTTAGAATTGAAAATTATAGAAGAAAAACTGCAAACCGAAAATTGTCTGGCAATAGGCGAATGCGGTTTAGACAAACGAATCGAAATTCCGTTAGAACTGCAGATTGTAGTTTTTGAAAAACAATTGGCTTTAGCCGAAAAATATAAAAAACCAGTCGTGATTCATTGCGTTGCTGCTTTTCAGGAAGTGACCGCAATTAAAAAGAAATTAAAAATTTCTGTTCCGATGATTATTCACGGTTTTTCAAAAAATAAACAGCTGGCAGAACAATTAATTAAAGACGGATTTTATATTTCTTTCGGGAAATATTTATTGAGAAATCCTGATTTAAAAACTGTTTTTCAGAATATTCCAAACGATCGTTTTTTTCTGGAAACCGATACAATTGAAGAGAATATTCAGCAGGTTTATGATTTAGCATCGGAATATAAAAATATTACAATCAAAGAATTACAAGGTATTATCTCAAGTAATTTTAAAAGTGTATTTAGTAAAAAGTAAATAGTAAAAAGTGAAATAAGTTTGTCACCCTGAGCGAAGTCGAAGGGCGTTCCAATAGGACGTGGGGCTTCGACTTCGCTCAGCCTGACAGCGGTGAACTTGAAACAAATAAATAAAAGTAAAATAAGTTTGTCACCCTGAGCGAAGTCGAAGGGCGCTCCAATTGGACGCTGGCTTCGACTTCGCTCAGCCTGATAGCAGAGAACTTGAAACTTGAAACAAAAAAGATAAAAACTAAAAAAACAAAATAGAATATATGGCAGAGTGGACAGAAAGAGCCGAGCTTTTATTTACAAAGGAAGGATTAGAAAATTTGCGTAATGCAAATGTATTAGTAGTAGGTTTAGGCGGTGTTGGATCGTTTGCAGCTGAATTTTTAGCAAGAGCAGGAGTAGGAAGCATGACAATTGTTGATGGTGACGTTGTGGATATTACAAACATTAACAGACAATTACCTGCTTTGCATTCTACAGTGGGAGAAGCAAAAATTAAAATTGTAGGCGATAGATTAATGGATATTAATCCAGAATTGAAATTAACACGAGTTCAGGAATTTTTATCTCCGGAAAGAGCTTTTGAAATCGTTTCTCCAGAATTTGATTATGTTTTAGACTGTATTGATAGTATTACTCCAAAACTAAATTTAATTATTGCAGCAAAACGTAAAAGAGTAAAAATCATTAGTAGTATGGGAGCAGGAGGAAAGATGCTGGCTTCTAAAGTAAAAGTGGGCGATATCTCTAAAACTATAAATTGCTATTTCTCAAAAGCAATTCGTAAGAGATTAAAAGCGGTAAATATCAACAAATTAAAAGTTGTTTTTTCATCTGAAATCCAAAACGAAAAAAGCTTAAAATTAACCGACGGAAAAAACTTTAAAAAATCTTTCTACGGAACAAACAGTTATATGCCAGGATTATTCGGTCTTCACGCTGCTGAAACGGTTATTCGCTACTTATTAAAGAAAGAGTAGGAAGTCGCAGTTTTCAGTCTCAGTTCACAGAAAAGAAACCTTTGAACCTTTGTCCCTCAGAACCTTAGTACCTTAAAAAAATGATTAAAACAGTAATTTTTGATATGGACGGCGTAATTGTCGATACAGAACCCGTTCATCGTTATGCCTACTACAAACAGTTTTCAGAATTAAATATTGAAGTTCCTGAGGAAATGTACACTTCATTTACCGGATTTTCGACAAGAAATACTTTTCAGAGTTTAAAAGGTTTTTTTCCGACAATTGAGCATGAAGTAGAAGATTTGATTCAAAGGAAAAGAAATATTTTTAATGATGCTTTTGACACCAAAGAAGATTTATATCTTTTAGATGGAGTTGAAGATTTGATTAAGGATATTTATGCAAACGGAATTCAGCTGATTTTAGCTTCGTCGGCTTCAAAAGTTACAATTGAACGCGTATTTACAAGATTTAATCTGCATCAGTATTTTTCTCATATTGTGAGTGGTGAAGATTTTCCGCAGTCTAAACCAAATCCTGCTATTTTTAATCACGCCGCTTCATTGTCAATTGCCCCAAAAGAAGAGTGTATTATTATTGAAGACAGTACAAATGGTATAAAAGCCGCAAAAGCTGCCGGAATTTATTGTGTAGGTTATAACAGTGTTCATTCTAACCTGCAGGATTTATCAGAAGCTGATATTGTTATCAATCATTTTAGTGAATTGAATGCGCAAAAAATATCACAGCTTAAGGCCTGAATTATGTAAAATTTAACATTTCTTAGGTAATTGAATTCGTAAATTTGAAAAAAACAAACAAACACTTAATAATGAAAAAAATACTTATTGCATTAGCCATCATTTTGGCACCTTTTGCAGCTGAAGCACAAGTAAGAACGCCGCAAGCGAGTCCAAAAGCTTATATCAAACAAACAGTGGGTTTAACCGATGTTGAAGTTACGTATTCAAGACCGGGAGCGAGAGGAAGAGCTGTTTTTGGAAACTTAGTTCCGTTTGGTAAACTTTGGAGAACCGGAGCAAATGAAAATACTGTTATTAATTTTAGTGACGATGTTGTAATTGACGGTAAAACTTTGAAAAAAGGAAAATATGCAATTTATACCATTCCTAAAATTGAAAGCTGGGAAGTTATTTTTTACCTTTCTACAGACAACTGGGGATTACCTGAAAACTGGAACGAGTCGTATGTTGTATTAAAAACTACAGTTAAAGAAAATGCACTGCCAACTCCGATTGAAACTTTTACAATTGGAATTAACGGTTTAGACCAAAACTTTGCTTATTTAGAAATGGCTTGGGAAAACTCTCATGTTGCTTTAAAATTTGAAGTTCCAACGGCTAAAAATGCAATTGCAAGTATCGAAAAAACATTGGCTGGACCAACTTGGAATGATTATTATGCAGCGTCTCAATATTTATTTTCTTCAAACGGAAATTTAGATACTGCAAAAATCTATGTTGATAAAGCATTAGATATGAGTACTGATAAACCTTATTATGTTTCAAGATTAAAATCATTAATCCAGGCAAAACAAGGTGACAAAAAAGGTGCTGTTGAAACAGCTAAACTTTCATTGGCTGCTGCAGAAGCTGCAAACAACCAAGATTACGTAAAAATGAATAAAGATAGTATCGCTGAATGGAGCAGATAATTTCTTGAAAATTTCTATATAAAATTCCAAAATCCAAAGCTCTATGAGTTTTGGATTTTTTTTGGAATAAATACAGACAGACTTGTCTGTATATTAAAATAATATTTATATTTGTATATCAAATTATTGAAGATGCAGCCCAGAGAAAGAATTTTAGAAAAGACTTTTATTTTATTCCATAAGCAAGGTTATAATGCTACGGGAATCAATCAGATTATTGAGGAATCTAAAGTGGCGAAAGCTAGTTTTTACCAGCATTTTAAATCTAAAGAAGATTTGTGTGTGGCATTTTTAGAGCAGCGTCATGCCTTTTGGTTTAACGAATTACTAAAATTCACAAATAATGTGGAAGATTCAAATTCTAAAGTTTTAGTCTCCTTTGAATTTTTGATTTACATGAATGAAAAAGAAAATTTTCGAGGCTGTAGTTTTCTAAATATACTTTCAGAAATTCCGCCAGATAATGTTAAGATTCTCAGCGTTATTCAAAGCCATAAAAGTGATTTGCGTAATTTTTTCAGGGATATTTTAAAAGATGAACTAATATCAGATCATGTTTATTTATTATTTGAAAGCTGTATAATTGAAAGTCAGTTATTTAAATCAAACGAGTTAATAGAACAATCAAAAAAAATAATTCAAACTTTAATTTTAAAATAATGGAACAAAAGTTACCGCTGCCACCTTTCACTTTAGAAACGGCAAAAGAAAAAATTCAGCTGGCAGAAGACGCATGGAACAGCCAGGATCCGGAAAGAGTTTCAAAAGCGTATACTATTGACAGCGAATGGAGAAACAGAGATAAATTCGTAAACGGACGCGATGAAATTGTTGCTTTTTTAACGGAAAAATGGAAGAAAGAAAGAAATTACAAATTAAAAAAAGAATACTGGGCGCATACCGAAAATAGAATTGCAGTACGGTTTGAGTATGAATATCAGGATTTTAATGGAAACTGGTTTAGAACCTACGGAAATGAAAACTGGGAATTTGATGCTAATGGTTTAATGCAAAAGAGATTTGCCAGTATAAATGATCTTCAAATTAAAGAAGAAGACAGGAAATTTAAATAAAACTAGTTCATACTAGGCGGTTCAGGAATTTTGATCTTTCTTTTGATTTTCTTTACAATTAAAAGATAAAAAGTAATTCCGCCTAAAATTATAAGTAAAGCAATTTGAAGCTGGCCTAAACTATTGTTTTTGCTGTACATTGCATTTGCATTTGCCAGCTTTGCTTTTCCTTCTTTAATTTGAATTTGAGATAACGATTCTAAAGTTTTTAAGGCTTGCGCGCTCGAATAAGCAATTTTATTCCAGTTTTTGTTTTCAACTTGTTTGTTGATTTCCTTGCAAGAACCCAGAAAAGCGTCAAAATGCCGTTTTTCGTTATTGGTCAAAACTGTTTTAGCGTACAAATCATCAATATTGTGAATAATATCTAAAGTATGAATGATTTCATTTTTTTTAATATTATCGCTTAAATCCAGTTTTTCAGCTTCAGCTTTTATGAAATGAAGCTGTTTCGAATATTGAAAAATATAATGCGCAACAACTAATCGATCTTTATAAATGGCGTTGATATTGTCGTTGACATTTTTAGAATTTCGAAGCGTATTGAAATTTCCCAATAAAATTA
This sequence comes from Flavobacterium sp. NLM, assembly GCF_002210235.1. Lineage (NCBI taxonomy): Bacteria > Pseudomonadati > Bacteroidota > Flavobacteriia > Flavobacteriales > Flavobacteriaceae > Flavobacterium > Flavobacterium sp. NLM. The sequence continues at coordinate 42,723 of NZ_LIAC01000013.1, forward strand.
TCAGCATTACAATCAGCAATATAAAAGCTGCTTTGGTTTTATTGCTGTATTTTTTATGGTCTTTCATAACGCTCTATTTGAGAAGTGGGTTACTCAAAGATAGAGATTTTTAGATTAAGTTTGTCATTCCGAGGAACGAGGAATCGCACTCGTAACTCGACAAAGATTGGGTCTTTTCTTTGCGTAATTTCTAGTGCGATTCCTCGTTCCTCGGAATGACAAGATTGTGTTTTTTTTTGATTTAAAAGAAAATTTATTTCAATCTAAATTTTTTCCCTTCTTTATAACCAATGGGAAAAGTTGGGCCTTTTACTCCAAATGGCCCTGAACCATTGTCATTGTAATAATATTCTTCTTTATTATCAGTATATCTTCCGGCACATAAAAGATTGAAAGTGGTGCTTTTTCTACTTGATTTAAGAACATTTATATCAATCCAGACAGGTATTTTATTTTTTCGATAAAGTAGTTCAACAACTTCTTTATCTGTCAAATTCAATCTTATAATTCCCTCATCTTCTGGATAAATATCAAATTGATCCATATTTCCGATGACATTTGGCGGGGTAAAAATTATATTATACTTGAAATCAGTAGTCAATTTATCTTTGACATAATTTTCGGCAAATTTCAGAGCTACAAAACTTGCACCGTTTAAATGAAATAAAAACTCCTCTTTTGTCATTTTATGTCTAGAATTTTCAAACTAACACTCTCATTTAATAATAGTTTAATTTGTTCTTGTATTTCAGGATATTGATTTGTTTTCTCTAAATCTACTATGATAGGTTTTATTTCAGTTGAATAAAGTTCTTTAGTCATATTAGCACATTTAGACTCTCCAAATCGTAAATATTGAAAAACTTTACTTAATCGGTTTTCATTATTAGATTTTAATGCTTCTTTAATGGCAGAAATTCGATTCCACTTTTTATGATTTTCTTTCCACCATTTCTCTGCGTTATTTGAAAGTATTTTTCGATATTCTATTTTCTTTTGGTCTGAAGTTTTCTCCTTCCAATCTACTTCATAATTTCCTTTCTGAATATATTCATTATAATTTCCCTTCATTAATTTCAGTAAAGTTTCATCATTAATTTCAGAATTCTTATAACCAAAATCTTGAAATGTAACCTCTTCGAGAAGCCAGCCAGATCTAACAGAAATCCAATCGAGATCATATGGAATAAAATATCCATGACCATAAAAAACGGTAGTTCCTGGGTAGATTAAATCGGCAGTATCCGTTAATTTTACAAAACTTGTGTCTTTTAAAAGCTTAATTAATTCAGGAATAATAGTTTGCTGATATTTTTTAAGTTCTTCCTTAGCTGGATTTATACTTCCGTAAAATGATTTTTTCTGAAATTCGATAAGCAAACTATCAATTTTTTTTGCTTGTGTATTTTGTGAATATGAGTTTAGGAATATAGCTCCAAAAAGTATTGTTAGATAAAATTTAAGTTTCATTTTTAAATAACGAGTTTAATTAAATAAAATCATAATCTATCCACATAATCCAACCATTTCCTAATCCCCAAACTTCTATCATTGTAGTTTTAGAATGATAACCTATTTTCGATCTATCGAAATTACAGTTGTTTTTTACTAAATACAATGTAGCATTTTTTGTCCAATTAAGTATAAATTCAACTTCTATATCTTTTTTACAATTGGCTTTATATATAGTAAAAGATTCAATGCCGAGTTTTTCAAGATCATTTTTAATCTCAGGGTCAATTTTGTTTTCAGGTATACGACGACCAGTTCTTTTGGTTAATTCTTTATCAGCATAAATTTTTTCAGCTACTTTTTCAAAGGCAATTTTATTGCTGTAAAATTTATCAATATAGCCCTCTGTGTCTGATTTTGAAACTTCGCAACTAAATAATGCCAAGCTGATTAAAACTGTTAATATTTTAGCAGTTATTTTCATTAACTTATTCTTCTAAAATCAAATCACTATTATCCTTTTTATCTCCTTTAAAAAACAAAAGCTGCAAAATCAAAGCCAAGCCTATAGTCAAAATAGCTCCAATAAAATTCAGCCATAAATAACCCAATTTTTCTTGTTTGTAAACCATAAAGTAATAAATGATTATAATTACAAACTGACTTATACAGGCACTAATAAACATAGATTTTGCCTGAACACGTTTTATATAAAAACCAACAAGGAAAATTCCCAAAACGGTTCCGTAAAAGATCGAACCAATAATATTTACAAGCTGAATCAAGTTTTCAAACAAAGTTCCTACGCAGGCAAAAAGGATTGCAATAACTCCCCAAAACAGTGTAAAAAATTTAGTTGCATTAAGATAATGTTTCTCTGATTTTTCGGTTTTGATATTTCTTTTATAAATATCAATCGCCGTTGTCGAAGCTAAAGCATTCAATCCTGAAGCCGTTGAAGACATTGCTGCCGAAAGAATAACGGCAAGTAATAAACCTATTAAACCTTTTGGTAAATAATGCAGGATAAAATGGAAAAAAACATAATCTTTATCGTTGGTTTCGCTATTACTGTCGGCTCTGGAAATAATTTCTTTGGCACGATCACGTAAATCTTTTTCCTTATTCGATAAATTGACTAATTCTTTACGAAGAATCGGATTGTCATAATCCTGATTCAACTGATCGATATATAGTAAGTTGATTACTTTTTTATCTTCAGATAATTTGTCCAGCTTTTTTTCAAGAACATGATATTCTTCTTTATACGCCGATTTTTCAATTACAATTTTATTATTCGGATTGAAATTTAAAGGAACGGGATTGAATTGGAAAAATACAAAAACCATTACTCCGGTTAACAGAATAAAAAACTGCATCGGCACTTTTAAAAGTCCGTTCATGATTAATCCCATTTGGCTTTCTTTCACAGATTTACCGGATAAATATCTTCCAACCTGAGATTGATCTGTACCAAAATAGGCGAGTGCTAAAAAGAATCCGCCTGTAATTCCACTCCAAATCGTATATTTTTCTTCCGGATCAAAAGAAAAATCTACAATATTCATTTTATCATTTGCTCCGGCAATATGCAGCGCGCTTGTAAAAGTCATATCGTTTGGTAAGTAATGCAAAATCAGGAAAAATGTGATAAACATTCCCGACATAATCACAAACATTTGCTGTTTCTGCGTTACGTTTACGGCTTTAGTTCCTCCAGAAAAAGTATAAATAATTACCAGAACTCCAATTATAATATTCATTCCGGTTAAGTTCCAGCCTAAAAGTGCCGATAAAATAATGGCAGGAGCATAAATCGTCAATCCTGTACCTAAACCTCTTTGAATTAAAAATAAAATAGCGGCAAGAGAACGAGTTTGAACGTCAAATCGTTTTTCAAGGAATTCGTAAGCGGTAAATACCTTATTTTTATGATAAAGCGGAATAAAGGTCAAACAAATAACAACCATTGCAATTGGCAGTCCAAAATAGAACTGTACAAAACCCATTCCGTCATGATAAGCCTGTCCGGGAGTAGATAAAAATGTAATTGCGCTGGCCTGAGTTGCCATTACTGAAAGTCCAACGGTGTACCAGGGCGTTTCGTTGTTTCCTAAAATAAAATCTTCAACGTTTTTACTTCCTTTGGTTTTCCAGGAACCGTAACCAACAATGAATAAAAGTGTTACAATAAGTACGATCCAGTCAAATAGCTGCATAGGTTATGAATAAAATTGCATGATTAAGAAAAAAATCACAATGTAAATGAGGTTAGCAACTAAAACATAGGTGTAGCTTTTTTTCCATTTTTTTGTTTTTTTTGCTTCCATATTTTTGAAATTATTGCTTTAAATCCTGTTTAGGAGCTTCAAGAGGTTGTTTTAGCGAAATAATATTCGACAGTAATCTGTAAGCGCCCGCAACACCTTCCGGCAGTTCTCTAAAAAAGCTTAGACCAGTGTAAATGTAATATCCTTTTCCATATGGAGCGACTAATAAAGCGCCATTTTTAGCAGATTCTCCTTTGTCGTGTGAAGAAATAATAGGAGTGAAGGCAGGATCATATTCATCTGGATAATATAAACCCTGTTCTTGTGTCCAGCCTTCAAAATCTTTTGAAGTAATTTTATTTGGCGTATTTAAAACCGGGTGATTTGGAGCAAGGAAAGTCACTTTAGCATTTTCCTCGGTCACGCGGTCGTTTGATAATTTTAATGGATAAGGTGCAATTTTATCGGTTACTAATTTGCTGCCGTATGTATTGTACTGCACAATCATATTTTTACCGCTTTTTACAAAATTAAATAAGATATTTTGTTTGTTTGCCAAAGCGTTTACAGTGTTGTAAGCACGGATTCCTGTAATAACGGTGCTGAAAGAATCCAGTTTTTCAGGTGTAATTTCTTCTGGTTTTAAAATAGAAACTTTGTATCCCATTTGGGTTAAACTTTCCGGAACTTCGTCGCCGGCACCCATAATGTAAGCGATAGCATCTCCAGAAGTTTTCAAATCAATTCTAATACATTTTGATTCAGCTGGTTTTAAAACCATTTGTTTGGTAATATGATTGAAATCTATAATAGTCTGGTCTCTGTCAAAACGTTTGTTATCTACAATTGCAATACTTTTTGCTACAACTTCTTCCGGATTTACAGGTGGTGTAACTTCAAAATAAAAAATTTGTTCTGTTCCTTTTTTATCTAAAGTAAATGCGATTTGTTTTGGAGAAACATTCCAGCTTTTTGGCAAATCTAATTGCAGATTTCCTTTTACATCATCTTTTCCGGCACGAACTTTTACCGGAACCATTTTGCTTTTTGTATCTCTAAAAATCAAAACTTTTTCTAAAATAGAAGTCGTAACTTCTGGAACTATATCCAGGAAATTATACATTTCGCCTTTTACGCCGTCATTGTATTTGTAAACAACGGTTCGCTCAAATGGAATTTCTACATTATTGATTTTGATATTAAAAATTACTTTTACTTCTCTAATAATATCGGGAATACCAATATTTTGCTGATTTGAAACGGTGTACATTCCAACTGTTGCTTTTTCTTTTAACCAATATGGCTGCGTGTATTCAATATTATCAGGAAGCTGTAATTGCAGACTGATTTTTTGATCGTTATTGTCTCTTAAAACGCTGTTTTGAGCTGTTGTTTTATTGTCTGGCAATGTTGTAACGCTTGTCAATTGCATTTCAACAGCACATCTGTTAATAGCTTCTAAACTCAAACGAATACTGCTTCCCGGAGTTGCTTCTTGTTCACTGGAAACGGCTTCAAGATATAAACCGGAACATGAAGCAATGATATTTTTTATGGCTGTTGATTTTAGATTTTTCCAATGTGTATCGTCTAAAGCCTGAATCATAGTGTAAGCTTTCACTAAATCCGGAATACTTTCTGACGGATTGCTGAAATTATATTTTTCAATAATTGAAGTAATTAAATCTCCAACAGGTTTTCCGTTTTTAACACGGTTCCAGCTAGTATCGATTCCGTCAAATAAATTATCGCGGTCTTTTGGCGTATCTCCATTAATAAGTTCAAGATATTCTGTTTCTAAACCACGAACTCCGGTACTTCCAAAACCTTGTGATTGGTGACGGCTTCGGCTTAAAGCAGCAATTTCCTGATTCGATTTTCCAATTCCGGTATAATATACACCCGTTTCTAACTTCGTAAATTTAGATTTATTGGCGGCATCAAATTTTTCCTGACTTCCGTAAAACCACCATGAAGGATTGAAAAACTGACGTTTTACCTGCCAAGGCGAAACAAATTTCAACTGCTCCGGATAAACTTTTGGGTCATTTGTTAGTTTAAAACTCTCGACACTCAACATTGCAGACGATGTATGATGTCCGTGTGTAGTTCCCGGCGAACGGTGATCAAAACGGTTTATGATGATATCCGGTTGAAAATTTCTGATTGTCCACACCACATCGGCAAGGACTTTATCTTTATCCCAAATTTCTAACGTTTCGTTTGGATTTTTAGAGAAACCAAAATCATTTGCTCTTGAAAAAAATTGTTCTCCGCCGTCTATTTTTCGGGCTTCAATTAATTCCTGAGTTCTAATTACACCAAGTAATTCACGCAATTGCGGACCAATTAAGTTTTGACCGCCGTCACCGCGTGTTAAGGATAAATAACCGGTTCTCGCATTTACTTCATTTGCTAAATACGAAATCATTCGGGTATTTTCGTCATCAGGATGTGCTGCAACGTACAATACAGAACCTAAAAAGTTTAGTTTTTTAATTTGATTGTAAATTTCGACTGCGTTAGGTTTTTGCGGCTGTTGTGCAAATAAGGTTTGAAAACTTATAAAAAATAGAAGAAGTATTTGAACTTGTATTTTTCGCATGGTGTAGTGAAATGGTTTTGAAATGTGTTCCAAAAATACTAATTAAATCTTGGAACAAAATTTAAATGAAATGTTAATGGTAATTTTTGGATATTATTTAGCTGATTTTTAAAATAGAAAAAGAGCGTATTAAAACTTAATACGCTCTTAAATATTTAGATATTATCTTCTTCCGTGGCCATGACCATGACCGTGATCATCATCATCATGTCTATCATGCCCGTGGTGTTTGTCATGCTTGTCGTGTTTATCATAATGTCTGTGATCTCTGTGCTCATAATGACGCTCGTTGTAACCATAAACCGGTCTTGGTCTGTAAGGTCTTTGCGGTGCACCGTGATATCCTTTATAATATTTTACTCTGTGACGATCGAAGTATGTATAAGGAGTTCTTCCGTGATAATCTGTTAAAACAACTTTATAGCCTCCGTATAAATCATAATTTCTGTATTGTCTTGGTAAATAAGTTGCTCTAACCCATCTTCCTCCTCCAAAATAAATGAACTGCGATGCACGTACATCATAATAAGCTTCAATATCTGGAAGATAATAATATTCCATTTCAGCATATCCGGCTGGTCCCCAAGCTGGAGGTGTTCCTATATTAACGTTAACTGATACCTGAGCTTGTGTGGCATTTGCAACCAAAAGAAATAATCCGGCGATTGCTATTTTAATTGTTTTCATTTTTTCTAAAGTTTAATGTTAATCTTTGTTTAAAGATTTTCATATATCGTGCCAAAAATAAAAATACAATTGTATTTCATCGGAGAAAATATGCTTTTTGACGATTAAACTGATGTTAAATATTCTGTAAAATATTGATTTTTAAAGTGTTTTGCAGAATGAAAAATTTCTAAAAAAAATCTAAATATTTTTTCATTATCGATAATCAACAATTCTTGGTTTGGCAAGTTCAAAACTCTGTAAACCATAATCGGTTGTTTCAAATGTATTGGTTTTGAAAACACTATCACCCTGATAAGGAATACTTGGGTAATATGACAGTGACAGCTGGAAATTACTAAAAACCAAATAGTCATTGCTTATTAATAAGCCTAATGTAATTTTTGAATACGGTTTGCTGTCGAACATGGCATTTTTTGGACTTCCTAAAAATGCTATCGTATAATTAAAAAACGGATTTAAACGAAATCCCCAAAGCGCATAAGGAGAATACGTTTGTGTCTGCAGGGATAAAAGGGTTTTACTAGTTCCATATAAAGCGGCGTTGAATCCCGCGAGACCATTTCGTTCGTTTATATTAAGTTCATCGCCAATAATTTCCTCCCGATTTGCACCAATTACAACTCTTGGGTTTACGAATTGTCGCAGTTTCCAGGTTCCCAAATTAAAGAGTTTTGTAAAATAATTTGATTCAAATAAATATGCGGTTTGATACGTTTTGGATTGATGAAAATAGGTTCCGGCTTCAAAATTCATACTTAAAAAACCTAATCGGTAATAATTTCCAAAAGAAAACTGCGCACCGGCATAAGGTCTCCAAATCTGATTTTTATATTGATATCCAAAGGTAATTCCGTAAATACGCCCAATTGGAACGTCTTCGGTCTGGCCATTTCTAAAAATATAATTGTCTTTAATAAATTTTCGTCTGTTTAATCCAATGCCCATTAAAAGCAGTTTTTCATCCGAATAAAAATTAGTTGGATCATATAAGGAATCTGGAGATTCGCTGTAATTCACATTTAAAAAACGTGCCGATGTAATTAAATTGGTAATGGCTTCATTATCATCTTCATAAACTTTTGTGGCTTTACCCACCCAAAAATCCTGAAAATTATTCTTAAAACTCTGAAATGCATAACTCATATCAGGAGCCTGTAGGGAATCTCTTCTAAAGTTCTGTCCAACAAAAACACCTCCTGCCCATTTAGTTAAAGGCGAATAGAAATCTCTTTCAATATCAATACTTTTAGTATAATTATTGTCTAAATCCATGTTGTAATGGAGCGTAGTTCCTATATAGGTGTTTTTTATATTGGGAACCGTATACGTAATATCATTGCCATTTGCACCATCATCAAACCGATTGGTGAAACGATATTCTAACTGTTGTCCTGTACCAAAAAAATCTTTTTCTTTAAATCCCACACCAACTCTGCTGCTCGATATTGAAAACCTCGGAATAGTACTCCAGGAATCTAAAACCCGAATCGTAACATCAACAGAATCTGATGCCGGACTGGCTAATTCATTAGAAATCCTAACTGCCGTAACATATCTCTGTGAACGAATTAAACGTTCTGTTTCTTGTATTTTATAAGAATCATAAGGAGTATTTCTTTTAAACAAAAGAAGATTGTAAATTGCTATTTTTTTTGTTTTTAAGTGCAGTTTATTTCCGGTTCGTTCTCCCCAGTTTTTTGGCTGCACGGTAGTATCTGTAATAGAATGCCCAAAAGGATCAAGCGTTACAATATTTATTTTTCGAATGATTTTTCCGTTGAAACTTTGAGTGTCACTAGGCTCAATAACTTCTCTTTTTTTAGCTTTTTTTGATCGAAAAAGAAGTTTATGTAAGGTTTGGGTGAACTTATTTTTCTTCGAATAGTTTTTTATTTTAGTATAAATCTCTATACTGTCCTTTTTGGGAGGATTGTCTTTCTTAGTTTTATCTGTCTGAGCACAAATACTTTGAAAACAAAAGCATAAGAAAATAAAAATAACTATTTTTTTACTTGATAACATTCAGATGGATTTAAACTTATTTTAAAGGCTATTATTCTATGAATTTAAGATAAATAACACGATTTTTTTTAAAATCAACAGATTATTTACTCTTGTACTTTTGCTTTGCGAATTCTCCAGGCAAATTTTCTCGGAATATGATTTCCCATTAAATAACCCCAGGGTTCCAGCGATTCTATTCGGTCAAATATAATTTTCAAAATGGCTAAAAGCGGAATTGCCAGAAACATACCCGAAATTCCAGCCGCCGCACCGCCCACAATAATTCCCATAATGGAAACAAAAGCGTTTATTTCTACTTTTGAATTGATAATTAAAGGCACAAGAAGATTATTGTCAATTAACTGAACAATTACATTGACAATTAAAATCCCCACAATTACTGATGTTTCTCCTGAACCTGTCAATGAAGCCAAAACGGTAATAACTCCTGCAACTAAAATTCCGATGTAAGGAACCAGATTTAAAATTCCCGTTATCAATCCTAATAAAATGAAATATTTAATGCCAATAATCCAAAGTCCTAAACTGGTCAAGACAGAAACTATAATCATTTCCAATATCAAACTCACGATATAATTGTTTATCGAAACTTTGATTTGTGATAGAATATCTTTTAAAGCAGCATGATTTTCTTTGTTTATTAATTTGGCCAAAAACAGTTTGAAATGTTCTTTATATATCAAAAACAAAAACGTATAAATTACAATAATAGTGCTGTCTAGCAGAAGGTCGCTTATAGATATTATGGCTGAGCCTAAAGTAGCATTTCCGTTTTTTACAGAGTCTTTTGTAACGGTGTCAAGATATTTTTTCTGTTCGCCAATACTTATTTGAAAATTTTCTCTGATAAACTTATGAATTTCAATTATAAAGGAGTTTGCATTTTTCTTAATTGTATCAAAATCACTTGCCATATTAGTAACCTGATAAGAGATAAAAATAAGAATCCCGCCAATGAATGCCAGAAAAATTAAAACACAAATTATAGCCGCAAGATGTCTTGGAAACTTAAATTTTGTGTTTAAAAAGGTGAAAATTGGCAATAGTAAAACCGCAAATAAAAAGGCTAACAAAACGGGCGTAAGAATATCTTTGGTAATGCAAAAAATATAAGCAAATGAAATTAAACTTACTAAGATACACGCAAGTTTTGCATAAAACGGCAACTTTATGGGATGGATCATTTTTGATGAAATTTTTAGATAATGTATAATTGGTTAAGCAAATATTATAATTTCTTTAAATTATAGCGTTTTAGCTTTTTAGTTATACGTTATAAAATTCCCATTCAAAAATTAATCAAAAAATTCTTTCTCTTCGTAGTGTGCCGGCATGATTGAAATTCCCTTTTGCAAAAGCAGATTGTTAGGGAAAATAATCTTTTCGCCTTCTTTTGTTCTCAGGCTGATATGAAAGGTATTAATGTCTTCAATTTCAGCTTCAATAGGGAAATCTTTATCGTGAATTTTTATGGTGTCGCCAATTCTGAAAGGAAAGGAGAAGAACAAAATCATTCCCGAAGTAATATTACTCAAAATCGACCATTGCGCAAACATCGCAACGCCAATAACGGTTGCAATAGAGGAAACAGTTAAAAAAATATCCTCAGTATTAACGCCCCAAATCACAATTAAACTAAGCGTTACCAAAATATTCATAAAAATATGAGTGTATTTGATAACCAGATTAGTACGATGTTCTAATAAATGACTTGTAGAAGCAAAACGTCGAATTAATTTAGCAACAATCATTCTTAAAGCAATTAAAGCAATGATAAGAATGAAGGTGGCAAATAATTCCTGAGTATATTCTTTAAAAGAAAACATAAATAAATTTTTACACTAAAGTACTCAAATATTCGTAAACTTTAGCCGTTGGAAGCCCCATAACATTGGTATAAGAACCTTCGACTTTTGTAACTGCCATAAAACCAAACCATTCCTGAATCCCGTAAGCTCCGGCTTTATCATAAGGTTTATAATTTTCGATATAAAACAAAATTGCTTCATCAGATAAATCTTTGAAAGTAACTTTTGTAATATCGTGCAAAAGGGTAGAAGCAGTATTAGTTTGAAAACAAACAGACGTAATAACTTCATGCGTTGTACCCGACATTGATTTGATCATTTCAAAAGCATCTTCGGCACTTTTGGGTTTCCCTAAAGCTTTATTCTGATGCCAGACAATGGTGTCGCTTGTTACTAATATTTCGTTTTCTTTTAATTCGTCTTTAAACGCATCGGCTTTTAGCTGAGCCAAAAAATCAGTGATTTCAACTGCTTTTAATTCTGGCGGATAAATTTCTTCCACATCTTTTAAGCGAATTTCAAAATCAAGATCTAAATCCTTAAAAAACTGCTGACGACGCGGCGATCCAGATGCCAGAATGATTTTATATTTTTTGAGTTTTTCTTTAAGCATGATTTTGAAGGTATTGATGATTTAAGCTGATAATAAGGATAGATAAAATTCCGAAGAATAAAATTAATTTTAAAACCGTACTTAAATGGTGAAAATCCTTTTTTGTTTTGGCACTAAATATTTTTACTATAAAATATAATAAAGGTGCCAAAACAAAAACGAATGTATAAAACGTAACGATCAAGAGATTATTTTCAAAGAAATATTTATTGATGTAAAGCAGACATAAAATAAACGGAATTATAGCAAATCCCAATGCAATTTTTGCAGCACGGTTTTTTCCAATGGCAATTGGTAAAGTATTCATTCCTTGATTATAATCGCCATCCATGTCTTCAATATCTTTAACTATCTCGCGTACAAAATTGATCATAAAAGCAAAAAGCGCATAATCTGTCAAAATAGAAAAGAAACTCGCCATTTGTGCCTTATTTTCTAAAGTCGTAGCCGGAAAAAGGTCAAAAACACCAATTATTAAAACGCTTATGGCAAGTAAAGCCGCCACTACAAAATTCCCCAAAATCATAATCGATTTTAAAGTTGTAGCATAAAAATAAAGCAGTGAAGCAATCAGAATAAAAAGCGAGGCAAATGTTGGTCTTAAAATTATATTGGCCAAAACAAAACCAATTGCAACACCAGTAACATTAAGTCCAATGTAAATATTAAAGGCCGCTGTTTCAGAAATTCCTTTGCCAATTACAACATTCTGAGGTTTGTTAATAGTATCTGTTGCAACATCATAAATATTGTTAATGACATAACCCGCTGCTGCCAGTAAAACGGTGCTTAAAACTAAAAGTCCGTATTGCCAGTCTGCTAAAGCCAGCGGAATATCCTGCTGTTTTAAAAAAGCATAACGAAATAAAACCTGCATAAAAGCAAGCATAAGTAGATTTTTATATCGAATTAGTTTTAGGTATTTCATTTTTTTTGAAGTTGCTAAGGTTCTGAGATGCTGAGATTCTAAGTTTTTTTAAGGTTCAAAGGGGCAAAGAGACAGAGGTTCAAAGTTTTTTTAGATCACTCACTGTAAACTGAGACTGCGACTGAACACTAAAAACTGAACACTAATCATGCTGTCCATTAAAATGTTCCATCCATTTTCCCTGTACTTTCATTACTTGCTCGATCACGTCGCGTGCAGCGCCTTTTCCGCCTTTTACGTGCGAAATATAACGGCAGATATTTTTGATTTCCGGGACTGCGTCTTGCGGGCAGGCTGGTAAACTTACTAATTTCATTACATGATAATCCGGAATATCGTCGCCCATATATAAAACCTGTTCTGGTTTAATATTGTAAGTTTTAGTATATTCTTCGAACGTTTTTACTTTATCAGGAGTTCCTAAATGGATGTCTTTGATTCCTAAATTTTTAAGTCTTACGCGAACGCCTTCGTTGCTTCCGCCAGAAATAATGCAGACATGGTAACCGCTTTCTACAGCCGCTTTCATAGCGTAACCGTCACGAATATTCATCGTACGAAGAATTTCTCCTTCTGTGGTTACAAAAACCGAACTGTCTGTAAGTACGCCATCAACATCAAAAATAAATGTTGTAATGTCGTTCATCATTTCTTTATAACTTTTTGCCATTATGCTGTATAGATTGTGTTAGTATTTTATAAATGTTTTTTTGATTTTCGTTTGTGATAAAATTCAGGTGCGCATCGGTTGTGACAGAATCGTGGCGCTTTGCCGGACCGGTTTGAGCGTCAATTGGATCTAGGGTTTTTATTTTTTCGGCAGTTTCCTGAATCAAAGGTTTTAAAACTTCAAAAGGAACTTGATGTTCTTCGCAAATTTCCTGCCCAATTTGATATAAATGATTCGTAAAGTTATTGACAAAAACGGCTGCAACGTGCAAAGCTTTTCGCTGTTCTGAACTTATGGAAAAAACCGCATTTGAAATGCTTTTCGCCGTTTCTTCTAAAATTTTATAATCATCCTGATTCTCCGTTTCCAAACAAATCGGAATTACTGAAAAATCAACATCTTTAGTTTTAGAAAATGTTTGTAATGGATAAAAAACCCCTTTTCTGTTTTTTGAATCTAAAACATCGATAGAAGTTGTGCCGGAAGTATGAACAACTAATTGGTTTTCAAATGGCAATTGACTTGAAACTTCAGCAATAGCATTATCGGAAACTGAAATGATATATAAATCTGATTCTTTTAAATCTGTAAATTCGGTTACGATTTTATCTGAATCGAGAAGATGACTCAAAGCTTCTTTTTTTCTCGAAAAAGCCTGCACAATTTCAACAAGCGAACTTGCAGAAAAAGCTTTTATTAAATGCTGTGCGACGTTTCCGGAACCAATAATCGTTATTCGAATCATAATCGCAAAATTAACATTATTTTTTCTAAAGAAAATATGGTGGAAGAAAGTTTGCCCACAGATTACACAGATTAAACTGATTTGTACGGATTTATGTTTTATTTATTGGCAAAAAATAAAAGAAATCTAAAAAATAATCCGTTTAATTTGTGTAATCTGTTGCCCAAAACACAATCCTATTATTTGGTTTTTATTAACAAATAACATTTACCTCAAATCAACATTTTTAAGTATTTTTGTGCCACTTTTATACAATGTAATTCCTTAAAAATGGATAAAAAAATATTCTCTTTTTTGTTTTCTACACGATTAATGGCCGTTCTTTTTTTGACATTCGCAATTGCAATGGGTGTTGGAACTTTTATCGAAAGTAAATACAATACCGATACAGCCAGAATTTTAATATACAATACATGGTGGTTTGAAGCCATAATGTTCATTTTCATGATTAATTTCTTTGGAAACATTAAACGTTATCAGTTATTGAAAAAAGAAAAATGGGCAACATTTTTACTGCACATTGCCTTTGTTTTTATCATTTTAGGAGCTTTTATTACACGTTATATCAGTTATGAAGGAATGATGCCAATTCGCGAAGGCGCATCAGAAAATCAGATTTATTCAGATAAAACATTCATCACCATTTTTGTTGATGGTGAATATAAAGGAGAAATGAAACGCAGGGTTTTCGAAAAAAGCCTTTTACTTTCTCCCGTTACTAATAATGATTTCTCTGTTTCAGGAAAATTTGACGAGACTCCGTTTGAAGTTTCCTATTCAAAATATATAATGGGAGCAAAGGAAGTGGTTAAACCAGATCCTAACGGAACTTTATATCTTAAATTAGTTGAAGCAGGTGCTGGCGGACGCGAAGAACATTTCCTGAAAGAAGGTGAAGTTCAAAACATTCACAATGTTTTATTTGCTTTAAATAAACCAACGCAAGGTGCTATTAATATTAATACAACTGGCGAAAAATACACGATTCAAACTCCTTTTGAAGGTGAATTTATGCGAATGGCAGATCAGTTAAAAGGAAAGGTTACTAAAGATAATGTTCAGCCTTTAATGATGCGTTCTTTATATAGCATTGGAGATATTAGAATCGTTTTCCCGGATTCTGCAATGAAAGGAAAAGTGGATTATGAATCTAGTAATGATTTCAAAGCAAAATCTCATACAGATGCTTTAGTTGTAAAAGTTAAAGCTGAAGGACAGGAAAAAGAAGTAATGGTAATGGGCTCTAAAGGAAGTATTGGAGAACCAAAAACGGTAAAAATTGGTAAAATCGAATACTCTATATTCTACGGAAGTAAAGCGTATGTTTTACCTTTTAGAGTAAAATTGAATGACTTTATCGCAACGAAATATCCGGGAACAGAAAAAAGTTATTCTGCTTTTGAGAGTAAAGTTACCGTTCAGGATTCTACAGAAACTTTTGATGCCGATATTTATATGAACCATGTTTTAGACCATAAAGGATATCGTTTCTTTCAATCTTCTTTTGATCCAGACGAAAAAGGAACAGTTTTATCTGTAAACCACGATTTCTGGGGAACTTCTATCACGTATTTAGGATATTTTATGTTATTCTTTGGTTTAATGGCAATCATGTTCACCAAACATTCTCGTTTTGCTGACTTAAAACGCAAACTGGAAAATGTGAAAAAGAAAAAAGAAAAACTAATTACCATTTTAGTTTTAATGATTAGTTTGAGTGGTTTCGCACAGCAAAACCCTCACGTACATTCGCACGAACATGATCACAATCATACAGCAGATCCAAACGATCACGCGAATCACGTTACTGCTCCACCGAGTCAAAAACAATTAGATTCGTTATTGACAATTTATAAAGCTCCGGAGGCGCATGCGGCAAAATTTGGACGTTTAATTATTCAGGATGCGGGCGGACGTATGAAACCTATTAATACGTTTTCATCTGAATTACTTCGAAAAGTAAGCCACAGTGATACTTATAATGGAATGAACTCTGACCAAGTATTTTTGTCAATGACACAATATGCTCAGGTTTGGATTCAGATTCCGCTTATTTATATTAAATCAGGAAACGACAGTATTCGTAAAATTATTGGTATTGACAAAGAAGCAAAATTTGCTCCGTTTGTAAAATTCTTCGATGAAAACGGAAATTATAAATTGTCACCTTATTTAGATGCTGCTTATAAAGCAGGAAATCCGAATCAGTTTGAGAAAGATTATATTGAAACAGATAAAAAAGTAAACTTGATGGAATCTGCTTTAAGCGGCAGTATTTTGAGAATTTTTCCTGTTCCAAATGATCCAAACCACAAATGGGTTTCGTATTTAGAGCGCAATAACAATGGTTTTAAAGGAATGGATTCTACCTATGTAAACCAAATTCTCCCATTGTATTTTAGTGCTTTGAATAATGGTTCTATTTCTAAAAACTGGGATACGGCCGATCAATTGGTCGAAAGTATAAATGGTTTTCAAAAGAAATTTGGCGCAAAAGTTCGTCCAAGCGAACAAAAAATTGATGCCGAAATTGCTTATAATAAATATGATGTTCTTCAAAAACTACCGTATTGGTATATCACAGCAGCACTATTTATGTTTGTTTTTGTGATTGTCAATATTTTCTTTGAGAAAAAATGGCTTCGTATAACCGTAAATGCTTTTCATATTATAGTTGGATTGTTATTTGCGCTTCACACATTAGCATTAATAGCACGCTGGTATATTTCTGGTCATGCTCCATGGAGTAATGCGTACGAAGCAATTGTATATGTAGCTTGGTCAACAATGTTCTTTGGATTGGCTTTTGACAGAAAATCAAAATTAACGGTAGCTTCATCTGCTTTCGTTACTGCTATGATTTTAATGGCAGCATACATGAACTGGATTGATCCGGAAATTGCAAATTTACAGCCCGTTCTTAATTCATATTGGTTAATGATTCACGTTGCAGTTATTGTAGCAAGTTATGGCCCAACTGCATTAGGGATGATTTTAGGTTTTGTGGCTTTACTATTGATTTTGTTTACAACTGAGAAAAACAAAGCTAAAATGGAGTTGAACATTAAAGAGATAACTTATATCAACGAAATGGCGGTAACTATTGGTTTGATCATGCTGACTATTGGAAACTTCTTAGGCGGTCAATGGGCAAACGAAAGCTGGGGTCGTTACTGGGGATGGGATCCAAAAGAAACCTGGGCTTTAATTTCGATTATGATTTATGCTTTTGTAATTCACGCTCGTTTTGTTCCTGCTTTGCGTGGAAAATGGTTCTTCAATTTAATGACGATGTTTGCCTTTATTTCGATTCTATTTACATATTATGGAGTAAACTTCCATTTAGTTGGTTTACACTCTTATGCAAGCGGAGAAGCACATTCTTTAAACTGGGTTTATTATTCAATAGCAACAATTGCAGTAATTGGTGCTGTGACTTATCCGAAATATCGAAAATATTATAAAAGCAAAAAAAAGTAGTTTTTTTGATATAATAAAAGAGGCTGCTTCAAAAGTTGAGGCAGCCTCTTTCATTATAATTATTTTATTTTTGTTATTTATAGTCACTTTTTGATATTCAATATATCATTCCATAGGAATGTTTCGTAGGTAGAAAAAAATAAAGATCATCCACATTTACGTTCCATAGGAACGTTTGATGGATCAGGTTATCAAAAAACAATGCCAAAATCAAACGTTCCTACGGAACGTAAACCATTATAACAATATAATTTTCTACCAATGAAATGTTCCTCCAGAACAAGGAAACATATAAAATAAAAAAGGGACTGTCTCAAAAGTTGAGACAGTCCCTTTTTTTGGACCAAAACTTTGTTTTTTATCATTCCATAGGAATGTTTCGTGGGTAGAAAAAAATAAAGATCAGCAATATTTACGTTCCGTAGGAACGTTTGATGGGCAGATTATTTTAAAAAAAATATCAAATCAAATGTTCCTACGGAACGTAAACCTTTGTAACAATATAATTTTTCTACCAATGAAATGTTCCTACAGAACAAGGAAAAATATAAAATAAAAAAGGGGCTGTCTCAACTTTTGAGGCAGCCTCTTTCATTATAATTATTTTATTTTTGTTATTTATTAGTCACTTTTTGATATTCAATATATCATTCCATAGGAATGTTTCGTAGGTAGAAAAAAATAAAGATCATCCACATTTACGTTCCATAGGAACATTTGATGGATCAGGTTATCAAAAAACAATGCCAAAATCAAACTTTCCTACGGAACGTAAACCATTATAACAATATAATTTTCTACCAATGAAATGTTCCTCCAGAACAAGGAAAAATATAAAATAAAAAAGAGACTGTCTCGACTTTTGAGACAGCCCCTTTTATTGGATCAAAACTTTGTTTTATCATTCCATAGGAATGTTTGGTAGGTAGGAAAAAATAAAGATCAGCAATATTTACGTTCCGTAGGAACGTTTGATGGGACAGATTATTAAAAAAAATATCAAATCAAACTATTCACTTAACATCACTGGTATAAGGATATAAATTGATATGAAAATAATGATACATAAAACCGTAAAGCGTTGCCAACACAACAACAAGCGAAAGCGGTTTAAAATGCCTGACACGTTTTCCTTCAATAAATTCCCGAATAGAATGTCCCGGTTTGGAAAATGACTGCTTTAAGGAATATAAAATTCCCTTGTCAAAATGCAATAATCCGTGTTGAATATCGTGCCACAAAAAATGCGCATTTATTTTATGGGTTTCAGCACTTTGCCCGCAATTATTGCAGCAATGACCTGTATAAATCTGATGACAGTTTTTGCAAGTTATTTCCATATGATTCATTATTTAGAATTTAACTTAAACCCGTTTGGATACATTATAGCTAATAAAACGCAAATCAATAAAAAGTTATATTCAACACCATTTCTTCCGCCGCCCACAACAAACCAGCCTTCCTGAAAATGAACCAGAACAATTCCCATAATCAAAATAAAAATCGTTACAAATCCTGCTGGTTTTACATATTTATTAAACAGTAAAAGTAAAGCCGCAACTATATGAGATAGTTTAATAGACCAGGCCAGAAAAACACCAAAAGGAGCAAAGCCAATCTGATTTAAATATAAATTTCCAAAATCGTTAATTCCATTATTAAAAATTCCGAAAACCGAATGCGTCAGCAGAATTATTGCAGTGGCAATTCTTAAAAGTAAAGTTCCGTTCATAGTTTAGGATAGTTTTGTTTTTGGTTAAATAAAAAAGCGCATATTAAAAGTAATTAATATGCGCTTTAAATTATAAATATTTTAGGCTTTAAACTTTTCCTAAAGTATATAGTTGTTCCATTGTAGGTGTTGGGCTTCCACCGGCCGGCTCTAAAGTGATTCCAAATGCTTCTGCCGAATCTGTCTGGCTTACAGCAAAGATTTTTTGTGAATTTCCTTCAAAATTATCCAGTAAACCAATACTTGTTGGCGTTAATACCGGACTTAGCTTTAAAGACCAAACCTGATAAACCATTCCTTTTGGCGGAGTTGGTAAACCTGCAGCATCAATATAAGTCGTTTTTGTCTGCTGGTTCCAGTACACTTTTGCAAAAGATGTTGGAGAAACTGCCTGACCGCCAAGCGTTACGCCGGTATTTTTAATATCTCTAACGATAGTTAAGTTTTTCTCCGTTTGTTTATTCTGCTGATCTAGAAAAGCATAATTTCTTTCGATTTTATTTTTCTCACTTCCAACTTTAGAGATTGTTTCTTTTGATTTAGTTAATTCTAAAGTTTGGTATCCAAAACCTAACAATAATAAAACTGCCGCTGCCCAGCCCACATATTGAGTCCAGTTTGATGCAGGTTTTAGTTCGACAACTTTACCATGTTTAAGTTCTAAACGAGCTTTAATTTTTTCGAAATTCTCAACAGAGTGGAAAGGAGCGAAGCTTGATGATAGGGCCACAATAGCTCTTTCTATCGCAATTATTTCGTCGTCTACTTCCTTGTTGTTTTTTGCCAGTTCGGCAATTTCCAGATTTTCCTTTTCGGTTAATAAACCGTAAACATAAAGTTCTAGAGTTCCTGATTCAATATATTCTTGTGCTTCCATTATATTTTTAAATAATTTCTTAAATCGTTAATACAGTTTCTGTTTTGAGTTTTGATAGTTCCCAGTGGCAGTGCCAATTCTTCTGAAGCTTCTTGCTGGGTATATCCTTTGAAAAATAATAAATCAATAATTTCTATACATTTTGGTTTCAGTTTCTTTACGAACTCCTGAATTCCAATTGTATCAATTCTATTAATTAATTTATTACTGTCATCTAACAGATTTACGAAATTATCCGAGGAAAGGTTTTTTTGGCTGTTATTAAAATTTTTGGATCTCAGCTTGTCAATCGACGTATTCCTAGCTATATTAAGGATCCAGGTGTAAAATCGGCCTTTACTTTCGTTATAAGAATCGATGTTTTTCCAGATTTTTACAAAAACTTCCTGCAAAACGTCTTCGGCTTCTTCACGATTTTTGATTAAAACATTAATGACTGAAAATAAACTTTTTGAGTACATATCGTACAAGTGGGTAAAAGCTCTTTCGTCTTTTTTGTAAATTAAAACTAATAATTCTTCTTGACTCATAGATTTGGATTTAAAGCTTAAATATAATTTTATCGAAATTTTCTTATAACGTGAGATAAAGATAATTTATTTTTTTGTGAAAAAAATATTTTTTTTTGTAGTTAAAACCTTAGATAAATAAAGGCTTTAGATAAAATTTAGAAAAAAAGTGCAATTTTTTTTACTTTTTTTAAATCCAAAAATAAACCCTTTTCGTATATAACATTATAGATGGAAAATGAAAAAGGGAAAGATTAAGCAATTAGTAAATTTTTTTTTTTAAAGTTAAAAATTATGCGCGGGATAGAAAAATTTAAAATATTAATTGTGGGTTTAACAACCGTTTTATCGCTGATAAATTTTACCAATAAAGATTTTAAAAATGAAATCGTTAAAAATGAACTAAATAAAAATATTGAATAGTTGATGTCCTCGGACTTCCAACTGAAAATCAAAAACACTAATAGTAATCACGCATGCTAAACGAACTGAAATTTCCACTATAAACGCCATAGATAATTGAATTAGTGCGATTAAGATTAAAGATTTTCATTATAACCGGGGCATCAACTATAGTTTTAAAATATAAAAGAGACAAATAATTAATTCATGGTTTGATTTGTTTGTATGGGGGGAAGCCCGGCGTCTGATTAACGCCGGGCTTCATTTTTTATTTAACTTATTATTAATAAAAATAAAAGCGGCAAAAATATTCAGCAATACAGATTTTAATTAATTTTATAAAAAATTATACAATGAAAAAAATACTATTTATAGCATGCAGTGCCTTACTTTTATTAAGCGCACCAACTCAGGCTCAAACAAGCACAAACAAATTATTTAAATCAGATAAAGCTATGGCAAAAGAAAACATTTATCAGTTTAAAGTGGAAGATTTATCAGGTAATACTTTTGATTTTGCTTCTTTAAAAGGCAAAAAAGTCCTAATTGTAAATACAGCATCAAAATGCGGATTAACTCCGCAATACAAAGATCTTGAAGCGGTTTACAAACAATACAAAGACAAAGGTTTTGTAATTGTAGGTTTCCCGGCAAATAATTTTGCATCTCAGGAACCAGGAACAAACAAAGAAATCGAAACTTTTTGTCAGCAAAATTATGGTGTAACTTTCCCTATGATGGATAAAGTTTCTGTAAAAGGCGATGATATGTGCGAGGTTTATAAATTCCTGACTCAAAAATCTAAAAATGGTTTACAGGATTCTGAAGTAGAGTGGAATTTCCAAAAATACTTAATCAATGAAAAAGGAGAATTGGTAAAAGTAATTAAGCCAAAAACTTTAGTTACAGATCCAGAAGTTATCAATTGGATTAAAAGTTAATTTAGAACTTTAGATAAAAAAATCCCCAAATTTGAAATTCAAATTTGGGGATTTTTTTTGAGGTTCAAAGTGGCAAAGATGCAAAGAGACAAAGGTTTTCCTCAAAGTTTTGTCATTTCGACGAACGAGAAATCGCACTAGTATTTCCTCAAAGAAAATCGCCAATCTTTGTCGAGTTTCTTGTGCAATTTCTCGTTCCTCGAAATGACAAAAAAGCGAAAAGAAAAAAAATCCGTGATAATCCGCGCCTTCGCGATAGCGAATCCGTTAAATCCGTGTGCCATTTACGCCAATATAAGCTGCATAAAAACCAAATCAAGCCAATGATCAAACTTATATCCAACTTCACGAATCGTCCCGATTGCTACAAATCCAAATTTTTCATGAAAAGCGATACTTCCCGCATTATCCGCATCGATAGCACCAATCATAACATGAAAACCTTGTTCTTTAGCCAAACGAATCAATTCAGTCAATAATTTAGAGCCAATTCCTTTTCCAATAACATTATCAACCACATAAACAGAATGCTCAACAGTATATTGATACCCAATTTTTTCACGAAACTGGCCATAACTTCCAAAACCAACAACTTCGCCATCTAAATCAGCTACAACAATAGGAAGGTTTTTAGCTTTTTTATCTTCAAACCATTTTGTTTGTACTTCAAGAGTTTGAATATTATAACTATAATTTGCCGTTGTATGCAGAATAGAATGATTTACAATATCAAGAATTTTTTGCAAATCGTTTGTGGTTGCAGGTCTAAGAATAAGGCTCATGGTTTTAATCTTTTAAAATTTCACGTCACAAAGATTAGTGTTAATTCGTGAAATTCGTGTTTGTATTTTAAGTTTATTTAGAATTTAATTCGGTCAGTAAAGTATCGATATCTTTGGTGTTCCAACCCATTTCTTTACCAATAGCTTTGGCATCTTTAGCATATTTCAATGCCTGTTTTTTGTCTTTTATTTTATTATAAAGTCGGGCGATGAGTAAATTTCCATCGTAAGAATCCGTTAATTCTAAAGAATGTTTTACCCATGAAATTGATTTTTTTAAACTTTCGGCATCATTAATATGTTTTAAATAAGTCTGCCCGATATCTTTTAAGAAACTAGCATCATTCCAAACCAGTTTTTCAGTGTCTTCCAAAGTTACTTTTTTGTAGAAATCCCACTTTTCAGTACGTTCAGCCAGCGTTAAATCAAATTTAAAAACAAGAGAATCTGTTTTTTGCAATCGAATCGATTTGGCAACTTCTCTCTGTTTGTAATAATTTATAGTATCCAAATTATCCACAAGCGGACGAAGTAATTCATTTACAATACTTTCGACTTTACGATCAACACGGTTTTGCGAAGCCACAGCAGTAAATTCTTTTTGATGTTTTAAAACATATTGAAATTCTCTCGAATTAATATCGGTAACACCATTGGCAATTACGCGCCAATTGGTTTCGCTAACCAATTGAGCATCTGATTGTGTCTGTAGATAAATATGAGTAGGAATCGATAATTCTGTTCTGTCTTTTCCTTTTTTCAATGTATTCAAATAAGTAAAGAACTTTGTTGAATTACTTGGATCAGCAAGAAAATCTTTTTCTAAATACGGAAGTTGCAATTTAGGATTTAAAGCATAATTAGCTTCTGCCAAAAAATCTTCTTTTTTCATTTCGCCTTTTAAAGCATATAAAAGAGTTTCATTAGCATCTAAAAACAAAAATGCCGGAAGTGAAGTCGTTTTAAACTTATTTTTAAGTGCAATTCCTTCTTCTTTTTCAATGTTTTTCCAAATGCAGATATAATTTTTGTTTAAAAAATCCATCACATTTTGATCACTGAAAACTTCTTTTTTCATTTGGTTACAATGCGGGCACCAATCTGCATACAGCATTATAAAAACCGGTTTATTTTGTGTTTTAGCATTTTCAATAGCCGTTTTGTACGTTATTCCGTCAACAGCAAATTGATTTTGAGAGGTTACGGTTTGCAGCGAAACGAAAAGAAAAAGTAAATATAAATAACGCATAAAGGGTTAATTTTAATAAAGAAATTCTGTTTTACAAATATATTCCCTTTTTATAAAATCAGTCTTAATATCTTCCTAATATATAAGTTAAATAAAGCGCGAAGTTTGTAACTTTGTAATCGCAAAAGAAAATTTTAAGCAATATATTTTCTTTAAAAATTATACACCATTTAGAATGATTTACCCCAAAATAGCGCTTGCACAAAGCATTATCGAGATTTGTTCAGCAAAAGGAATTCATAATATTATAATTTCTCCAGGTTCACGAAATGCACCTTTGACGATTGGTTTCGCACAAAATCCAAATTTTAAATGTTACAGTATTGCGGATGAGCGCTGTGCCGCATTCTTTGCCTTAGGAATCGCAATGCAGACAAAAAAGCCTACAGCAGTTGTATGCACGTCAGGATCGGCATTGTTGAATTATTATCCGGCTGTAGCCGAAGCATTTTACAGTCAGATTCCGTTAATTGTAATTTCTGCAGATCGTCCGCAGAGTAAAATTGATATCGGCGACGGGCAAACTATTCGTCAGGAAAATGTCTACTTAAATCATTCTGTTTTTAATGCCAATTTAACCGAAGACGCTTCGGTAGAAAACGACTTAAAAATCAATAAAGCCATAGAAACAGCGATTCTTCAAAAAGGTCCGGTTCATATCAATGCACCATTTGAAGAACCATTATATGAAACAGTTTCAGAACTTTCTGTTGAACCAAAAATCATAACGCTGGAAGAAGAAATTCCAACCAAAATTATTGATAACAGCGAAGAAATTGCTTCCATTTGGAATTCGGCAAAAAGAAAATTAATTCTTATTGGCGGAATAAATGAAGTAAATTCTGTAGATCAGGAAATTCTGGAAAACTTTGCCAATGATCCATCGATTGTTGTCCTTACAGAAACGACTTCAAATATACATCATCCAAGTTTTATTAATAGTATAGATACTTTAATTACACCATTTGATGATTCTGATTTTAAAGAATTGGAAGCCCAGGTTTTAATCACTTTTGGAGGTATGATTGTATCCAAACGTATTAAAGCTTTTTTACGAAAGTATAAACCTGCACATCACTGGCATATAGATACTTTACGTGCTTATGATACATTCAATGCTTTAAGTAAACATTTTGTGATGGAACCAAATGATTTCTTCAAAGATCTGCTTCCAAAAACAGAATTTAAAGCAAGCAATTACTTTTCGAAAATCGATAAAATTTACAGTCTAAGAAATAAAAGAAAAGAAGAATTTTTAAAGAAAATTCCATTTTCAGATTTTAAAGTTTTTGAAAAAGTAATCGAATCGCTTCCTAAAAATATTCAGTTGCAAATTAGTAACAGTTCGGCAATTCGTTATGCACAGTTAATTGAAATAGATCCTTCAATTGAAGTATTTTGCAACAGAGGAACAAGCGGAATCGACGGAAGCACTTCAACTGCAGTTGGTTCAGCAGTTGGGAGCGGAAAACAAACTGTTTTTATTACAGGTGATATTAGCTTTTTATACGACAGTAACGCTTTATGGAATTCTTATATTCCTAAAAACTTCAAAATTATTATAATTAATAATGGAGGAGGGGGAATTTTCAGGATTTTACCCGGACATGAAGAAAAACCTGTTTTTAATACCTATTTTGAAACTTCACATCATTTAACCGCAGAACATTTAGCAAAAATGTACGGTTGTAATTATTATAAATCCAGTAATTTAGCTGAACTACATGAGAATTTAGATAAACTTTATAATGAAAATCAAGCACCGGGAATATTGGAAGTATTTACTCCAACGGCAGAAAACGATGTAATTTTAAAACAATACTTTAAAGAACTTGTTTAATTTTTTGTAAGTTAAATTGTGTTAAATATTTGTTTTGACTCATAATAATATTTAGATTTGGCTGCATAATTAGTAACCAATATTAAATTTATTATGAGTAAAAGACAAGAATTAATTCAGAAGTATGCAGCAGATTTAAAAGAGAAATGCGGAGTAACTCCAAATATGGATTTGTTGACAAAAGTAACCATTGGATGCGGGCCAGCAATTTATAATGCTGATGCGTCTACAGTAGCTGGAAATCAAGATTCAGAGATACACACCGTTAAAAATAATTTTCTGATAAAAAAATTAGGTTTAGCAGATACTCCGGCTTTAGATGAAGCTATTCATGCAGTTTTAGAAAAATACGGTAAATCAAACAAACATAAATACAGAGCTGTGGTCTACTATCTATTGACAGTTCACTTTAAAAAAGAAAGTGTTTATAAATAACAAATAAAAGCGTCAAAATTGGCGCTTTTTTCTTTTTATATACCTTAATCCAAAACATTTTTCATTTACGATTTCAAACTTCGTACATTTGCACCTTAGAAGCTTTGATGCTTTTCAACTTAGAATCTTAAGAAAAATGCTTGAAATAGGAAAATACAATACACTAACTATATTACGTGATACAAAAGTTGGTCTTTTTTTAGGGAATCCTGAAAAAGATCCAGACGGAATTCACGATGTTTTATTACCAAATAAATATGTTCCAAATGAATTTGAAATAGGCGAAGAACTTGTCGTTTTTGTTTATTTAGATCATGAACAACGCCCTGTGGCCACTACACTTGAACCTTATATTTTATTGAATGAGTTTGCACTTTTAAGAGTAAACTACACCAATAATGTTGGTGCTTTTATGGATTGGGGAATGGAAAAAGATATTCTGGTTCCGTTTAAAGAACAGGCGCGTCCAATGGAAAAGGGAAAACGCTACCTAGTTTACCTTTATAAAGATGAGAAAACCAATCGTTTAGTAGCTTCAAGTAAGTTGAACCAATTTTTAAATAACGATCAGCTTACAGTTGAAAAAGGAGAAGAAGTCGATTTGATCGTTTCTCACATTACAGAATTGGGAATAAATGTGATTATCAACGAACAGCATAAAGGACTTTTATACAAAGATGAAGTTTATGACGATTCGATAAGAACCGGAGACAGAATGCGTGGTTACATTAAAACCATTCGCCCTGATAATAAAATTGATGTTGCTTTGCAAATTCAAGGTTATCAAAGTATTGAGCCAAATGCAGAAAAGATTTTAGATGAATTAAGAGCCAACCGTGGTTTTTTACGTTTAAATGATAATTCACATCCGGAAGACATAAAAACGGTTTTAAAAATGAGTAAAAAAACTTTTAAAAAGGCTGTAGGAGCTTTATACAAAGAGAAACTCATTGAAATTAAAGAAGATGGAATTTATCTGGTAAAGGATAATTAAATTCCAATATTTTAAATTCCAAATTCCAATGTTATACGCATACATTGGAATTTGGAATTTATTTTTTGGAATTTCAACCATTGGAATTTGGAATTTTTATTTTTTGGAATTTACTTAGCCCGTTATAACAAGAAAGGCTGCTCATTACAAGCAGCCTTTCCCTTTTTATTCTAGTTTTAAAAAAAATTGTAATTAAAAAAAAACAGAAATAAAATAATTCGAATTCATCTTGAAAGTCAGCAGCTTTACGAATTTTAGAAACTACTTTCTTGATGGTATGTCTTTAAACAATTATTGCGTTTATCTTAAAAGCAAAAATTTAATTTCACGGCTAATCCATTTGGTTTAATAAAATAACTTATAGAAAGTTTTAGTTAGCATTTTTCCTCTTTTCGTAATCAATTTGATACTAATTACAAAACAATTCTAGCGTTTAACCTTAGGTGTTACTATCTCCTTTTTGAAATTTTGACAAACGAGTAAATCATTTGCTCATTTCTAATAGGTTTACTATTTAAAACCATTAAAAAATGAGCGACAAATTTTTTAAATTTTCTCAAAAAAATCATTTTTTAGGTTAATAAATCAGTGAAAGAAAATCAATCTTATGTCAACAAAATATTTGTATCTTGTTGATTTCTAGGGTGTAAAATTACTCATTATTTTTTAATACTAATGTTAAAAAGTGTTATTTTTTGTACAGGGAGTCCAATTG
The DNA here is from genome assembly GCF_002210235.1 of Flavobacterium sp. NLM. Classification (NCBI taxonomy): domain Bacteria; kingdom Pseudomonadati; phylum Bacteroidota; class Flavobacteriia; order Flavobacteriales; family Flavobacteriaceae; genus Flavobacterium; species Flavobacterium sp. NLM. Next base: position 70,485 of record NZ_LIAC01000013.1, read on the forward strand.
TTAACATTGAATGAAAAAATAGCTGTTACTTAAACAAAATTGAATAGGGGAAAATGTAAAAAATGGTTTATTTTTACACTATAATTTTTAAATAAAACAAACAGAAATGGATTGGATTACAGCCAGAGAATTTGAAGATATAACCTATAAAAAATGTAATGGAGTTGCCAGAATTGCTTTTAACAGGCCAAATGTTAGAAATGCCTTCAGACCTAAAACAACTTCAGAATTATACCAGGCTTTTTATGACGCGCAAGAAGATACTTCAATTGGAGTAGTTTTGCTTTCTGCAGAAGGGCCATCGACAAAAGACGGCGTTTACTCGTTTTGCAGCGGAGGCGATCAAAATGCGCGTGGACATCAGGGATATGTTGGAGAAGACGGTCAGCATCGTTTAAATATTCTTGAAGTACAGCGTTTAATTCGTTTTATGCCAAAAGTAGTTATTGCAGTTGTTCCGGGCTGGGCTGTTGGCGGCGGACACAGTTTACACGTAGTTTGCGATATGACACTTGCAAGTAAAGAGCACGCGATTTTTAAGCAGACAGATGCTGATGTTACCAGCTTTGACGGTGGTTACGGATCTGCTTATTTAGCAAAAATGGTCGGGCAAAAAAAAGCGCGTGAAATTTTCTTTTTAGGAAGAAATTATTCAGCTCAGGAAGCTTTTGAAATGGGAATGGTAAATGCTGTAATTCCTCATGATGAATTAGAAGCTACTGCATACGAATGGGCACAGGAAATCCTTCAAAAATCTCCAACTTCTATCAAAATGCTAAAATTCGCCATGAACTTAACCGACGACGGAATGGTTGGACAACAGGTTTTTGCAGGTGAAGCAACACGTTTAGCCTATATGACAGAAGAAGCTAAAGAAGGAAGAAATGCCTTTTTAGAAAAAAGAAAACCAAACTTTGGCGAAAATAAATGGTTACCATAAATAATTTTAGATTTTAGATTGCAGATTTTAGATTTTTTGAATCTGAAAATGGCATCTAAACTCTAGATTAAAAAACAATATTATTTAGATTACAGATTTTAGATTTTTTAAATTATAAAGAATCCAACAATCTAAAATCTAAACTCTAAAAATCTAAAATAAAAATATGAAACACTGGATTGAAGCAGCTAGACTGCGCACATTGCCTTTATCAGTTTCCGGAATTATAGTTGGAAGTATTTACGCACTTTCAAACCCAACAGAAACGATTAATACGCCAACAGAAGTTTTTAGTTGGAAAATTTTTGGTTTCGCACTTTTAACAACACTTGGTCTTCAGGTACTTTCTAATTTTGCAAATGATTACGGAGACGGAGTAAAAGGTACAGACAATGCAGATCGTGTAGGTCCGCAGCGCGCCATTCAAAGCGGTGCAATTACGCCGCAAGCCATGAAAAAAGCCATAATAATTACTTCTTTGCTGACTTTATTATCAGCAATTATTTTAATTTATTTTGCTTTTGGTCAGGACAATTTTGGGTATTCTATCTTTTTCTTATTATTAGGAATCGCAGCAATTGTTTCGGCAATTCGTTATACAGTTGGAAATTCAGCTTACGGATACAGAGGATTTGGCGATTTATTTGTTTTCATTTTCTTCGGATTAGTGAGCACATTAGGCGTTAACTTTTTGTATTCAAAAGAAGTAGATCCGCTTTTAATCCTTCCCGCAGTTGCAATAGGATTATTGAGCGTTGGGGTTTTAAACCTTAACAATATGCGCGACGAAGAATCAGACAGAAAATCGGGTAAAAACACAATCGTAGTGCAAATTGGCGGTGCAAAAGCTAAAATTTATCACTTTTCAATCATTATTACAGCTATGCTTTTGGTTGTGATTTTTGCAATTTTAAGCGATTATAATTTCGACCAATATTTGTTTTTACTGGCTTACATTCCTTTAACTAAACATTTAATTACTGTTTATAAAAATCAAAACCCTAAGCTTTTAGATCCGGAATTAAAAAAAGTAGCATTAAGCACATTTTTGCTTTCAATCTTATTGACAATTTGTATGATTTCGTTGATTTCAGACATTATTGTTAATCTTTTCCTTGGAGGAAGATAATTTCAAGTTCAACTTTAAAACTTTTTAAAAATGAAAATTACATTTTACGGACACGCATCTTTAGGGATCGAAGTAGGAGGAAAACATATTCTTGTTGATCCGTTTATTTCAGGAAATCCACAGGCTGCAGCCATCGACATAAATACATTAAAAGCAGATTATATCTTATTAACTCACGCACACAGTGATCACGTTTTAGATGTAGATACAATTGCTAAAAACACCAATGCAGTAATTGTTTCAAATGCTGAAATTACAAGTTACTACGCAAAAAAAGGTTTTAATGCACACCCAATGAATCACGGCGGAAGCTGGAAATTTGACTTCGGGAGAGTAAAATATGTAAACGCGATTCACTCCAGTTCTTTTCCTGATGGAACTTACGGAGGAAATCCCGGCGGATTTGTAATTGAAGGCGAACACAAAAATATTTACATTGCCGGAGATACAGCACTTACATTTGATATGAAATTGATTCCGCTTCGTACAAAATTAGATTTAGCTATTCTTCCAATTGGAAACAATTTTACAATGGATGTTGAAGATGCCATAATCGCATCTGACTTTGTAGAATGCGATAAAATTCTAGGTTATCACTTTGATACTTTTGGTTATATCGAAATCAACCACGAAGAATCAATCCGCAAATTCTTTGATAAAGGAAAAGATTTGATGCTTTTAAATATCGGAGAATCTATAGAATTATAATGTCATCCTGAGCGTAGTCGAAGGAAGGAGCTAATTCCCGCTATCCGCTATATCTTTTGTGATCTCGTGAAAAAACGAGACCACAAAAGGATATCGCTCCTATCGGGGCTAGGACATTCGGTTTCAAAAAAATATTTTGGCATAATATATGTCAAATAATTAAGCATTGAATCATTTTAATCTGTGCAATCTGTGGCAAATAAAATATCATCACGAAATATAACTTTCAAAAGTATATTTTTAATCCTTTTACTAACTTCTACCTACAGCGCTTTTGCTCAAAAAGACGGTTATTGGGACAAAGAACGTGCAACCACAAAAGAAATCCTGGTTTCTGCAGGTGACAGAATTGTAATAAAAACAGAAGATTTACCAGTAGGAACAACTGAAATTGTGTACAGAATTACACTTCTGGACAAAAATCAGCAAATGGCCAATAGTTTGGTTTCGCTGCTAAAAGCAATTCCAGATCCATACGGAATAGGACAAGGTTCTGCTGGAGCTGTTTTTTTAATGTCTAAAATTTCCGGAGATGATCAATGCACATATTCCTTGTTTACTTCAAATGAAAATGCTAAAAAATACGTTAGCGACGGAAAAGTTGATTTAGCTTGTTATTCTCAGTCAGAACCTGTTAGCAAAGACGCAAAGAGAATTTCATTAGACAAAAATTCCTGTTTAAAAGAAAATACCAAAACAATTTGGTTCGGTTTTGAAAGCAAAAATTGGTTTTTAAGTCAAAAAGTAGTTTTAGAAGTTGTGCCTTGGGTTGATATAAAATTAAACCGCGGCTGGAATCAGGACAATAAAAATGAGATTATTAGTCTGTGCAAAACATCAACAATGGCACAGAAAATGGCCAATTCTGATGATTTTTGTGTCTGCATACTAGACAAAATCATGAAAGAATATCGTTATGCTGAATTTCAAAAATTACTGGCTGTAGAAAAAACAAAAGTTTACAAAGACTTTGGAAATGCCTGCTATAAAGACGCTGACATTTCTAAAAACGTTTATAACGATTTAAGAAATCAGATTGCGACTTTAATAAAACAACAAAAGTACAACGAAGCCATCCAAAAATTAAATATAATCATCAACGACGGAAAAGCTACGGCATTAGATTACAGTTCAATTGGTTATTGCTATATCCTGACAAAACAATATGCAAAAGCATTAAAGTTTTTGCAGGAAGGAGAAAAATTAGATGATACAGAGTTATTAGTAAAACTAAATTTAGCACACGTATATTTAGTGAGTAATAATTACGGTGACGCAAAAACAATCTATAAAAAATATCAAGATCAAAACGTTACAGACAGCCTAAGCTGGAAAGACAAAACAAAATCTGATTTTGCCCTTTTCGAAAAAGCAGGTTTACCCTCAAAAGACTTCGAAAAAATTCTAAAATTATTTAACTAAGTTACTAAGTTGCTGAGATACTAAGATTCTAAGTTTTTTAGTTTCTCAGCATCTTAGAGTCTTAGAATCTTAGCATCTAAAAAAAATGAAAGCGACTTACCACAAATATATGCTCGAGTTTAAACGTCCGTCTGGGACGTCTCGCGGTGTTATGACCGAAAAAGAAACCTGGTTTATTATTCTTGAAGAAAATGGTAAAAAAGGAATAGGTGAGTGCGGAATACTTCGTGGCTTAAGTGCTGATGATCGTGATGATTATGAAGAAAAGCTAAAATGGGCTTGCGAGAATATTCATTTAGGAGAAAAAGCGTTATGGGAATCTTTACTGGAATTTCCTTCGATTCAATTCGGAATTGAAATGGCTTTTTTGTCACTAAAAAGCGAAAATCCATATTTATTATTCCCTTCTGATTTTACCAAAAAGAACCAATCAATCGAGATAAACGGCTTGGTTTGGATGGGCGAGCCGGCTTTCATGAAACAGCAGATTGAAGAAAAATTAGCCAACGGATTCAGCTGTATCAAACTTAAAATTGGAGCAATAGATTTTCAAAAAGAATTAGAATTATTAGAATTTATCCGTAGTCATTTTTCAGCAGAAGAAATAGAAATTAGAGTTGATGCAAATGGCGCTTTTGCTTTGAATGAAGCTTTAGATAAACTCAATCAATTAAATAAATTTCAATTACATAGTATCGAGCAGCCTATTAAAAAAGGAAACATTCAGGCTATGGCAGATTTATGTGAAATAACTCCTTTTCCAATTGCTTTAGATGAAGAATTGATTGGCATATTTTCATTCGAAGAAAAAGAAAAATTACTGCAGAAAATCAAACCTCAATACATCATTTTAAAACCTAGTTTTATCGGCGGTTTTAGAGGAACACAGGAATGGATAAAATTAGCAGATAAATACAATATTGGCTGGTGGATAACCTCTGCATTAGAAAGCAATATCGGATTAAATGCAATAGCACAATGGACATTTCTTCAAAATTCAAAAATGCCGCAAGGATTAGGCACCGGAGCACTTTACACCAATAATTTTGATTCTCCGCTAGAAGTTTTAAAAGGAAAATTGTGGTACAATTCATCTACAGACTGGGATTCAGTAATTTTAGAAAAGGTACAAAGTAACAAAGATTCATAGGGTTAAAAAGCACGATATAAAACCTCTGAGCCTTTGCCGCTCTGCACCTTTGAACCTATTTTTACTCTTTCCCGCCAAGTAAATTTCCCTGCCATTCTTTTAATTCCTGCCATTTACCCTGATAAGCAAATAAAGCCTGTTTCGCCCACGTACTAGGGTTATGAATTGAATAATTTTCTCCTCCGGAATCCAGAATGGACTGTAATCTTTCTGTTGATGTTTCCGAAAGATCTTTCCATGTTTTAATTCCGGAGTCGTTAAGTAAAGCTTCTATTTTTGGGCCAATTCCTTCAACAATTTTTAAATCGTCCTGTTTTATTTTTTTACCTAATATATTTGCAGCCAGTGCACTATCAAACAAAACAGCTGGAGTTTCTGCAACAAATGATTTAGGTACAGATGCAGAAGCTTTAGCATGCGCAGCCGCCAGATCTGCTTCCAGAGAAGCTATTTTTGTATTTAAATTTTTCGTATTTGCTTTACAGGCATCAAGATCTGCTTGTAATAATGCAGCTAAAGAATCATCTTCTTTTGAGTTCAATTTTCCTAGTAAGTAACCTAAAATTCCACAGATTATACCCACTAAAATCGGTATTAAGATACATGGTAAATTCATAATAAGTATATTTTTGATTATTTGATGGTAATTACGGTTCTTCTGTTGCTTGCTTTTCCTTCGGTTGTAGCGTTATCGCTAATTGGTTCATCCGGACCTTTTGATTCAGTTTCAATTCTGGAGGCTTCAATGCCATTTTTTATTAAATAATTTTTAGAAAAATCGGCTCTTTTTTGTGCCAATTCTACATTTAAATCTCGATTTCCGACATTATCACTATGCCCCACAACTAAGACAGAAGTGTTTTTTACATTTTTTAAATATTTAATAATATCAGTCACTTTTTGCTGTTCTTCTTCATTTAAATTAAAACTCGATTTATTGGTATTAAAATGAAGAATCAACGGATTGGCATTAATTTTTTCTTTTAATGCAGACCAATCATCGCTAGCTGCAGAAGTTGTATCAATAGTTGCAAATTCGTATTCAACAGGGCCAATAAGTGTATCTGCATTCGTTTTCCAGCTGTTGATAATTTCTCCTTTGGTATCCAATTGAGAAGAAGCTAAACCTTTTGAAACAAAATAATTTTTGACATCATTTGCACGTGCTAGTCCAAGATTTTCAAATTTTGTTGTATTCGTTTCGTCAGAAGTAGCATAACCCGTAATGGTAACTTTTTGTTTCAGATTTGAGACTAAAAAAGTTTTAAGTTTTTCAATTCCAATTGAAATTGAATCGCTTATAGGCTGAATTGCAACAGGGTTATTTTTTAGAAATTTAAAATTATAATTGGTTTGAAATTCAAATCCGGAACCATTTATGATAAAAGGAACAAAATTATCATTTTTAATTGTCGTAGGAGGAACTTTTTCGACAGCAGAATTTGGCTGCGCCGTATCGCAATTGCAGCAAAACTTTATATACAAAATTGTACCTAAAATTATGACCAGAGCGATCCCTAATAAATAAAGTGCTTTTTTAGACATGATTTGATGAATTAAGGTTCTATCAAAATTAACGAAAATTAATATAGCTAATATGTTAATAATCAATGAAATTGGTTTCATTTTAGACCAAAAAAACTGGAATTTGAAACGAATTTTATAAATGGATTTTTAAAAATGAAATTCCGCGACTGAATTAAAATGAGTAAATTGCAGTAAAATAAATTAAGACTCAAAATGCTCGAAATAGAAAGAAAGTTTCTTGTAAAATCAGACGATTTTAAAGAACAGGCATTTGCAAAAAATCAAATTGCACAAGGTTATTTAAGTTCAATTGCCGAGAGAACGGTTCGTGTTAGAATTAAAGGAGATAAAGCTTTTTTAACCATAAAAGGAATTGGCCACCAAGGAGGAATGTCTCGTTTTGAATGGGAAAATCAAATTCCGCTTGACGAAGCTGCAGAACTGTTGAAATTATGCGAAAAAGGTAAAATTGAGAAAACGCGTTATGAAATTAAATTCGGAAAACATATTTATGAAGTTGATGAATTTTATGGAGAAAATGAAGGCTTAACAATGGCTGAAATTGAACTGCAGTCTGAAGATGAAAGTTTTGAAAAACCAGATTGGCTGGGAGAAGAAGTAACAAATGATGAAAGATATTATAATGCTTATTTGAGCAAAAATCCTTTTAAAAACTGGGGAAAAGAATAATTTATGACAGACCAATATGATTTAATTATTGTGGGAGGCGGGCCAATAGGTCTGGCTTGTGCGATAGAAGCTCAAAAGAAAAACTTACGTTATTTAATTATAGAAAAAGGCGCGATTGTAAATAGTATTTTCAATTATCCATTGTACATGACTTTTTTCTCAACTGCCGAAAGACTTGAAATTGGTGATATTCCGTTTAACTGTTTAGCACCAAAACCGGGTCGTCAGGAAGCTTTAGAATATTATCGAAATATCCACCGTTATTTTAATTTCAATATTAATTTATTTGAAAAAGTAAATGGAATTAAAAAAACTGGAAGTTCTATTTTTGAAATTGCTACAAACAAAAGTTCATACAAATCGAAAAACGTTGTGATTGCTACCGGTTTTTATGATATTCCAATTCACATGAATCTAAAAGGCGAGGAATTACCAAAAGTTCGCCATTACTATAAAGAAGCGCATGAATATGCTTTTAGAAATGTTGTAGTTGTTGGTGCAAACAATTCATCTGTTGATGCAGCTTTAGAATGCTGGCGAAAAGGCGCCAACGTAACTATGGTAATTCGTAAAAATGAAATCAATAATCGAGTAAAATATTGGGTTAAACCCGATATCGAAAACCGAATTGCGGAAGGAAGCATTAAAGCTTATTTTGAATCTAATATTACAGAAATCCGTGATAATGAAGTTGAAATTGAAACTCCAAATGGAAAAGTGACAATCGAAAATGATTTTGTTTTGGCTTTAACAGGTTATAAACCAGATTTAAATTTTCTTGAAAATATTGGGATTGAACTTTCAAATGATGAATTGAAAATTCCAACGTATAATCCGGAAACGATGGAAACCAATGTTGAAGGTTTATTTGTGGCAGGCGTTGTCTGCGGAGGAATGCAGACGCATAAATGGTTTATTGAAAACTCAAGAATCCATGCTAATATGATTGTGGATTATATTGTTTCTAAGTGAATTATTGCCACAGATTACACAGATTAAAAAGGATTTCTTCTCTAATACTCATAATTTTTTTAATTACAAAGATTAAAAAATCATTCTAATCTGTGTAATCTGTGGCAAAAAAAAACTTTTTAAGAACTACAAGAAAGCATAGAACATCCCACTTTAGATCTCGCCCAATCTGGTCGTTTTGCGAACCATTTTTCGTATTCCGGCTGTTCATCGTATGGCTTTTGCAATAATGTATACAGCTCGTTTATCAACGAATAATCTTCTTTATCAGCAGCATCAATCGCTAATTGTGCCATATAATTTCGAAGTACATATTTCGGATTAATTAAATTCATTTTTTGAGAACGTTCTTCATCCGATAATTCTTCAGCATTCAATCTATCCAAATAAACTGCAAACCATTTTTTCCAGGCATCTAAAATATCTCCCGAAACTTCTTCAATTTTATAAAACGAATATTGAATTTTTTCAATCGCTTTTTCAACAGAATCTGATTTTTTAACGGAACTTAAATTTCTAAAAAAGATCGTCATATCGGTTTCTGTCAATTGTAAAGTCGCTTCCAGATTATCGGTTAAATCATTATCAATTTGAGCAGAAGTTGAAATAAACAATCCTAATTTATTTAGAAACATTTCTTTATAATCTAAAATAAAATCATTCATAAATGATTCTAAGATTTTTTCTAATTCTTCAGTTTCATTAATCAAAGGATAAATCGCATTCGCCAATTGATATAAATTCCAATGTGCAACTTGCGGTTGATTCCCGAATCTATATCTCTTGTTTTGACTGTCTGTAGTATTTGGAGTCCAATTAGGGTCGTAATTTTCAAGCCAGCCGTAAGGCCCGTAATCAATTGTGATTCCATGAATTGACATATTATCTGTATTCATTACGCCGTGAACAAAACCAACTCGCTGCCAATGCAAAATCATTTCGCGTGTTGTATCGGCTACTTTTTTAAAGAACTGCAAATATTGTTCTTTTGGTTCGCCTTTAATTTCAGGGAAATAATGTTTGATATTATATTCTACAAATTGCTTTAAGTTTTTAAGTTCGTTTCTGGCAGCCAGCATTTCAAAACTTCCAAAACGAATAAACGAAGGGGCAACACGACAAACAATCGCGCCTTTTTCGTAAGCAGGATTTCCGTTGTATAAAACGTCACGCAAAACCTGATCTCCGGAAAGAATCAACGAAAGAGATCGGGTAGTGGGAACACCTAAATGGTACATGGCTTCGGCACATAAATATTCTCTTATTGAAGAACGTAAAACTGCCAAACCATCAGCAGTTCTGGAGTATGGCGTTTTTCCGGCACCTTTTAATTGAAGCGTAAAAAACTGATTGTTGTTTTCAACCTCCGTTAAATTGATGGCTCGGCCGTCGCCTAATTGTCCAGCCCAATTCCCGAATTGATGTCCGGCGTAACACATTGCATAAGGCTTTGTTTCAGGAAGAATTTCTTTTCCTGAAAAAACATTCAAAAATTCTTCTGATTGAATTTCGTCTTTTGAAATCCCAACCAATTCAGCAACTTCTTCAGAAGCATGAATTAATTTTGGATTTGAAGGTTTTGTTGGATTTACATACGAAAAAGCAGTATTCCTAACTTGACGAATTTCATTTGTTAAGTCTATATCTGCGGGCAATTCAGCAGTAAATCGATTATTTATTTTTAAATTTTTCATTTGAGTTTTTTATAATTGGCCCACAGATTTTACAGATTGAACAGGTAAAACGGATTTTTTTAAATCTGTGTCCATCTTTATTTAGCATCAAAAAAAGAGAAATCATTTTAATCCGTATAATCTGTGGCCTATTTTTTTAGCCAATTAATTTATCAGCATACATTTTTTTAAGTTTTTGAACTTTTGGATCGATTACAAGCTGGCAATATCTTGCTTCCTGATTGTTGTTGTAATAATCCTGATGATAATCTTCGGCTTCATAAAACACTTCAAAAGGTTTTAACTGCGTTACGATAGGATCAGCATAAACGGGCTGCACTTCTTCAAAAACCTTTTCTGCAATTTCTTTTTGTGATTCATCATGATACAAAACTATCGAACGATATTGTGTTCCGTTGTCCCCGCCCTGACGATTTAAAGTTGTAGGATCGTGGCTTGTCATGAAAACAGTTAGTAAATCATGATATGAAATAATGTCAGAATCAAAAGTAACCTGAATAACTTCTGCGTGACCAGTTCGTCCTGTACATACTTCGCGGTATGCCGGATTCTTTATAAAACCATCTGAAAAGCCAGATTTTATTGTCTTAACTCCTTTTAAACGCTGAATTACAGCTTCTACACACCAAAAACATCCACCACCAAAAGTGGCTGTTGATAAATTTTCCATAAATGTAAAAATAGCTTAAAGTTTATATGCCCTATTAACCTGATAGAATATTATGATAATTTATCTAAAAAAGAGGTGTTTAACTAAAGATATTAAAAGTTTTCTTAAAGTTTAAAGTTTAGAATTGATAAATTCTCAATTTTAGAAAAAAGCAATATATTTGCAGTTAAACACAGGCACAACAAATGAATACCAAAAATAGTACCATCAGTCTAGAAACTTATTTTCAGGATTTTAGACAGCATATTGTTGGCATAGATCAGGAATTTATGTCACCTTTTGGCAAAAAAAATATTGTTTACACGGATTGGACTGCCAGCGGAAGGCTGTACAGACCAATTGAGGAGAAACTATTGAATCAATTTGGACCTTTTGTTGCCAATACACATACTGAAACTACGGTGTCTGGTACTGCCATGACAAAGGCATACCACCACGCAAGACATATTATAAAACGTCATACCAATGCAAGTGAAGATGATGTTTTAATTACAGATGGAACCGGAATGACTGGAGTTATCAATAAATTCCAGCGTATTTTAGGTTTGAAAATTCCTGAAAACCTTAAAAATTTCACCACAGTTCCTGCTGAAAAAAAGCCTATTGTTTTTATCTCACATATGGAGCATCATTCTAATCAAACTTCTTGGTTAGAAACAATTGCAGACGTTGAGATTATTCCATCTTGTGAAAAAGGACTGTTTTGTCTGGATAATTTAGTATTGTTATTACAGAAATACAGCGACAGAACTATAAAAATTGCGTCAATAACTTCTTGTTCAAATGTAACGGGTATAAAAACTCCTTTTCATGAAGCAGCAAAATTAATGCATCAATATAACGGAGTTTGCTTTGTAGATTTTGCCTGTTCTGGCCCTTATGTAGAAATTGACATGCATCCTGCAGATTCTGAATCTTATTTGGATGCGATTTTCTTTTCTCCTCATAAATTTCTTGGAGGTCCTGGAACTTCGGGAGTTTTGATTTTCAATAAAAAATTATACAATAATATGATTCCGGATTGTCCGGGTGGAGGAACGGTTAGCTGGACAAATCCGTGGGGCGAACATAAATATATTGATAATATCGAGGATCGCGAAGATGGCGGAACTCCCGGTTTTCTTCAGGTTATTAAAACCGCTTTGGCAATTGAGCTGAAGGAAGAAATGGGAATTGAGAACATTTTGCAACGCGAACACGAAATTGTTGATTTTGTTTTTAGTCAGCTAGATCCTGTTGAAAATATTAAAATTTTAGCGGGTCAGCATAAAAACCGTTTGGGTGTAATTTCATTTTTTATTGAGGACTTACATTTTAATTTAGGTGTAAAATTGTTGAATGACAAATTTGGAGTTCAGACTCGCGGCGGATGCAGCTGTGCCGGAACTTACGGTCATTATTTATTACACGTAGATCAGGAAACTTCTAATAAACTGGTAAATGAAATTACGATTGGTGATTTAATCAAAAAACCGGGATGGATTAGAATGTCGATTCACCCAACTACTACTGATGAAGAAATTGCTTTTGTTTGTAATAGTATTATAGACTTAGCTAAAAACCATAAAACCTGGGCTTTAGATTATTATTATAATAAAGACACTAATGAATTTGTTCATAAAAACGCTACTTCTTTTGAGGATGAATTGGTGAAGAGTTGGTTTAAATCGTAGGATTTTTTTTTAACGCAAAGTGAGTGAAGTTGCTGATTTAATTTTAACGCAAAGTTCGCAAAGTTTTTTCGCAAAGTGCACAAAGATTTTTAGTATAAAAACAAGTTTTTTTAAGTTCGCAAAGCTGGTTTTTAAAATATACGCATAAAGTAAAGTAAATAAGCCCGAGAGTTTTTAAAACTTTCGGGCTTATTTTTTATAATTGATATTCTCAAACGAAACTTTGATGCCTTAAAAAACTTTTACAAAGAAAAACCTTCGCGCACTTTGCGAAAAAAACTTAGCGAACTTTGCGCTAAAAAAAGCTTTTCTAGATTACTTAGATTCCTGGAATTTTTTAAGGGAAAGTAAGGCTTGTTCCTGAATTTTTTTATGGAAAAATCCTGTCCAGCCTAATAAATATCCAGTTGGTCCAAAGGCTTGTTTTGACCATTTCCAAACATCAAAATTATCGGTATGTTTAATGATTAAGCCATCCTGGAAAACAAATTCGGCAGAAATTCTATTGATTACGTTACGGTTTGTTTTGCTGAAATTATAAGTTGCAACCCATTTTGCAGAGCCCGTAAATTCATCGGCTTTTACATCAAAGAATTCAATTTTAAGACTTCCTTTGCTTCTTATAATCAGCATTTCCCACATTTTTGAAACTTGTTCTTCTTTTAATAAACCAAAGGCCGGATCAATAAAATGTATTTTTGGATGATAACATTCAGCCATTGTTTTAAAATCAGAATTGGCAAAAGCAGTATAGAACTTTGTAATTAAAGCTTCGTTGGGAGTCATAAATTTGAAAATTAGGTTATAAATATAAGATTTATTATATAAAATATTGTATTTACAAAACACTAATTTCTTTTGCGGTGTCGTAACTCTTTTTAGATTTATCGTAAACCGTTGAAAAATAATTCTTTTTGTTGTGCGCCGTAAAATATCCGGTTTCGTTTCCAAAAGTATTGGAACCTCCGTTTATGATAAATCGAACAGCGTAAATATCATTTTTTTTAAGTTTGGCAAATTCAGCAGGAGTAAAGTAATAGTACGAAGTTGTTTTTCCTTCAGTAGATTCTTTTACGTTTTTGTCAGTGCAGGCAATAACATCGGCATTAGCCAAATCTACATAAAGGCCTCCGGCAATTCTCGCTTTATCATTTGAAGTTGCAATTGTTATTTTTAAAATGCCGCCTTTATCTGTTTTTGCAATCTGAATGTTGGCTTCGCCCGTAAAAGCATATTTTTCGCAGATAAATGTATATTCCTGCGTTGCCGGAAAAGGCTGAGATCCTTTTACACTCATGGTTTGCTGCGCATTTGCAAAGATTGAAATAAACAGTAATAAAAGAAGAGGCAATTTTAATTTCATATATATTTACTTTATTGTTCGGCTGCTTTTGCGTCAAACTTTTCATCCCAATCCATTGATTTAATGGCAGATATTAAGTTCTCTTCATTTACAAAAATGCGAAGTTCTTTATTTGCTACTTTTTTACTGTATAAAGCGTGATAACGGTAAATTACTTCATTTTTGGTTTTGTAAACGCCATCTAATTTTAAATCAATAAAACTTCCATAATATTGTCTAAATCTGGTACAGGTTTTAGTCAATCGCTCTTCGGTCGTATTTTCTCTAACAGACTGAGTAACTTCGGTTTCATTAAAAGGTTTAAACTTTGATGTATTACAGGTTTCTAAAACTCTTTTCCCTAATTCGTACGCTTTTCTCTGCTGTTCTGAACTAATATCGGCGTTAGAAACTTTTTTAATTTTTAAATCTTCCGTATCTCTACTTACTGTTTTCGATTTACATCCAATTAATAACAACAAACATATAATCAATCCCGCTTTCTTCATAATCATTTAAGTTATTTTTAATAATAAGTTTGGGTCGGGGCAATTTTCTATATAAAAATTTAAATCATTTGTATTGCAGACACCGGGATAATCGCCCCATTTGTCTTCTAAGTTTTTTATAATCTGAAAGTGAACATGAGGAGCATAATCTCCGTTAACAGTTGAATTTCCTAAAGCTGCAATTTGTTCGCCTTTCTTAAAAATTGTCCCAACGGTAAGGTTTTCTATACTTTGTAACGATAAATGTCCGTATAAAGTATAAAATTTTTCGTTTTCTACTTCATGTTCTAATATTATGGTTGGCCCGTAATCTCCTAAACCTTGGTTATTTTGAAAACTGTGAACCTTTCCGTCAAGTGGAGCTAAAACTGGAGTATCAACTTTTGCCCATAAATCAAGGCCAATGTGAATATTTCTTTCCGGAACAGAATCATTTTTAAAAATAGTACTCCTTTTATATAAGTTACGGCCTTCGATATAACCGCCATAGGCAACTTCTGCATTATTATCTGCCAGATAATCAAAAATAAAACGTTCAAATTCTGTAGACGTTTCAGGTTTGCTTTCGACTAAATCAGTATTGGTTATAGATAAATCTAAAGGAAGGTATTTTGAAAAATCAATTGAGGCATCGATTACTTTAGTAGGTGGTAAGGCTTTTAATATAGATACAAGGGATTTCATAAAATTAAATTTAGGCTACTTTTTCGATTATTATTAATTCATTATGAACTTCAATGCGGGGCAGCATTTTTGAAGTAAATAATTGTGCGTTTATCTCTGTAATGTATTTTCTGTTTCGAACATTATGCGCTTCATCGAGAATCATGGTGTTGAATAAAATGAAGCCCTGATCTTTGAGAAGAAAACAAACTCGTTCGCTAAAAAACTTTTCGAACAAAAAGTTTGGCATATTAGTATCTTCAAAAATATCAATAATTATTAAATCGTAACGATCTTTTGTTTTTAAAACAAACTCAAAAGCGTCGTCAATGATAATTTCAAGCTGCTTGATCTCGTTTAAATTAAAATACTGATTGGCAATTTGAATCATTTCAGGATCGATTTCAACTCCGGTAATTTTACCTTTATAATTAATTTCGTCAACAAGGGTTTTGATTACGCTTCCGCCGGCAACGCCAAGAACAAGAATATGCTCCATTTGTAATACTTTATCATAACCTATATTTCGAAGGCCATACCTTAATATACGCTGTAAACTTCCGTAAGAATAATTTGTGTTTTCAGAATCTAAAACCAATTCTCCATTTGCCCAGGTAACTTCGATCACTTTACTTCGTGCCGATTTTTTTTTGAAGATTTTAATGGGATATAGATAACTGAACAATTTTTGAATCATTTTGTAATGCTTTTACTCAAAAATACCATTTTAAATCTTTTATTTTGCAAGAAATATTAAATTTTAATGAAGAAAAGACTATACAAATTCATCTTTTTTAAGCTAATGGGCTGGAAGATAGTAGGAATAGAAAATGCTGAAGTGAAAAAATGTATTTTAATGGTTATGCCGCATACCAGTAATCACGATTTTTATATTGGTCTTTTTACCCGCGGTATTTCCGGCTTACAAATGAACTGGGTTGGGAAGAAAGAATTATTCAAATTTCCGTTTGGTTACTATTTTAGAAATGTTGGTGGTGAACCGCTTGACCGCACCGGTGGATTAAATAAAGTAGATTCTATCGCTGCGATTTTTGATCGTAAAGAAGTTTTTCGCTTGGCTGTTGCGCCAGAAGGAACACGAAAAGGTGTAACCGAAATCAAAACCGGATTTTATTATATAGCGCTTAAAGCGAATGTGCCAATAGTTCCCGTTGCTTTTGATTGGGGAAAGAAAGAAGTTAATTTAGGAAAGCCTTTTTATCCGACAGGAAATTATGAAGCCGATTGGGAAATTTTAAAACAGCACTATAAAGGTGTTTTAGGAAAAATTCCTGAAAACGGAATTCAGATCTAATTTTTTGATGTTTTTCCAGATTCGTGAGAATCCCTTAAATGAAAATTATTTAAAAAAATTTTCAAATACGCGAAATTTTCGATCTATGGGACATAAGCCTTAAAAGTTCCGTTTTTATAGAAAATTACAATTTTCTCAATTTCGTCTTCTTCAAAACTCAAATTTGATTTTTTGGTTTCGATCAAACTTTTAATCGGGGATTTATTTTCTTCTTTATTTAATGGAGTAAATAAATCTTCTCCAGAATAATTTTCATTTGATGAAGAAGGGGAGTCTGAATTTATATTTTGAAAATTCGGAACTGTTTCATTTTCTGATTTTGGAAAATTTCCTTTTCCAACTAGAATCCAATATAAGTCTACTTCTGGAAAAACATCCAAAATTTTCATGACAAAATCAAGACTTGGTTTGTTTCTGCCAGAGAGAAGGTGAGACATACTGGAACGCTGCACGCCAATTTTATCTGCAAATGAAGAAGCATTTAGTCCGTAATAATCCAGTATAATTTCCAGTCTTTTTACAAAATCATCGATGTTTACCATTGTAAATTCTAGTTTAAATTACACGTGTTTACAAATGTAACTAAAAAGATTTGATAATACAATTTTACAGTTGTAAATCGTTCAAATTAAATGTTTATGGTGCAATTTTAACTCCATATAAAAACATATAACTCATTGAAATATAACATATTGATGTTTTATACTTAAAGTAATAACAATTGTTAACTGGATTTTACTGGAATCCTTAAAACTCACTAATAAATCTGTTTACATTTCTAAATTCTCTTTATTTTTTCATGTTTACAATTGTAAAAATAAAGATGTTTACTTTTGTAAACTAATCAAAACACAATGCATTTAGAAGAATTATTTAACCAATACAAAGAGCATTCTATTGAAGGAAGATACCTGACTTTAGATCATATTCAACCTTTATTAGACAAATTAAATACTGATAATCAAGTTAAGGTTATTGGAAAATCTGTTTTAGGAGAACCTATATATAGTTACGAAATTGGAACCGGAAAAACACGTATCTATTTATGGTCTCAAATGCATGGAAATGAAAGCACGACAACTAAAGCGCTTTTTGACTTTATTAATGTATTAAACAGCAAATCTGATTTTGCCGAAAAAATGCTTTCAACATTTACATTTTATGCTATTCCAATATTAAATCCTGACGGTGCAAGACTTTATACACGTGAAAATGCGAATAAAATTGACTTAAATCGCGATTCTCAAAACCTTACACAACCAGAAAGTAATGTTTTAAGAGAAGTTTTTGAGACTTTTAAGCCTCATTACTGCTTTAATCTGCATGATCAGCGTACTATTTTTGGCGCTGGCGATACTGGTAAGCCTGCAACTGTCTCTTTTTTAGCTCCGTCTTATAATGAAGAAAGAGAAGTGAATGAAAACAGACAAAAAGCCATCAATTTAATTGCCGGAATTAACGATGAATTACAAAAATATATTCCTGGACAAGTTGGAAGATTTGACGATTCATTCAATATAAACTGTATAGGTGATACTTTTCAGTTTTTAGGAGTTCCTACCATATTGTTTGAAGCAGGTCATTTTCCTAACGATTATGAAAGGGAAATTACAAGAAAATACATATTTTTCTCACTAATTTCGGGCTTTAAACTCATAAGCGAAAACGATTTAGTTGTCAATAGAAATTCTGATTATTTGAATATTTCACAAAATAAAGTCGTTTTTTATGATTTTATGTATAAAAATATCAAAATAAATTATGATGGTATCGAAATTATTACGAATTTTGTCGCACAATACAAAGAAGAATTGATTGAAAATAAGATTCATTTTAATGCTTATATAGTAGAAGCAGGCGAATTGGAAAATTATTTTGGTCATTATGAATACGACGGAAATGAAGCTGTTTATTCTGATGATTATCTTAATATTCCGAAAATGAACCAAAAAGCAGATTTTTATTTAAATAAAAATACTAAATTTGTTAACGGGTTGATAAAAAGTTAATTTTTATGTGAATTTGTTGTTTTTTATATATATTTTTATACTTTGTAATAGCAATTAGTAATATTAATTAAAGAATTATGAGTAAATTTCGTTTAGATGAAGTAGATCACCAGATTTTAGATATGTTAATAGACAATACGAGAGTTCCGTTTACTGACATTGCAAAAAAACTATTGATTTCTGCTGGTACAGTACACGTTAGAGTAAAAAAGATGGAGGATGCCGGTATCATCATGGGGTCTTCATTAGCCTTAGATTACGATAAATTAGGTTATTCATTTATTGCTTATGTTGGGGTATTCCTTAATAATACATCACAAACTAAATTTGTATTAGAGCGTATCAATCAAATTCCATTCGTAACAGTTGCTTCTGTAACGACAGGAAAATTCAACATCTTTTGTAAAATTAGAGCAAAAGATACAAAACATGCAAAAGAAGTTATCTTCATGATTGACGATATCGATGGTGTATACAGAACTGAAACTATGATTTCATTAGAGGAAAGTATTAACGATAAGAAGCGTTTGATGCATACTATTTTCAAAAATATGTAAGAATCCCTCTTGAATGCTATATTAAAATATAACCTCAAGTTTATTCTTGGGGTTTTTTTATGACCAATTAACCAACCAACTATAAAAGAATTTATGTACACGTTGCCAAAAATAGAACGTTTTAACAAAGACGTTCTCTCTAAATACCATATTTACAATAGTGTTTTCATAACATTACCATTTGACTCTATTGATAATACAGGTGTTTTACTGCCGTTATTTACAGAAACCTGCGAAACGGGATTTAAAAAACAGGAAACCCCAAAAGAAATTTTTGATTTCTTTTCAAACAAGTTCCTGAACAATGCTTCAGAAACGGAAAAAATCGACTTAATGTTTCGATTTATCCAATATATAGAACGTCAGATTGTATTGTTTGACGCTATCGAAGATGCTGCTTTTCCTGAAGTTAACAATATGGAAGGGCGAGGATCTTTGCGTGATATCAAAGAAAAATCAGATGCAAAAGAAAAAGACGACGAATTAGTTAATTTTTTAGAAAATTTCAATGTACGTACGGTTTTAACAGCGCATCCAACTCAGTTTTATCCTGGCCCAGTTTTAGGAATTATAAACGATTTGACCGAAGCAATTCGCCAAAATGATTTATTACAGATCAAACAATTATTGGCACAGCTGGGAAAAACACCTTTTATTCAGCATGAAAAACCAAACCCTTACGATGAAGCCGTTAGTTTGATTTGGTATCTTGAAAATGTATTCTATGCTACAGCGGGAGAAATTGTACATTATTTACAGAAAAATATTAATGACGGAAATCAAATTCAGAACCAATTAATAAAATTAGGATTCTGGCCGGGAGGTGACCGTGACGGAAATCCATTCGTTACAACAGAGATTACACTGAAAGTTGCAGATCGTTTACGAACTTCAATTTTGAAGTGTTATTATGTTGAAATGAGAAATTTAAAAAGAAAGCTAACTTTCTCAGGCGTAGATACTTTAGTGTCTGATCTTGAACATAAACTTTATCGTTCAGTATTTTATTCTAAAGGTGAAATTTTTATCACTTTAGATGAATTATTGACACAGCTGAATACAATTCGTACTATCATTATTGAAAAACATCAATCTTTATATTTAGACGAATTAGAAGCTCTTTTGGTAAAAATCAATTTATTCGGATTCCATTTTGCAACTTTAGATATTCGTCAGAATAGTAAAATTCATAATGTTGTATTTAAAGATGTTGTGAATTATTACTTAAACTCAGGTTCAGATACTTTTCCGAAAAATTATTATGAATTGACAGAAGATCAAAAAATTGATGTTTTATCAAAAATAAAAGGAGATTTAAATCCTGCTGATTTTGAAAACGAAATTACAAGATCAACTTTAGAATCTGTTCAGGCAATAAAAACCATTCAGGAAAACAATGGGGAAGAAGGTGCAAATCGTTACATTATTAGTAATAACGAAAGTGCCCTAAACGTAATGGAAACTTTTGCGATGATTCGTTTGAATAATTGGGAAAATCCAACTGTTGACATTATTCCGCTTTTTGAATCTGTAGATGATTTACAAAATGCGCATCAAATTATGGAGCAATTGTATACCAATCCTGAATATTCTAAGCATTTAAAATCAAGAGGAAACGAACAGACCATTATGCTTGGTTTTTCTGACGGTACAAAAGACGGTGGTTATTTAATGGCTAACTGGAGTATTTATCAGGCTAAAATTTCGTTGACTGAAATTTCAAGAAAATACGGAATTAAAGCTATTTTCTTTGACGGACGCGGCGGACCTCCTGCGCGTGGTGGTGGTAAAACACACAAATTTTACGCTTCTTTAGGGCCAAAAATTGAAAATAAAGAAATTCAGATCACGGTTCAAGGACAAACAATTAGTTCTAATTTTGGAACTTTAGATTCTTGCCGTTTTAATATTGAAAACTTACTAAGTGCAGGTGTAACCAATCAGGTTTTTGGTAAAGAAAAAAATGAGTTAACTCCAGACGAAACTCAAATCTTGACGCAATTAGCTAATTTGGGTTATGATAAATATTTAAGTTTTAAAAATCACCCGAAATTTATTCCTTATTTGGAAAAAATGAGTACGTTGAAATATTATTCTAAAACAAACATTGGAAGCCGCCCATCAAAAAGAAGCAAATCTGAATCATTAGATTTTGCAGATCTAAGAGCGATTCCATTTGTAGGTTCCTGGAGTCAGTTGAAACAAAATGTACCGGGATTTTTTGGAGTTGGAACAGCTTTGAAACATTTTGAAGAATCAGGACAATGGGATAAAGTAAGTGATTTGTACCACAATTCATTATTCTTTAAAACGTTGTTGGAGAACAGTATGATGTCATTGGCAAAATCATTTTTACCATTAACGGCATACATGAGAAAAGATCCGGAATTTGGTGAATTCTGGCAGATTATCTATGACGAATTCTCTGAAACAAAACGTCTTTTATTGAAAATTGCAGGTCATAAAACCCTAATGGAAAATTATCCTGATGGTATAGCATCAATTCAAATAAGAGAGCGTATTGTATTGCCGTTGTTAACAATACAACAATACGCATTGTTGAAAATTAATGAATTGAACAAAGAAAATTCTGCAAATGAAGAGCTAATCAAAGTTTACGAAAAAATCGTAACTAGATCTCTTTTCGGAAACACAAATGCAAGTAGAAATTCAGCTTAATCGTAATTTGTAAACTTTAAAATTATAAAAATGATTGCAAGTCAGTTACTAGAAAATGAATATTCAGGTCATTTTGGAACTTATATCAGAGAAGCCGGCGATGGGAAATTAATTGAAGAATTAGAAATTTCTCTTCATGATTTCATCCGATTTGTTCAAAATATTCCAATGGATAAATTTGATTATCGCTACGCAGAAGGGAAGTGGACAATTAAAGATATTATTCAGCATATTATAGATACTGAACGTATTTTTGCTTATCGCGCTTTGAGATTTTCAAGAAATGACAAAACGCCTTTGCCTAGTTTTGAAGAAGATGATTATGCAAATAATACAGAATCAAATAAAAGAAGTATTCAGGATTTATTAACTGAACTTTCTGCTTTAAGACATTCAACTTTATTATTTTACAAAAGTTTATCTGAAGAGCAGCTTAAAAGACTTGGAACGGCTTCTGGTAATCAAATTTCTGTTCGAGCTTTAGGTTTTGTTATAATTGGACATCAAAAACATCATCAAAAAGTTTTTGAAGAAAGATATTTGTAAAAGCATAAAATTATAAAAACTAAAAAAATCCTGTGAAGTAAATTCACAGGATTTTTTGCTTTTGTCATTTCGAGAAACGAGAAATCGCACTAGAAACTCGACAAAGATTACGATTCACCATAAGGAAATACTTGTGCGATTTCTCCTTTCGTCGAAATGACAAAAAAATCGCATTAATCCACGCCTTCGCGATAGCGAATCCGTAAAATCCGCGTGCCATCTACGCGAATATTATTTACCAATTAAATGCTTTCTCTCTAAAAACGCCAATCCAAATCGAATTTTATCATAAGACATTTTCTCTTCAAAGTATTCGTAGTAAGGTCGTAAAGCGCTAGGATTTTCTAATTCTAATTGAGCTTTTTTAATTTCAATGATTTCTTTATCAGAAACAAACTGACTTAAATCAAAATCGTTTCCGTCAACATATAATTTAGCTAAATGAGAAACAATTGTGGTTTCTCCCAGATTTCTTTGTCCGGCGATTTCTTCAATAGAAAGTCCATTTAGAAACAACTCTAAAGTTTTAGCATACGTGCTTTCCTTTTTGTCTTTCTTAACGACAGATTTATTTCTTTGAAACTCAATAATCGCCTTAATGAATTCTGCCCCGTATTTTTCAAGTTTTGCTTTTCCAACACCTTCTACAGCAAGGAAATCCTCATCGCTCATTGGTCTTAAAATTTCCATGTGTCTTAGCGAAGCATCGCTGAAAATAACATAGGCCGGAACTTCTTCTTCCTGAGCAATTTCGTAACGTAATTTTCGAAGTGTTTCAAAAAGAGAATTTTTAGCAGCAGTTTTTGCTTTCTCTTGTTTTACTTCATTTTTATCAATTACTTTCTTAACAACCGTTGTCAGTTTTACTTTTTCACCCTCAAACAAAACTTTTTTTGCAAAAGGGGTTAATAAAATTTTATTATGCTGATGAAAAGCAATTTCACAATATCCTAGATTAATCAGCTGAATTAAATATTGATTCCAATCGTACCAGGAAATATCGGCTCCAATTCCGTACGTTTTTAGCGTTTGATAATTTTTTTCGTAGATATATGCGTTTTTTGAGCCTCTTAAAAAATCAACAATCACAGCTAAAGGTTCAGATTCCTGTAATCTGGTAATAGCCGAAAGTGCTTTTTGCGCGAGAATCGTTCCATCAAAAAATGTTGGCGGATTTTTGCAAATATCGCAATTACCGCAATTTTCTGTAACGAGTTCTCCAAAATAAGAAAGAAGAATTTTTCGCCTGCAGCTTACTGCGTCTGCATATTGCTTCATTCGTTCTAATTTGGCAAGCTGAACATCAGAATTTAATCCTTCAGAAGCAAATTTTTGAAGCTGAATCACATCTGCATAACTTTCAAATAAAACTGTTTCAGCTGGTAATCCATCGCGGCCTGCACGCCCAATTTCCTGATAATAGCCTTCAATATTTTTAGGCAAATTATAATGAATTACCCAGCGAACATTTGATTTGTCGATTCCCATTCCAAATGCAATTGTAGCACATACAACCTGACAATCATCATTTATAAACTGATCCTGAGTTTTTGCTCGTGTTGTGTTGTCTAAACCGGCGTGATAAGCTTTTGCAGCAATTCCATTTTTTGATAATTTCTCCGCAAGTTCTTCGGTCGTTTTTCTGCTTAAACAATAAATAATCCCAGATTCGTTAGGCTTATTCTCGACAAAATCAATAATTTGTTTTACACGATCTAAAGCTGGTCGCACTTCAAGACTTAAATTTGCGCGATCGAAAGAGGCCACAAAAGTTTTTGGACTTTTTAAATTTAGCTGTTTGGTTATATCTGCACGTGTTGCTTTATCAGCTGTTGCAGTCAAAGCTAAAACAGGAGTAGAAGGGAAGCGGTTTTTTAAATATCCTAAATTGGTATATGCCGGCCTAAAATCATGCCCCCAAGAGGAAATACAATGGGCTTCGTCAATTGCAATTAAACTGATTGTTAATTCGTTAAAAACATTATCTAAATACGATAAACTTTCGGGAGCAATATAAACGAGTTTAAAATTATTCGATTTTAAATTATCAATATAAAACTGCTGTTCTTCAGATGATTGACTGCTGTTGATGTAACATGCGGCAATTCCGTTTGTTTTTAAACTATCAACCTGATCTTTCATCAAGGCAATTAAAGGCGAAATAACAATAGTTATTCCGGGTAATATAAGTGCTGGCAGCTGAAAACAGATTGATTTTCCACCACCGGTAGGCATAATAGCTAATGTATCCTGTCCGGATAAAATAGTTTTTATTATCGTTTCCTGATTTGGCCTGAATTTTTCAAATCCGAAATTTTCTTTCAGTTTGGCGTGTAGTAATTCTGATTTCATATTGGCGAATAATTTATATTTTAAATATATTTCTTAAAATATAAATATAGTAATTTTCTTATAATTTGTTTGTATGGATAAATAAAAAAGGAACTCAAAATAGAGTTCCTTTGTCTTTATTTTAAAAGTAAATGATTAATCTTCGTCGTCCTCATCTTCGTCATCATCAGCAATATCGTCTGGATCTCTGTCATCATCGTCATCATCTCCACCGTCAACGTCTGGTTTATCAAGATTGTCATCATCGTCATCATCGTCTGCAGCATCATCATCAAGATCAATACCTTTAACTGGCTCGATTGTATCAACATCAAGATCGATATCGTCATCTTCATCATAATTTTCGATTCTGTCAGCAAGTTTAGTACTGATTTTTACTAAATAAATAGTGTCTTCAGTACGAACTTCAACAGCTTCTACTAATTCGTTTTTAGCGTTTCTAAAACGGATAACATCCGAATCATCATAACCATCAGGAAATTTTTCAACCAAAAGGTTTAAAATTTCGTTTGTCAGTTTGGCGTAGTCTACTATAACTCTTTTCATAAAAATATCCTATAAATCTAATAAATATGCAAAAATTAATGGTGCAACAATTGTAGCATCCGACTCTATAATAAATTTAGGGGTTTTGATATCTAATTTACCCCATGTGATTTTTTCATTTGGAACTGCCCCTGAATAAGAACCGTAACTTGTTGTTGAATCAGAGATTTGGCAGAAATAGCTCCAGAAAGGAACATCATGCATTTCCATATCCTGGTATAACATTGGCACAACGCAAATAGGGAAATCTCCAGCGATACCACCACCAATTTGGAAGAATCCAATACCATTTTGGCTGTTTTTTGAATACCAGTCAGCAAGGAAAGTCATGTATTCGATACCAGATTTCATTGTAGATGCTTTCAAGTCACCTTTTATTACATATGATGCAAAAATATTACCCATTGTACTATCTTCCCATCCCGGAACAATAATAGGTAAATTTTTCTCAGCAGCAGCATACATCCAGCTGTCTTTTAAGTCAATTTCATAATATTCTTCTAAAACGCCTGATAATAACATTTTGTACATGAATTCATGTGGAAAATAACGTTCTCCTTTATCATCAGCATCTTTCCAAATTTTATAGATGTGTTTTTGCAAACGTCTAAAAGCCTCATGCTCAGGAATACAAGTATCTGTAACACGGTTTAATCCTCTTTCCAGTAAAGCCCATTCGTCTTCTGGTGTCAAATCACGGTAATTAGGAACTCTTTCGTAGTGAGAGTGAGCTACTAAATTCATGATATCTTCTTCTAGATTGGCTCCAGTACATGAAATAATTTGTACTTTATCTTGTCTAATTATTTCCGCAAAAATTTTACCAATTTCTGCTGTACTCATTGCACCAGCCATACTCACCAACATTTTAGATCCATTTGCTAATTGTTGTTCGTATTCTTTGGCTGCATCTACCAGTGAAGCAGAATTAAAGTGTAAATAATGTTTTTCAATAAACTGACTGATTGGTCCTTTCATTTTGTTTTTTGTTTTTTTGTTTTTTTTGAATTAAAAGTTTTTAACCTTTTGGATATATGCAAATTAATAATTTTCTAATTATTAACCTTAATTAATTTACAGTTTTTTTTTACAATTTTTTCTTGTAACCTAATATTTTTAATACGTCGTCTGAAGTCTGTTGTTCAGAGAAAACTTCTGTTGCCAGAATTCCATTTTCATCGCGATCTATCAAAATATGTTTAGGCTGCGGAATCAAACAGTGGTGCAAACCTCCGTAACCTCCAATTGTTTCCTGATAGGCTCCAGTATTAAAGAAACCAATATACAATGGCTTTTCTTTGTTGTATTTAGGGAGATAAATGGCGTTCATATTTTGTTCTGAATTGTAATAATCATCACTATCACAAGTCAATCCACCTAACAGAACCCGCTCGTAAGTATCATTCCAGCGATTAATCGCCAGCATAATAAAACGTTTATTGATAGCCCAGGTATCCGGAAGGGTAGTAATGAAAGACGAATCGATCATATTCCATTTTTCTCTATCATTTTGTTGTTTTTGATACAAAATCTGATAGATAGCTCCACCGCTTTCACCTACAGTAAACGATCCAAATTCAGTAAATATGTTTGGAACATCAACTTCGGCTTCATCACAAGCTATTTTAATTTGATTGATAATTTCATCAATCATATATTGATAATCATATTCAAATGCCAGCGAGTTTTTAATTGGGAAACCGCCTCCAATGTTCAAACCATCAAGAGTAGGGCATTCCTTTTTAAGTGCAATGTATACTTTAATACATTTTACAAGCTCGTTCCAGTAATATGAAGTATCGTTTATTCCGGTATTAATGAAAAAGTGAAGCATTTTAAGCTCTAATTTATCATTTTCCTGAATTTGTTTTTTGTAAAACGATACGATGTTTTTATAACCAATTCCTAATCTTGAAGTATAAAACTCAAATTTAGGCTCTTCTTCGGCAGCAATACGGATTCCAATTTTGAATTTTCCTTTGATTTCTCCCTGAAGTAAATCAAGTTCTTCGTAATTGTCAATAATCGGAATAGTGTTTTTATGCCCGTTATTAATTAATCTCGCAATATTATTAATGTATTCGTCTCTTTTAAAACCATTACAAATTACATAAGTACTTTTGTTGATTTTACCATTTTCTAATAAATTCTCGACAATATTAACATCAAAAGCAGATGATGTTTCAATGTGAATGTTATTCTTGAAAGCTTCATTCATAATGTATTCAAAATGAGAGCTTTTTGTACAATAACAATAGTAATATTTTGCTTCGTATTTATTCTTTTCCATTGCGTTTCTGAACCAGGCTTTTGCCTTATTGATGTTTTCAGAAATTTGAGGTAAATAAGTAAACTTTAATGGAGTACCATATTGTTCAACCAATTTCATCAAATCGATGTTATGAAACTGAAGGTTGTCTTTGCTTAGTTTAAATTCCTCTTGAGGGAAGTAATAGGTTTGATTTATTAGGTCCGAATATTTTGTATTCATTTATATTTCAATATTTTAAGTAGTAATTATTAAATTTAGTGATTTTCTTCTAAATTTAAAATTCAAACTCTAATATTAGCAAATATAATTTGCAGTTTTTCGTGTTCTGCTTTCGAACATTGGAAAACATCAAAACAAAACGGGCTTTTACTATTATAAAAACGATTCAACATTCTAAGTAAAGAACTGTTGAGGCGGTTTCTGTAAGAGCTGAATTGTCTTTGTTTATTGTTTGTTTTCATTGTGGCAAATGTAAAAAATAATATATACCAAAAGCAATGCTTTTAATTAAAAAAAGTTTAAGATTTATAATCCTGAAACGCAGCTAGAATTAATTTATTTTCAACGGATTGGTTAATTTTTATCTTTCCGATTCCTTCAATTAAGGCAAATTGAATCAATCCGTATTCATTTTTTTTGTCATGAATAAGCAATTCCAGGATAGGATCGATGTCATTTTCTTCAAATTTTACATCGTCATAAATTGCTTTTATAGCCGTTTTTATTTCAGAATATTCTTCGGAAGTAATTAAATCTTTATGAAGGGAAATATAACTTTCTAAGATCATTCCCACAGCAATTGCTTCACCGTGTAATAAAGTTGTTTTAGATTCACTCTCTAAAAAGTAGCTTTCGATGGCATGACCAAGAGTATGTCCGAAATTAAGTGCTTTACGGATATTTTTTTCTGTTGGGTCCTGAATTACGATTTCGTTCTTAATTTCAACCGAACGGTAAATCAATTGATCTAATGCATTATAATCAATAGCACCAAGATCAAGAAATTCTTTCCAGTAAGCTGCATCATAAATTAAACCGTGTTTCAGCATTTCTGCAAGTCCGGAACGCATCTCGCTTTGTGGTAAAGTTTCAAGATATTCGGTATCGATTAAAACCATTTGCGGAACATTTATAACTCCAATCTGGTTTTTAAGATTTCCTAAGTCAACTCCGGTTTTTCCTCCCACAGAAGCATCAACCATAGATAACAGAGTAGTAGGGATATTTATAAAATCAACACCTCTTTTAAAAGTTGAAGCTACAAAACCACCTAAATCTGTTACAACACCGCCTCCAAGATTAATTATAAGTGATTTTCTATCTGCCCCAAGTTCTGTTAAAACATGCCAGATTTCAATACAGGTTTCTATATTTTTATTGGCTTCTCCTGCTTCAAACTCTATAATTTCAATATTTAAATCTGTTTCAATTACAGGTAAAAGTTTTGGCAGGCAATACTCATTTGTCTCAGTATCAACAATAATAAAAATATTTGAGTATTTATTTTCTTTTAAATGTTTATTTAAAGCTTCGTATGCATATTGGTTAAAATGCACGAGATAATTGTTCGCTTGAATAGATTGCATAATTCTTCGGTTAATTGAAACCGCAAAATAAGGCATTTTTAACTAAAATATATTCAAATTTTGACCCTAATTTGTTTAAAAACGAATCATTCTAAATTAATTTTTAACAGAACAGAAACTATTCACACATCTTAAGTAATTGTTGTGCATCAGAATAGTTTTTGCTTTTTGATATATTTAAATATTTGCACGCATTAGTTTTGTCATTTTCTTTTAAATAACAAATTGCAAGGAAATATTCTGTTTTCCCGCCATTTAAGCCGGGATATTTTAAGGCATTCAGTAAGTAATTGATCGCTTTTTTTGACTGGCCAACTTTTAAATAATAGAATCCAATATTTTGTGCAGCGTAAATACTTTTTGGATCGATTTTTAAAGCTTTTTGGTAAGACTCCAAAGCTTCATCCATTTTTTTCTGTTCTTCAAAATTTTGTCCTTCCGTAATTAAATCGGCAATCAAAAGATCATTTTTGCGTTTTTTTAATGCTGCTTCATCTGCAAAATTATTATTTTGACTCGTAGCTATTAACTGTTTGGCTGCAGGATAATTTTTGTCTTTTGATAAATTAAAATATTTAAGAGCATTCGTTTTATCATTTTCTTTTAAATAAGCAATACCTAAGAAAAACTCTGTCTTTCCACCATTTAAACCAGGGTATTTTAATGCTTCAAGTAAAGCATTTATTGCTTTTTTGTTTTGGCCTTGCTTTAAATAATTGAATCCTATATTTTGTGATATATAAACATTTTTAGGATCAATTTTTAATGCTTTTTCATACGATTGTAAAGCATTGTTTAAATCAGATTTATTTTCAAAATTTTGACCTCCGACTAAATAACTGGTAATTAAAAGTTCATTTTTTTGTGCCAGCAATACACTATCCTGAGGATTCTTTTTCAATCCTTCATCAATAAACTTAAGCAAATTTTTATAATTATAACCTGAAAATCTAAGCCCTTTCAATGTAATTTCCGAGACTTTAGGCATTGGTCTGTATTGTGTAAATAGTTTGTTTTGTTTTAATATTTCTAATGTATCTTTTCTTGTTATCGCCATTAGAATTGAGTTCGTAAAAATCTGATAATTTCTAGGACGAGTATTGAAAGCTCTTTTTATATATATATAAGCACTATCTAAATTTCCTCTTTTTTTAGCTATAAGATGTTTATAATAATCAATACTTCCGTCATAATTATTTATTTTATTGGCTTTTGAAAGGTACTTTTGAGCTTTATCATATTTTTTTTCACGTATATAATAAATTGCTGCATATTGACAATATGACTCTGAAGAACTTGTAACATTTGGATATAAAGGCATTTTTTTTACAATTTCATCTCCAGTTAGAACTTTTTTATCGTCAGTATAAAGTTCATCCATTACAATTAAATACTGCAGATTCGATACTCTATAGATTCTAAAAGCAGAATAACTAAGTATTGTTGTTATACCTATTAAAATAACTATTATAACTTTTAATGAATTAGTATTATTTTTTATGCCACGATCTGATTTTAAATTATTACTCAACGTCAAAGCAATTATTAAACTAAAAAATATTGACATCGTTGGCCTGTACATAGGAAAATTGAATACTGAATCTATTCCATAAACAATTAAAAGTAAAAGTGTTAATAAGGCTATTATTTTTGTTTCTTTTTTTTGCGATTTTAGTATTCTTTTCAGATTTATAAAAAATACAGAAATAAAAATTGAAATAAAAATTAATCCATTTATTATTCCGGTTTCTGCTAAAATTTCAAGAAAATCATTATGCGTATGTAAAGAAGCTAAAGAATCATTAGCAATAGTTTTTTCATAAGAAATTGATTCTACCTGATAATTTCCCAATCCAATTCCAGTAAAAGGTGCGCTTTTAGTTATTTTTAATGCGTTATTCCAAAAAGCCAGCCTTAGCTGCGAAGACGTATCGTCAGCATTTATCTGTGTTATCTTTTTTTCTAAAGAGGTATATCTTCCTTTGTCTTTTGACTTTTCAAAAATTGAATTGGCAAATAATATGGCAGTCAATAGCGGAATTATTAAAAGCAAAACCTTAGAAAATGTTTCTTTTTTAAATGAATATTCTTTTAAGAGATAAAATATATAAATTGAATAAATCAAAAACAAATTAATCAGAGGTGTTCTGGCTCCTGTTAAAAAAATAACAGCAGTAACTGAAAATAAAATAAAAACTGAAAACCATTTTTTATATGTTTTAAAGTATGTTATTCCAAGAAGTAAAAAAGGGACTTTTATAGTTAAACTGGCTGCAAGAATATTTATATTTCCTGTATTTCCTTTCATTGTGTTTAACAAAGCCATAATTGAAGCATTACGAGGAATAATTACAAAATGACAAAGCTGCTGCCATGATTGAATTAATGCACTTATACTTATTATAAATACAATTTTATATATGAGATCTAGTTTGTTTTTTAAAAGGATAGAGATATTTATAAATAAACAAAATATAATTACTATTTCTGTAAATTTTGTAAATACTAATGATGTGTTCTTTGCAACAAAATAAGATATAGCACAAAAGAATAGAAATGCGGCATATAATTTAAAAATAATGCTCTTTTTTAAAGAAGAAAAAATATCAGGAAAAAGTAATTGCGAATTGCAATAAAAATAAACACTAATAATTATATTTAATACTGAGAGGTATAAAAACTGTGGATGAATAATTTCTGCAGCCTTAAAATAAGGTATAAAATCGATTATTAACAAAGAAGATATAAAAAGGAGAACTATAAAATTAGGAATTGAGTGTCTTCCTTTTAGTTCATTCAATATGCTGTTGGTATTGTTGTTTTCCATTTTGTTCTAATTTTTTGCAAAATTACGCCCTAAGGGTGTATACAATACGACTTTTTTATATCAAAAAAAGTCTTTTTAAGATTGTCATATTTTAAAAAAACGATCGCATTTAATGCGAAATATTGAAAACAGTAATTATCTTTGCACAAAAACTAAACTTAATGGAAAAAATATTCGATAACACTCAGGTTGCTTTTTCACTTAAAAGTGATACAGAACTTGACAGGGCTTATTTTCTTTTTAAAATGATTGATAGTGAGCCTTTAGTACGTATTGGAACTGCTGTTACAAATTTTGCAATCAAAGCACATCTTCCGGTTGAAGGATTGATTCGTGCAACGGTTTTTGATCATTTTTGCGGCGGAGTAAATGAAGATGACTGTTTAACCGTAGTAGATAAAATGTTTACCAAAGGCGTTTCATCTGTATTAGATTATTCAGTAGAAGGAAAAGAAGAAGAAGCACAGTTTGATGCGGCTTTAGAAATGACCTTAAAAACTATTGAATTTGCAAAAGAACGTTTAGCGATCCCGTTTGCAGTATTTAAACCAACAGGTTTAGGGCGTTTTGAATTGTATGAGAAATTAGGAGAAAAACAAACTTTAAGTCCAGCAGAACAAGAAGAATGGAATAGAGTTGTAAATCGTTTTGATCAGGTTTGCAGTGAGGCTCATAAAAAAGATGTTGCCTTATTGATTGATGGTGAAGAAAGCTGGATGCAGGATGCCGCTGATGAATTAGTTACGGATATGATGCGTAAATACAATAAAGAAAAAGCTATTGTATTCAACACTTTACAAATGTACCGTTGGGATCGTTTGGATTACTTGAAAAAATTGCATGAAGTGGCTAAGGCCGAAGGTTTCTTTATTGGAATGAAATTGGTTCGTGGCGCTTACATGGAAAAAGAAAACAAACGAGCTGAAGAAAAAGGATATGTTTCGCCAATTTGCGTTTCTAAAGAGGCAACAGATATTAATTATGATGCTGCTGTTCACTATATGTTAGAGCATTTAGAAACAATGTCCATTTTTGCTGGAACTCATAACGAATTGAGCTCTTATAAACTAATGGAAATGATGGCTGAAAAAGGAATTGCCAAAAACGATAAAAGAATTTGGTTTGGGCAATTATATGGTATGAGCGATAATATTAGCTACAACTTAGCTGAAAACGGTTATAATGTAGCAAAATATCTTCCGTTTGGGCCTGTAAAAGATGTTATGCCGTACTTGATTCGCCGTGCCGAAGAAAATACTTCTGTAGCAGGACAAACAAGCCGCGAATTATCTATGATTAAAGCTGAACGTAAACGTAGAAAAGGGAAATAATAGTTTTCAGTCTCAGTTTACAGTTACACATAAAAAAAGCTCCAATTAAAATTGGAGCTTTTTTATTACCTTAATTCTTTATGTAAACTGGACTAAAGTCCAGCCCTACAATATGGATCGAGCCAGAGGCTCTTTTTATAGTTCCGAAGGAACAAATTATGTTGTAGAGCTGGATTTTAGTCCAGTTTAAATACAATATGGATCGATCCAAAGACCCTTAGATAGTTCCGAAGGAACAAATTATATTGTAGAGCTGGACTTTAATCCAGTTTAACTACAATATGGATCGATTCAAAGGCTCTTAGGTAGTTCCGAAGGAACAAATTATATTGTAGAGCTGGACTTCAGTCCGGTTTAACGTGTTCATATCCAAAAAATGCAAACCCGACAGGTTTAAAAATCTGTCGGGTTTGCATTATAATTGAAATTTGGAATTTTTAAATTGAAATTTATTTAAGAATTACTAAACTGTAGATTGCTTAAGTTTTTATAAATTCCATTTTCCAGATTTATTAATTCCTGATGCGTTCCTTCTTCTGAGATTTCTCCGTTGTCCAGAACTAAAATTTTGTCTGCATTTCTGATCGTCGAAAGGCGATGAGCAATGATAATACTTGTTCTTCCTTCCATTAATACTTCTAAAGCTTCCTGAACTAATTTTTCGCTTTCGCTGTCTAAAGATGAAGTTGCTTCGTCTAATATTAATATACTTGGGTTTTTAAGTAAAGCTCT
Organism: Flavobacterium sp. NLM; assembly: GCF_002210235.1. Taxonomy (NCBI): domain Bacteria; kingdom Pseudomonadati; phylum Bacteroidota; class Flavobacteriia; order Flavobacteriales; family Flavobacteriaceae; genus Flavobacterium; species Flavobacterium sp. NLM. The sequence goes on from NZ_LIAC01000013.1 coordinate 104,326, forward strand.
TGCAATTGCAATACGCTGACGTTGTCCGCCAGATAATTTAACGCCGCGTTCTCCAACTAATGTTTCAAATTTCTCTGGAAAACCGTCTACAAAGTTGAATGCATTTGCTTGTTTTGCTGCCAATATTATTTCTTCATCAGATGCATCTGGTTTTCCGTAAGCGATATTTTCTCTGATAGTTCCGCCAAAAAGAATAACATCCTGCGGAACAATACTCATATTTCCGCGAAGTGCTTCTAAATCATAATCATAAATATTTTTTCCGTCAACAGTAATTTCTCCCGAAGTTATATCGTAAAAACGCAATAGGAGAGAAGAAATAGTAGATTTTCCGGCGCCACTTGGGCCTACGATTGCTATTTTTTGTCCAAATTCTGCAGAGAAATTTACATTTTTCAATACCTGAATTTCCTGACGTGTTGGGTAACTGAAAGCAACATTATTAAAGGTTACGTTTCCTTTTATTTTTTCCTGCGTTGTATTTGAATCTGAATTTATTTTCTCCGGACTTTCATCTAATAATTCAAAAACACGTTCTGTAGCTCCAATTGCTTTCTGGATTTGGGCATATAACTCGGCAATTCCACCAAAAGAAGCACCAACAAAAGTTGAATACAAGACGAATGAAATTAATTGTCCAACGCTCATTTCGCCGGCAATACTTAATCGAACACCAAACCAAACTACGGCTACAATTGCGCCAAATAAACAGAAAATAATAAATGAGGCAAAATAACCACGGTATTTACCGCCTTTTATAGCCAGTTTTACAACATCGCTAATTTTACCTTTATAACGTGCAATTTCGTACCATTCGTTAGCAAAAGCTTTTACAATGCTGATTCCCTGCATCGTTTCTTCAACAATAACCTGGCTTTCTGCAACCTGATCTTGTACTTTTTTAGAATATTTTCTAATAAATCTTCCAAAAACTACTGCAGCAATAGCAACTAAAGGCACAACTGAAAGCATTAATAAAGTCAATTTTAAACTTTCTGTAGCTAATAAAATTACACCACCAATAATTAAGATAAACTGACGTAAAAACTCAGCAATTGTTGTAGTTAATGTATCCTGAATTTGTGTGATATCGGCGCTGATTCGGCTGTTTAATTCTCCAACTCTTTTTTGGGAGAAAAACGTCATTGGCAGTTTTACCAAATTGGTATACAAAGCCAAACGCAGATTTGCCAGCGTATTTTCGGTAAAATTTACGAACAATGATAATCTGAAGAAAGAAAAAAATGACTGCAGAAACAGAATTAAAATTAATCCAAAAGCTATTTTATTAGCTTCGTCATTGTTTTTGTTTTTTACACAATCTACAAGCATTCCCATTAATTTAGGAAAGGCAAGGGCAGTAGCGCCAGTTAAAAGCAGAAAAATTAATCCGATGAAAAATTTCCATTTGTGGTTTCCTGCGTATGTAAATATTGTTTTTGCTTTGTTAAGAGAAGTAGCTGTAATTTTTGATTTAGGTAAATCGTTTTCTTTATATCTAGCCATTAGAATATACTGTTTTTAGGTATGCAAATGTATGACTATAGCAAAAGATTACAAAGCATTATTAAGAATTAGAAACCCAGATTTCGTTTTTTAACGAAATTATAAGAAAACCTGGAATTTTATTTCTTTTTTAAGAAGCTGAAAAATAGGTTTCTAAATAAACGCATGAAAAAAATATTAGATTTTTTTTGAAATATACTTGCAAATACAAATTCTAGCTGTATATTTGCACTCGCAATCACAAAATGATAGCAGCCTAGTAAAATAGGGCGATTAGCTCAGCTGGTTCAGAGCACCTCGTTTACACCGAGGGGGTCGGGGGTTCGAACCCCTCATCGCCCACCAAGAAACTCCTTAAGAAATTAAGGAGTTTTTTTATGTCTATATTTTTAATTTATGTTTCCTCTATAGTACTAACCTCATATTTAATATCAGGCGCGTTGAAGTTCAAAATTCAAAAATATTTTCTACGGTTGAAATTTGTATATTAGCTAAACGTTTCACCTTCAAATTGCGACAGAATACAAAGTCGAAATACGTTAGTCAACAGTATGATAAATTCACAAACAGACATGAAAATCTAAAATGGACACATTTAGCACATTCGACTATATTTCATATCAAAAAACACCCAGAAATAAAATCTTTCTTCCACAAAACCTTGTTTCATTTTTAGAACAAGGCGAGAAAGTTGTATATTATTCTGATAATAAAATATCTATTACGAACAACCAATTTGTGATACTTTCTTCGGGAAATTGCTTAATGACCGAAAAACTTCCGGTGAACAATAATTATCGAAGCACTATGTTGTTTTTTAGCAATACAGCCTTAAAGAATTTTTTTGTAAAATATGCTTCTATTATTAACCAAATTTCACCTAATCCCAACAAAATAATTAAGCCATTTGCAATATTCGAAAAAGACCAGTTTATTAGAAATTTTATCACTTCACTTAAACTTATCCAATCCAAACCTGCAATATTTTCTAATAAAATGCTTGAATTGAAATTTGAAGAACTAATGCTTTATCTTCTTGAAATATATCCGAATGAAATTCTTTCATTCCACACAAAAAATCTGGAAGAATATTCTAATTTTGAAATACGAAGAGCCGTTGAACTAAATATAACAAACAATCTTACAATAGAAGAATTGGCTTTCTTGTGCCATACAAGCGTTTCTACTTTTAAGCGGAAATTTGTAAAAATCTACAATCTTGTACCAAGCCAATACTTTCTGCAACAAAAAATAGAAATGGCAAAATTGTTATTGTTGCAAAACGAAAATCCAAGCGAAGTGTTTTACAAAGTTGGCTATGAAAATCATTCAAGTTTTTCACAATCTTTTAAACGAGTTCAAGGCATTAGTCCTAAACAATTTCAGCAAAGAAATCTGAATGTTACTCAACAGCTTTTGAATGATTAGCGATAACTCTACAACATAAACGCCTTCTATTTTTGCAGTAAATTTAAACTCAAAAGAAATGAATAAAAGGTATCTTATGGAAATTGCTAACTATAGTAATTGGGTTGATAACAGCATAATTAAATGGCTCGAACAAATTAATGATGAACAATGGGATAAAGAAATTACAAGCAGTTTTAATTCTGTTGCAAAAACAGTAACACACATTGTTAGTGCTAAAAAAGTTTGGATCGATTTTTGGAAAAACACACCTAATCCTGTTTTTCTTTCAGCTAATTTCACCGGGACAAAAAAAGAATTGATTGAAATTTGGAAAAAAACAATGGATGATTATGATAATTTTATTGAGGGTTATCCAGAAGAAAATTACACACAAATAATTTCTTTCAGCGTAAGAGACGAAGAATGGAGCATGGAATTTGCTCAAACTGTACTACATCAAAATAATCATGCCACCTATCATCGAGGACAATTAATAACAATGTTGCGACAAATAGGCTTTACTAATTTTTCTAACACTGATTTGGCAACTTATTTTATCAAAAAAAAGATATAGTAGATTATAATGATGATACTAAACAGACTTGAAAACTAATACTTTTAAGTTTTTAATCATCAAAAAATGTCAAGATTGGAATTAAGTGTTCGATTACTGTCTCAGACACTTCACAGAATTTTAAAACTCCAAAGTCATTTGATTTTGGAGTTTATTTATAAAAAGCTTTACAAATGCTGATTTTAATTCCCTAACTTTATTTTATATTAAACATTTATAAAAAACTGAAGTTATGAAAACTAGAATGATTTGGGGAAACTTGGTTACTCACGATTTACAAAAAACAATTCAATTTTATACAGCATTAGGTTTCAAGCAAAACGGGAAAGAAACAAATGAACTGGTAAGTTTTATTATTGCAGAAAACCATTTTATAATAAACTTTTTTACTCCAAAAAGATTTGAGTGGGCTTTAAAGGGTAAATTGACTAATACAAATGCTGAAAATGAAATTATCTTTTCATTATCTGCAGACAGTAGAGAAGAAGTAGATCTTTGGCTTGATAAAGTTAAAAAAGCTGGTGGCACAATTTTCTCCGAACCTGAAGATTTTGAAGTAGGCTATACCTTTGGTTTTGCCGACCCTGATGGTCATAAATTCAATTTTTTATATTGGCCGGGAATGTAATTATAACAGAAATGAAAAAGCTCCATTAAAAAATAATGGAGCTTTTTAAATTATTTACTGGATTAATTCTCAACCAATTCAATATCCATAGTCTTTATAAGTCCGTTCTGGAAAGTATAAACATGTTTTACCAATCCGTCGAACATTAAATTGCCTTGTAAATCTTTTACATTTTGGTGCACTTTGACTTCCAGACTTCCGTTTTCTCTTTCGGTAAAACCAACTGGATTAACTTTTGGGTTTATTTCTGTCCATTGTCTTGTCCAATATTGCTTGATTTCATCGTGTCCGCTTATGTAACCGCCTTCCCAGGCTTTTGACCACTTTACATCTTTCTGCATTGTCGATAATGCGTTGTCAATATTTCTTTCGTTAAATGCAGAATATGCTTTTTCAATAACTTCTTCTAGTTGATTTGCCATTATATTGATTTTTGATTGATTTCTATGCTAATATAAACATTCTTTAGACAAGGAGCTCACTCAACCTTAAACCTTTCATTTTTACAGTCAATAATCAATTTATGATTTAAAAAGATTTTATTTCCAATCATTCCCTGCATTCCGGAGCGTTTCATTAAAAAAGTCTGCATTTTTGAAACCCCTTCAATATATGTTACTTCTGAAATTTTTAATTGTGTGTCTCCAAACTGCATTTTTTTATTTGCAGAAGCAGAAATCACAGTCAATACATTTCCCCAGGAATTTCCTTTTTCTACTTTTAATTTACTGTTTTTGAGTTTGTATTTTTGCCATTCTTCTTTATTTATAATCAATTCATAGCCGCTTGTACCAGAATCATAGAGCAATTTTAAATCTTGGTTTTCAATTTTTGCAGGAAAAAGAAGTTTACGTTTCTTAAATTCAAATTTTGTAAATCCGTTTTCAATTTCATTTTCTGTAAATGAGCATGTGTTATTTATGAAATTCAATGAAACTATTCTTTTTTCTAATAAATCGGTTCCAATTGTCCCTATAATATTGACAGAATTTGGATTGTCTAAATCAGCTTTTTTACCATAATCTAACAATTGAAATTTTTTAGAAGAAATACTTAGATTCTTTACTTTGAAGTTTAATGAAACATCTTCTTTAAAATCAATTTGTGAAGGAAATTTTTCCTGAACAGATTGTAGTGATTTTTTGTAGAAAACAGTTATTGGCGAACCAAAATCCAGCTGCATATAAAATGTTTTTTTTATGCCTTTTAATTCAACAGGCAAAAGAAGAGCGGCATACGGATTTCCTTCATCTGAAACCCATTTTACAGAAGCGTTTTCTGCATTTCCCGAAACCTTAAGATAGTTTTCCGGTGGACTAAATTTTCTGTCAAAATAAAAATAGCCGCCAATTAGTGAAAGGACAATAAGAGCTACGAAAGCCAGCACGATTTTTTTAATTATTTTCATTACAATTTTTTCTGCAATATTGAGAATTGTAATGTGATTAAATCAAAAAACGGATATGACTTTTTTACGTCAATTTAACGACATTGATTATAAGATACTGTATTTCAGTTTTATATATAAATCTGATTTTTGAGTTAAACTCATCCCATTTTTAAAAATTATATAAATATTTATAACTTTTAACAACACTAAGAAGACAATAAACAGTGGAAAATTCAGTGAAAATGCTTTCTGAATAAACGGACTTATAAGCATCAAAGTTCCTAGAACAAAAGTGTAAATAATCTGCACTGTCAAAATACTTTTTCCTAATTCTTTTGCTTTTGGTTCTTTCGATTTATACGTCAAAATAGATGGAAAAATAATATTTCCAAATGGAATAACCAGAGAAGACAAAGCAGAAAAATTAATGAGTTTAGCCCGTTTAATTTCTGGAGTATCTTGTAAATCTGAAATTAAATCTTCGGGTTGAACTTCAAATGATTTGGCCAAAGCTTTGAGCGTAAAACCTTTTGGAATATTTCCCGCTTCAATTCTTTGTATTGTTCGCAATGAGAGCCCTGATTTTTCAGCAAGCTCAGTCTGAGTCAGATATTTTTCTTCTCTCAATATTTGAACTTTTGCTTTCATTTAATTAATTGTTTAAACTATTATTTCGGAGGCATAGTATCACTAATACTCAGCGTATACGATAATTTTGGATAAGTAAAATCCATAGTAAAATTTTCCTGTCCTCTCAATTTATAAAATTCTGATTTTTGATCTTCATTTGCCAATTCTAATAATTCTCCGTTAGAAAATCTAGGTTTATTATCATCAAACTGAATAAAGGTTTTGGATTTTCTAAAAGTAATTCCTAGCCATTTATTTGCTTCGGATGTTTTTTGTTTTGGCACAGCTTCTAATATAATTTTATGAAGAAATGCCGTGTTTGCCGACAACGGAAATAAAACAACAGAATTATGATTTAAAACAATATCAAATTCTTCATCTGTCGCTTTATCTTTTACTTTAAGCTTTCTTAAGTTTTTTTCAGATAGTTCTTCCGGATTTTCATAACAGCTGAAAAGCCCAATATAAGAGCCTTCTTCCAGATCTAAAGCCTGATCTGAATGATATTTCATCGTAGCATAACTTGAATCGTAAACTTCAATTAATGCATTATTAAAATCAACTTTGGGTAAATTATCTATGTTATTCTTTTCAATTTCAGCATTTAAACTAGCTATTATGGATTGATGTAATGCAGAAAATTGGTTAGCCGGAATATTATAAATCGTAGTTGTTCTTACTATTGGCACACCATTATCTTTAACATCAACTAAATGATTTCCGAGTCTGCCTTTTCCTGTGATTTCAAAATCAGCAGAATGCAGCAATTCATTAAATAAATTATTTTCGATTGGAAGGATAATCTTTTGAAAGTCTTTCATTTTAGGAAATTAATATATTGGCTTTTCATAATCACCAGCATTCATACTAAAATGAACTTTTCCGTATTCAATGTTCTTTACGGTCATATTTTCTTCATAATAAGAATCTCGCAAAGTGATCATTGTTTCTTCTGTCATTTCTTCCAGTTTGATTAACCCTCCATTTTCTTTTATATAAGTTTGATTTTCCGTGTAAACTGCTTCCAGATTCGAGCATCGGGCAACATATCCCATTCTAATTGGGATTTGGTCAACGTTTAACGACGAAGGCCTAATTTCATGCGTATATAATCTATTTGTTGAAAGTGGGATTATAAAAGCTGAATTTGGATATAAAGTAACGCTGAATTCTTTTTCAAAAGAAGCATCAGTAACTGTATTTTTTAACTTAAAATTAAGCCTCGTCAATCCGCTTGTCTCTTTGTAACACCAATCGTATCTGTCTTTTTTAGAAGGTTTAAGTTTGTCAAAATTGGAATTATCATAGAAAGTACAAAAAGCAATAATTCCTTCTTTTGGCATATCCTTGGTTTTATCAGAATGCGCCTTTATTTTCGATTTTACTTCCTTAGAATTTTCATCTGATTTTACTTTATTTTCATAAATCTGAACCAAGACATGATTAACCTTTGTTTCTTCTTCAAAAGTCTGTTTAACAGCTTCGTTCAAAGCTTTCATTACAGAATGATCTGTTTCACGAAAATTATCTGTTGGACCTGTAAAATTGCTCGAGCATCTTAAAAGATTAAAATGCAGTATTTCTTTATCCGCAGTTTCTTCTTTTAAAATCTCACTTAAATAAATCCCGGTTCTCAAAGCTTTAGACCCTTTGTTGGACTCCGTTAAATTTTGAAATAAATGCTCCGATTTGATTTTATCGAAATAACCATTCCCAATGAACATTTCTCTAAAATAAACCCCGGCATTGCTCACCAAAATAGGAACTTGTCCAAGTTCTACAAATTTGATATTTGAACTTGCAAAGCCTTCATAATTAACAGAAAACTCTTTAATAACAAAGTAAGTACCGCTAGCATTTTTAAGCTGGCTGATATCACCAAAGGCATAAATTGTTTTATTGTTTATAGAAGTATTAATCTCCGAAAAGTGCTTAATAACTTTTCCGCAGAAATTAGAAACTAAATATCCAAGTTCTGATGAAGTGTCGATTGAATCTTGTAAAACAAGAAGTATATTTTTATCTTTTGAAATGCTGTTTTCGGTATGCGGTTTGGTCATTTTTTATTTAAATATGGATTAGGCTTAAAGAATTTATTTGTGAAATATTAATAAACAGGTTCCCAAAGTTCAATTTTATTGCCTTCTGTATCCATTATGTGTACAAATTTGCCATAATCATAGCTTTCAATTTCATCAAGAACCGTTACGCCGTTTGCTTTAAGTTTTTCTACAAGACCTTCGATATTTTGAACACGGTAATTCACCATGAAATCTTTTTTTGATGGAGAAAAATATTCATCACCTTTCTTAAAAGGGCACCATTGTGTTGATTCTATTTGCTCTGGTTTATCAAGATTTCTGGATTCAAAACTTGCCGAACCCCAATCGTTGATTTCTAAACCTAAATTTTTAGCATACCAATCTTTAGTTTCCTTCGGATTTTCAAGAAAAAAGAAAATACCGCCAATTCCAGTAACTTTTGGAGTTGTATCGTCTGGTTGATTTTGTGAGTCTGACATATTCTTCGTTTTAAAGGTTAGTTTTCTTTGACTAAGATAAAATTATTTTCATCACAAAAGGTAAATTTTCAATCAACAAATTTTAGAAAAGTAAAATCCGTTTTAAGCATTTCTATTTCATTTTCTCTGGTTTGTTGCTGCGCTTCTTTGGCATAAACAAACATTCTTTCTTCATAATCATTTATAGCACTTTCAATAGTTTGAAATTCTCCGTTTAATAGATTTTCAGATAAAATCAACGCATCCAGAAGTCCAATATTAGCACCTTGTCCGGCAAAAGGAGGCATTAAATGCGCTGCATCGCCAATAAGTGTAATAGGCAAGGGGCGGTTATTTTTCCATACTTTTTCTACAGAAATCTTTTTAGTTGGTAATCCGGTAAAGAAAGAAGTGGCACGAAATAATTCTTTATAGGATTCTCCCCAATCAGAAAGCTTATTTAAAAGAAATGTTTTGACATTTTCTATATTATGAAAATCAATTTCTAATGTTTCAGGCATCTTAAAAATAACATTGTAACTTAAAGCATTATTATTTTTAGGATTGGCAACCAATAAATTACCATTGTTAGAAGTCATCAAAATTTTATCACCGCACAACTCATAAAACCCTAAAGATTTTGCTTCTGATGCAGAAACTTCCCCTTGAATCATATACGTTCCCGTAAGTTCAACTTCGGCATCTGTGATATATTTTCTAATAGAAGTCATTCCGCCATTTGCACCAATAACAAAATCAGCTGCTGCCGTTTTTCCGTTTTCAAAATGTAAAAGCCATTTTCCGTTTTGTTCCTCAATTTCATTCAGTTTACTATCCCAAACAACTGTATTTTCTTTTAAACTGTCGATTAATAACGTTCTTAAATCATTGCGGTTTATTTCAGGAGCGTCGTATTGTTCTTCTACATTAGTTTCTTTACTAAATAATATATTTCCTTTATAATCAGTCATAATTCTTCCCATCGGAATTGCCATTTTATAATACGTTTCAAGCAATCCCGCCTTCTGCATCGCATCTTGACCAGAACCTTTATGTAAATCGAGCGTTCCGCCCCAAATTCTTGCTTTTGGATCTTTATCTCTTTCGTAAACTGTAACATTAATTCCGTTTTGTTGAAGTAATCTAGCCATTGTTAAACCAACCGGGCCTGCGCCAATAATGGCTATTTTTTTATTTGTGAGTAACATAATTTTATTGTTTAATTAGGTTACAAAATTGAGAAGACTACAGGAGATGAAATAGTAAAAATCAGTCGTTTTTGGTATTCATTTTTTTAATTGCCACAATATCCATAAAACGATTGTCTTTGTTTTTACTCAATTCTTTTGGCGTAACGCCAGAGTATTTCTTGATTTCTTTGATGAAATGATTTTGATCGGTGAAGTTTTGATCGGGAAAAAGTATGCCTTCGCTGATAGGTTTAAATGAAGAACCAAAGCGCAGAATATTGCAGTAAGCTTTTAAAGAAATCCCAAATTGCTGATTAAAGTAACGATTAATCTGGCGGCTGCTCCAAAACACGTTTTCAGATAGTTCCTTTACCGTTATTGATCCTTTTGAAGAATAAATAAACTCAAATAATTTTCTTTTTCGGTTATCAATATCTGATGTTGTAATGCTGTTTATTATTTGGGTTGCTTTACTGCAAAAATTCTCAAGAGTTTTTAAATCCTCAGCTTCAAACTGCCAGATTTCGTCTGAAATAATTTTATCATCATTTAAAACATCTTTGATAGAATCTCCAAATAAATATTCTACAGCCAATAATTTGAAGCCTATAGAAAACATTTTTGTTCCAATAGGAATTATAATCTGACTCGGAATTGTATCTAAACCCCGAATCGTTTTTTCCCAATTATCAGCATTTAAATTCATAACCGCCAAATCAACCATTGCGTTGGGCAAAATAGTTGACGGAATTTCTTTCCCAGTATTGTTCTCAAACATCCAAAAGCTGTGAACAAAATGCGAAATAGAATTATCTGGTAAAGCTGATTGAATTAATAAAGTCATTTTACTTTTAATAAGTAATTCAAAAGTACTATTTATTCTTAATGCTTCATATTTACGGCATTAAAAGAATAGGAAACCATTAAATAACTCCAAAATGCGAGTTTATTTTCATCCTGAATTTTAGGAAGATACTGCATCGCATTTGTTGAACTGTACCACGAAAACGCATAATTAATTTCTAATTGTTTTATTGGAGTATATTTTAATGAAAGATCATTTTCAAATCCAAGGAACTTTTTTACATTTTGCCCTTCATCATTTTTTAAGGGAAATTGATTGTAAAACAGATGAAAATCAGAACGAACAGAAAGTTTATCAGTTAAAGGAAATGAAGCAAATAAATACGGATTTACTAAACCTTTTCCACCAACATCTGCCGGAAAACGGGTAAATACATTCATATTTCCGTTAAATTTCCATGTCACGCCATAAAGCACATCAAAACTTTCAGATTCATCTGCAGGTAATTGTGAACGGTTTCCGCTGATTATTTCTGCACCTAAACGCAATATTGCTGTATTGAAAGAAAAGCGAATTTCCGGCTGAAAATAATAGGCAAACAATTTCTTGCCTTGAGATGTTCGTCCAAATTGCAAATAAGAATTTAATGTATAATACCAGTTATTGCTTTTATATTCAATTCTTCCTCCAGATGTGGCACGCCCGTACCTATTTCCAGATGCAGGATTTTCAAATAAATCAAATACATTCAATGAATTAAAAGAAAATCCATTGTCAAAATTATAATTGAAATTATTGACAGCTAAATATTTGTATTTATTAGAAGCCACGGGAGAGTAGGCCGGGTCAAATTCATTTCCGTATTTTCGGGTAAACAAAAAGAAAAAATCATTAGAGAAATGTTTTGCCGTTTTCATCAATCGTATTCCTTCATGCGCTCTGCCTTGCTGTGCCCAGGGTGCGTCAGAAAAAAGCCTTCCGTTGTCTAATAAAATACTTTGTCTTCCGAGCCGAATATTGAATGATTTGAATTTAGTTTCAAAATATAATTGATAGAGATTTATACTTCCAATTTTTGATTTTAAATTTTGTTCTTCCCAAACATGAATTTCTTGTATATCAGACTTTATTAACCATTTTTCTGCCGTATACGACATCGATATTCGGTTTCTTTGTGTTGTATAAAAATAAGGATCTATAGAATCGTTTGGCGGAAGAAAATAGTTAGAAGTATATTCAACTCTTGGCCTTAGTTCTATATTCATTAAAAACTGATTGGAAACAGGTTTTATTTCCTGAGCAGAAAATTGAATTGAAAATAAAAAAAGCAAGAAATAAATAAAGATTTTGACAAAGTTGAAAGTGCTGTTTATCATTTGAGATTATAATCAAATATCTTTATTAAAACCGTGATTTGGTTACTGATTTCTTTTTTGCTAATATAAAACTATTTCTAAATGCCTTACATCATTTTTAACACATAAAGTATTGATTATGTTAGCGAATATTTCTTTGGTTTCAAGCCAATTTGCTGTTCAAAAACCCTTGAAAAATGGCTGAGATTGGTAAAACCCAATTGATAACCAACTTCTGAAACTGATAAATGTTTTTCTTTTAAAAGTCTTGCGGCTTCCTGTATTCTCATATATTGATAATATTCAAAAACGCCTTTACCAAAAGTCTGTTTAAACAATTTTCGAAGTTTGGGTTCGCTCATTCCGGCTTCTTTTGCAAGCGAATTAATCTCTGGTGCTTTATCTAAATTAGATTGCAAATGGTATTTTATGGCATAAATTGCTTTAATATCTTTTATATGTATTCCGCTTGCCGGTGTTTCTTCACGCTGCAATAACAAAGCAAAAATATGACAGAGCAGTTCTTCGCATTTTAGCTTATTATAATGATTCTCTAAACTTTCGGGAATGGATTGATGCAGCATTTCGCTCGCAGTTGTAATCATGGCGGAAGAAATTCCTATTTCATAAGCAAAAGTATCTTTTGATGAAAGTATACTTGAAACTATGGAATGTTTTAATTCTCCAAATCGTTCCTGCAAATATTCTCTTGATGCTGAAATAGTTATACTTCTAAAAAACGTATTTTGAGGCATCGCCATTACAGATGAAACAGATTGCATTGCGATGAAAACATTGGGCTGTTCTGCGATTATGGTGCCTTGTTTTTGGTTAGAAGAATCAAAAATACCGCTGAGAAAAAAAATCACATTTTCTTGTCCTTCAGGAATTTCATTTTTACGATCAAGGACAATTTCTTCTTTTAAATAATAATTCCTGATCATCATTCGCAAATCTTTTCCCCATGTAAAACCAGTCATATAGCCTTCGCCAAAATGCTGTGGAATATCAATAAAACGTCCGCGAACACGAGCTCCAATTGCATCAGCAAACTTATGCAGGATTCCTGAACCGTTTTTATCTACAACTTCAATTTTCATTTACGACTATTTTAATATCAAAATAAGATATTTTACCTATAAAGATACAGATAATTTTGTAATGAAAATTTAAACAAAGTAAAAACGATATAATTATGTTATTAGATAATAAAAAAGTAGCCATTATTGGCGGAGGCCCAGGCGGATTAACTCTTGCCAGACTACTACAGGAAAAAGGAATTGATGTAAAAGTTTATGAAAGAGACGAAAACCGAAATGTTCGTCAGCAAGGTCATACACTTGATTTACATGAAGATACAGGTTTAAAAGCGATACAGGAAGCTGGATTGATGGAAGAATTTAAAAAATACTACCGTCCTGGAGCAGATAAAATGCGAATTGCCGATAAAGATATGACTGTAGTATTTGATGATCAGGAAGAAAAACCTGAAGATGATTTCGGAAACGAGCATTTTCGCCCGGAAATTGACCGCGGACCTTTGCGTGATTTACTGATTGCCTCGCTTAAAGAAGAAAATGTGATTTGGAATTCTAAATTCACCCAAATGAAACCTTTAGGAGCTGGCTGGGAAATTTCTTTTGAAAATGGAACAACAACTTATGCCGATTTCGTAATTGCTTCAGACGGCGCAAATTCGCGTGTGAGAAAATATCTTACAGACATCGAGCCTATATTTTCTGGCGTTACAGCGGTTGAAATTAATATTTATAAAGCAAAAGAAAATGCACCAAACCTTTGGAAGCTTGTAAACGATGGAAAACTTTTTGCTCTGGAAGAAGGCAAAACATTCTTTTGCAGCTCAAAAGCTGATGGCACCTTAACTATTTTAATTGGAATAAAAACAGAAGATAATTGGGTTACCAATTCAGGAATTAATTTTAAGGATAAAAACTCCGTTGCTGAATGGTTTAAAAACGAATTCAGAACCTGGAATACTGATTGGCAGGAAATTTTTGAAACCAATGAAATTTCTATTATTCCAAGACCTATGTATCATTTCCCGATTGACCAATATTGGAAACCGCTGCCAAATCTTACCATAATTGGTGATGCCGCACATCGTATTCCGCCTTATGCAGGAGAAGGAGCAAATCAGGCTATGGCCGATGCTTTAGATTTTTATGAAATATTTTGTTTTGGTAATTATGAAACTATAGAAGAGGCTGTTTCTTTATTTGAAAATAAAATGCGCAGTCGTATGGAAGAAATAACAGAAGATACTTTAAAAATGACCGACGCTATGCATGTAGAAAGCAATTTACAGTTTTTAACTGATTTTTTTAATCAAGTTTATTAGGGAGTTTACAGTGTTCAGTTTTTAGTGTTCAGTTTGTAATCACAGTTTGCAGACTGTCAGGCTGAGCGAAGTCGAAGCCCTCGTGTCGTAAAAGCCCTTCGACTTCGCTCAGGGTGACAGCTATTTTCAAAACTGAAAACTGCGACTGCGACTGAACACTAAAAACTGAATACTGAACACTTAAACAACAGCTTTTCTATCAATCGGTCTAAAATACCATGATGTAACTGTTAAAACCAATAATAATGTCGGGCCAAAATATGCTATACCAGAATCGTCTACGGCAAAATGAGAGAAAATAGCGCCGCTCATGGCAAAAAAGAATCCTGCGTAAGCCCATTCTTTTAATAAAGGAAACTTCGGAATTAAAATAGCTATAACGCCTAAGATTTTCCAAACGCCCAGAATGGTTAAAAAGTAAAGCGGATAGCCTAAATGTGCCATCATATCGGCTTCTTCCTTCATTTTTATAATTTGTACAATTCCTGTTGAAGTCATTCCTAATGCCAGCCAAAGAGTGGCAATCCAATAAATAATTTTATTTCTTTTGCTCATAACGATTTATTTAAGTTTGTTTACTATTTCCTGTAAGCGATTGTGTGCGAAGTTCAGGCCTTGTGCAAAAGGCAGTTTCAATTGTTGATCTCTGTGTTCTACAGATTTGTAGATAATCTGCATCGTAAGTCTGCTTGTTTCATCTGTAAGTTCTTCAAACTCCAAAAACTCCAATTGAGGTGCAAAATTGGCATTGTCCATTTCAAAAGTTCTGGTAATTCTTTCATTTGGAACAAAATCATGAATGACACCATTGGCACTAAAAACAACATTCCCGTTTTGGTCTTTGGTTTCAAACTGCCAGCCGCCATGTTGTTTGTTTTCTAATTTTACCACTTTTGTTCCCATCCATTGTTCTACAATTTCAGGTTCTGCATAAGCTTTAAAAAGTAAATCAACCGGAAGATCAAATTCTCTTGTAATTACAATTTCCTGCTGGCCATTTTCGGCATTAATTTTTGTTTTGCGTTCCATAAATTAATCTTTTTTGGGTTTATAGTTTTTCATTATGCTTTCTAATTTATTAAATCGTTCGTCCCACATTTGACGGAATGGCTCAATAAAATCAGCCACTTCTTTTATTTTCTTCGGATTTATATAGTAATAAATCTCGCGTCCGTTTTGCTGTTGGTCAAGCAGTTCGCATTCCGTTAATATTTTAATATGTTTCGAAATAGTCTGTCTTGACGAATCAAAATTTTCCGCTATAGTTCCTGGTGTCATCGCTTGAATGGCTACCAAATTTAAAATTGCTCTTCGCGTTGGATCGGCAATTGCCTGAAAAACATCTCTACGTATTTCCATTGTGCAGTTATTTGACTGCAAATATAATGAAGTCATTTGACTGCACAATATTTTTTACGAAAAATTTTATATTTTTTTGAAATTATGAGGAGTTACAGGCGTTTTTTTATAATTTTAAATTCAATAAAAAAGAAGAAAACATGAATAATAATGCTAAAGTATTTCAATATTCATTTGCGAGTATTTATCGATTGTATAAGGAAAAAGTAGAGAAGAAGGGACGCACTGCAGAAGAAGTAGATACAGTTATACTTTGGCTGACGGGTTATAACGATAAACAATTTAGAGATCAAATCGAAAAGAAAGCAGATTTGCAGACCTTTTTTGCAGAAGCACCAAACCTGAATCCAAATGCATCTAAAATTACTGGTGTAATCTGCGGTTACCGAATTGAAGATATCGAAGATCCGTTAATGCAAAAGATTCGCTACATGGATAAATTAGTAGACGAATTAGCTAAAGGAAAAAAAATGGAAAAAATCCTAAGAGAATAAAAAAAAAGCCGTTTTAAAGAATTATAACGGCTTTTATTTACAACAATATTTGGAATTTAAAAATTGGAATTTAATTTTTTACATATTATAAGGCAATCTATCAGCATCATTTTTGCTTCTGTTAAAACGATAAATAACATTCAAATTAATATAGCGTCCTTGCGATCTGGCTTCAGATTCTAAATAATAATATTGAGTTGTAATTTTTTCAGTCGTAATCTGCGAATTAAATAAATTATTTACGTTTAAAGTTACCGACATTTTATCTCCAAGGAAGTCCTTGCTCAAACCTAAATTTGCACTATACTGAGCCTCTGTAAGTGATTGAACGCCTTGATTTTTTCCTCGATATCTAAAACTGAATTCTCCCGAAATAATTTTAGGAAACTTCACTACAGATCTAAAATTTGAAAGCCAGGTTTGATCTTCGGCATTATAATTTACGTTTTCAAAAGTTCCCTGCTGTTTGAATTTGTAATAATTAAAATCTAAAGCCAGTCTAAGCCATTTTGTTGGATTATAAGTCGTCGAAACTTCTGCACCGTAACGGTCTTCAGTATCAAGGTTTACAGGCGTGCTTACAAAATAATTTTCATCGGTACGTTTTACTATATATTCAAAATAATTGGTTGTATGCTTGTAATAAACAGACGGATTAATGCTGAATTTCCCCGGTTTTGTCAATAAGGTAAACTCAAAAGAATTGGTAAACATTGGGTTCAAATCTGGATTTCCTACCGTTAAATTTCTTAAATCTGAAACTCCCGAAAATGGATTTAACTGCCAGAATCTTGGTCTGTTGATTCGTTTACTGTAGCTCAACTGCAAATCTGTTTTTTCGGTTAAATTGTATACAAAATGCAGCGTAGGGAAGAGGTTAATGTAGTTTTTAGTATTATTAAAAGTGTTTTTTGTATCTGCAATTTTTATATCAGACAATTCAGAACGCAGCCCTAACTGGTAATTAAACTTTTCATATTTGCTTGAAAACTGAAAATAAGCACTGTATAAATTCTCATCGTATTTTAATTTATTGGTAAATTGTTCTTGTAGTACATTATCCAGAATGGTGTGATAATCACTTCTCAGCGCACGAAGATCACTTCTAATTCCCATTTCAATTTTAGAATTTTCAGAAATTGGGTCTACAAAATCTGATTTTATAAAAATATCATTACTGCTTTCAATATCTCTTGAATACAAATTAGAAACCGAAGCATTAAAAGGAAATGTTTTTTTCTGTGTAATATATTGGTTTTCATCATCATTCCAAAAATCATATTGTAAACTTGTTGTCCATTTTTTATCCTTTCTGTCAAACGTTTTTACATAATTTAATTCTAATGCATTGTAAATTTGAGGTTCTTTATACTTTTCAGATCTCGAAATAATACTATCCGTAACATTATTGGCATTTGAATAATTGTAGTTGTAATGCATTTTGTTGTTATTGTTGTCTTTACTACGGTAATAACTTCCTGTTAATGTGTTTTTTGAGTTGATATAATAATCCCCGCCTACGTACATATTATACACGCCAATGCTTCGTTTCATATCATCATACTGATTTAAAATTGTTGTTGTACCGTTATCTGTATTCGTTTGAAACTGTTTGTTATACCCATAAATATCTAAATAACGATACCCTAAATTTCCAAAAAGATTCACTTTTTCTGTTTTATAACTCACATTGGCATTTAAGTTATGTCTCGCAGGATTTCCAATTCCGGCTTGAAGCGAACCGTTAAAGCCTTTCATGGTGTTCTTTTTCATAATAATATTAATAATTCCCGCACCGCCCTGCGCTTCATATGCCGAAGAAGGATTGGTAATAACTTCTACTTTTTCAATATTGGCCGCAGATATTTGCGACAAACCATTATTAGTGGTCAGCATAGAAGGTTTTCCGTTTATCAATACCGTAACGCTGCTGTTTCCTCTAAGGCTTACAACTCCTGCAATATCAACATTTACCGAAGGAACATTGTTTAAAATATCATTTGCAGACCCGCCGCTGGATAAAATATCTTTACCAACATTAAAGACTTTTTTATCGATTTTCATTTCTACCGCTGATTTTTCGGCAATAACATTTACTTCGTCTAATTGATTTATACTTTCTTCTAAAAGAATGTCTTTCATAACAATATCTTTATTCAATTGAATATTTTCAGCCGTAAAAGTTTTGTATGACATATAAACGGCTTTAAGCTGATAATTTCCAGAATTGCTTTTTAAAATGTAATTTCCATCAGCATCTGTAACGGCTTCTTTTTTATTTTCTGCAGATGATAATAAAAGCGTTACATAAGGTAAAGCCTGTTTGGTTTTAGAATCTACTATTTTTCCTTTGATAGTAAATTGTGATGTTTGTGCTCCAGATGTGAAGCTGAATAGTAATACGATTAATAATGTTAACTGTTTCATTTTTTGATTGGTTTAGAATTTTAAGCAAAACTCCTTTTTAATTTCACTCAAAATTTTCACGCATGATATAAGGGCGATTATTGCGTATAAACAATCAAATAGAAACCATAAATCGTGTTTATATCCAATTTTTATATGTTCGTATCTTTTTTTTGCATGTTCATCGACAACCATTTTGTCTTTCTAAATAAATGTTAACTTTGATTTACTTAGATTTTTAGTTGCTAAGATTCTGAGACACTAAGTTTTTTTTTAAATCAGCAACTTAGAAAAGAATAATAAACCTTTAGAAAAAATCTTAGAATCTTAGACCCTTAGCAACTCAGCAACTTAAAAAAAACATGACACCATTCGAAAAAATTATAAAGTTCTCTAAAGAGCACAGAATAAGTACCCATATTATTTTTTGGACATTTATTTTTATTATGTTTTTTAGCAAAAACACTTCTTCTGAACCAGAAGAATTATGGGTTGATATAGCATACACATTATATTATGAGTTGTTTTCTATCATTGGGGCTTATTTTATGTCTTATAGAATTTTACCCCGCTTAATGATTACACAAAAGCATAATTGGGTTTGGGCAGAATTGGTTCTGGGAAGTTATGCTATCTCTGTTATTGCCAGAATTGCAATGGTGTACGGCTTGGAAACTCTTACGCGCAAACGACCTTTTAATCAGGAACCTATTGCTGAAATCCTGACTGATTTACCTACTTTATTTGGAGCTTACTTTTTGCACATTCTTTCGTTATCTATATTTTTTATTTTTATAAAATTGATAAAAGATCAGTATGTTGTTCAGAAAAGGTCTTTACTGCTTGAAAAACAAAAAGCAGAAACCGAATTAAAAATCCTGAAAGCACAATTAAACCCTCATTTTTTGTTTAATACGCTTAATAACATTTATTCGCTATCTATTACAAATTCTCCAATAACTTCAAAATCAATTGCTGTTTTGTCTGAGATTTTAGATTGTATTTTATACCGATGCAGTGCGACTTATGTTCCCATTTCTCAGGAAATCTCGTTGCTTGAAAATTATATTACGCTCGAAAAACTAAGATATGATGAGCATTTAAGCGTTGTATTCAATCATTCTATAGATCACAATAAATCTATTGCGCCTTTGATTTTACTTTCTTTGGTCGAAAATGCCTTTAAACATGGAGCAGGAGAGGACACAGGAAGTTCTCCTAATATTCAAATTGATTTGAAGCTGCAAGGTGATCGTTTTGAGTTTAAGATTGTAAACTCCATAAATAAAATTGACAGCGAATCTGGAAACGGAAAAATTGGATTAAATAATATTATCCAGCAGCTTGATAAAATTTATCCCGAACATTATACTTTTGATGTTACTAAAACCGAAAAGGATTTTACGGCTTATTTACAGATTAATTTAGCAACCGAATATAATTTAGCTTAAAATGAAAATAAAGTGTTTATTAGTCGACGACGAGCCTTTAGCAATCAGCTTATTGCAGAATCATATCAGTAAATTAGATTATTTTGAAGTGGTAGGAACTTGTCCAAACGCTTTAAAAGCCGCCGATGTATTGCGTACAACTCCTGTAGATTTGATGTTTTTAGATATTAAAATGCCGCAGATTACGGGAATAGATTTTTTAAAAACATTAAAGAATCCGCCGGCTGTTATTTTTACTACCGCTTACCGTGAATATGCCTTAGAAAGTTACGAGCTCGATATTGTAGATTATCTTTTAAAACCGGTTACTTTCGATCGTTTTTTTAAAGCCGCAGATCGTTATTTAAGAATTAGCGGACCTGTAAACAGCAAGATAATTACGCCTTCGCAGGAAGATTATATTTACATCAAAAACGGGCCAAAATTCAATAAAATAAACGTCGATACAATTTTGTATATCGAAAGTGTCAAAGATTATATTATTGTACATCAAAAAGATGGTGTAAAACTAAATGCGAAATATAAAATCAGCGATATTGAATTAGAATTGCAGGATAAAAACTTCCTGAGAATTCACCGCTCTTTTATCATTAATTTAAAAAATATCACGGCATTTACGCCTTACGATGTAGAAATTGGAACTATTGAAATTCCTATTGGAGCGAGTTATAAAGAATACGTTTTTAAAATTTTAAAAAATTCATAGCAATAAAAAACTCCTTAAATGATTTACTTAAGGAGTTTTTTATTGCTTTTGTGGTTATATCAGGATAGCAAAGCTTATATTTTTTTGAGCGTAAGTTTCATTTCTTTACTGTCCAGAATTAATTCGTCACTGGTAATAGTACTTTCGCAAGGGTATGGGGTGCCAACTTCATCTTTAATTACTAAACTTTTTCCACCTTTTGTCAATGCATAAGTACCATTTGTAATTTCTCTTGTCAAGAATCCGGTAACATGCCCATCTTTTGTAAATGTTAAAGTTCCATCCGTTAAAATTACAGCTTTTAAAGAATCCGAAATGGGCATTTTCGGTTCTACCGCTGTAATTTTCCAAGAGCTTACCAGTGTATTTCTCTTAGAACATGAAATCATTAATACTGAAGCCAATGCAAGCGCGAAGATAAATAATTTAGATTTTTTCATGATTTTGTGATTAAAGATTAGAAATGAAAAGGTACGAAAAAAATTATTATCTATAACGTTATAGCTGCAGAAAGTTAGATTGAGTCATCTGATTTCTAATATCTTATAGAAAAACCTAGTTTTTCAAGAGTTTCAAAAAATCAATTCAGGGTCAAAGCTCCCAGAATTTCTTCATACATAAACGGGCCTCCGGGATAAGTTGCTGTATAATCGAGATTCATCCAGACCTGACCACGTTCATCAATATGGTAATGCAGGTTTTTACCATAACTTTCTCTTGGAAAAAGTACATTTTTAATTAGATAATTGACCTTTTCCAAATCAATCATAGAGCCTATTAATATTTCGGGATAAATATGGCCTTTGGTGTGTATAAGTCTTGGAGTTCCGCCAATAGAGCGAATTGCCGCCGCCATTAAAATAGAATGATCATCACAATCTCCTGAAAAATATTCTAATGATTCGCTGGCAGTAGCAATATAATCGCCTTCTTTTGGGTCGTTGACATAATTCCAGCGACCGTTTATTTCTTTAAAAACAGCAAAACACTGAATTATGGTTCTATAATCAGAATAACCTTTTATTCCTTTAAAATGCTTTGAAGTGGCCATAATAGCAAAATTTCGAACTTTCGGATTTTGATATTCAATGGCACTTATAATTTTTGATTTATTGGGAAACGGCAGCAGTTTTGCCACAATTATATCCTGCGGATACGGATTGTCTGACATGGTATAAATCATCGAATTATAATCTTCAGAAATCTCACTGAAGCCATAATTCCCAATAACCGATCCGTAAAATAAAACCAATAAATAAACCGCGACGCATAAAATGATTATGGTTCGCAGATACATTAGTAAAAAGAAAACAACAGCAAAAACAAAAATAAATATAAAAACACGATCCAGATTGAAAGCCCATTCCAGATCGATAAGGTTTTGATGCAAAATGATAAATATGGGAATCGTAATAAAAAGACTCAACACAGAAATAATAATCCTATCCCAAGGTGATTTCACCTGTAATTTGGATTTTAGCTGCGGTAGGTCAATTTTGGGAAAATTTATCATAAGAATCAAAAGCAGTTTTACAGCGCTTTCACCGTTTCAACAAAAGTACTTTTTTTATCAATAATTCCCAGATCAAATAATTGATTTTGAATTTTGATAAATGCTTTTTCACTTAAATGTTTTTGTGACCATTGTGTTAGTTTCAGCCATTCCTGAATATCTTCAACTTTTTGATTGAATAATTCGGCTAAAGTCTTGTCAATATCAGGAATCTGAGCAAAATCATGCGTTGTTTTATTAATAACTTCCAATACTTTTTCAACCACTTTTGGATTCTTTTTCAAGAATTCGTCGCGAACCGTGATTACAAATGAAGGCCATGGAGTAGGGCAGTCGCCAACACGCCTGAAAATTCCCTGATCAACCAGCGGTTTTGTCATAAAACGTTCCCACATAAAATAATCTGCAGTTTCGTTTGTCAAAGCTTCTACAGCGCCGTCAATAGTATTAATAATTTCAAATTGAAGCTTGTCGCTGTTCCAGCCTTGTTCATTTGCATTTACATAAGCCATTAATTGTGAACCTGAACCAATTCTTGAAATCGCAACTTTCTTGTTTTCTAAATCTTTTACAGTTTCGAAATCTGATTTTGCTGCAACGTGAATGCCCCAAATTAAAGGTGACTGCACATAAATCTGAACAATTTTACTTGGGTTTCCTGCCGTAATATCTTTTACAATTCCTTCTGTCAAGATAACGGCCATATCAGCTTCGCCGTCGCGCAGCATCTGACACATTTTTCCGGTACCTTCAGGAACGTTTTTCCATTGTAAATCGATATTTTCTGCTTCAAATTCGCCATTTTCAATGCATAAATGCCATGGCAGATTGAAGTGTTCAGGAACACCTACAATTTTTACAGTTTTCATTATAGTTTAAGTTTAAGTTAAGTTTGGTATGCGTATTTTTAAGTTTGTAAGTTTAGTTTTTTATTAAATCAGCCCTGTGTTTGTCTGAAAGGCAAGGTTCTGCATATTGAATAATTTCCTGAGATTCGTATTCGTTTAAAATACTTCTCACAATCGAATAATCAACATCGCGAACCACTTCTACAGAAAGAAAATTATCATTTAATCCTTCTGATAAACAATTTATTGCTTTTAGTTTTTCTCTGATGATTTCCTTGTCAAATCCTTTTTCCAAAATAATCACCTGAACAATTGAATTTCCTGAATTTTCAATTGTTTCTTTATAAACCAGGCGATCTTCCTCTTCATCAAATTCGGCATAAAATAAATCATCAGTAGCAATCAACGGTCCGAAAAATGGGATATTATCTAATTTAAAAAGTCCTTTTTCTAAATCTACAATTTCGGCCCACATCGTTTCTGAAACTGTTTCTTCTAAATAATCACTGTAATATTTAAATAATATTTTTTTATGTGTTTCCTGCATTATTCTATTTCGTTTATTATGGCTTTTAAGGATGATATTACAATACGATAACCATCTGGATCCTGAATCATTTTTCCGTTTTCGTTCCAAAACGGATTAGCTGCAGTTATCGTTGCAATATTATGGTGTATAAGCTTATTTATTAATTCGTTGTAATCTGAAATTGTTTTGGGATAAAGCACAATTACATCGTCTTCATCAAAAGAATGATTGGCTTTTACATTGGATTGTGTAAATCCAAAATGCCAGTCTAAACCCGATTTTCCAATAAAAATTCCATCGTAATTGTTGTGTTTTTCAAAACCTCCTAATTGTTCAAAACCGAGAATATCGACGTAAAAATCTTCAATTCTCTTTAAATCATTCGTATGTCTTGCTACTCTTAAAAACATAATCTAAGATTTTATCTGATTGATATGATGTTCTAAATGTTCTACATAATCCGTCATAAGAAACCTTAAATCAATCACTGATTCATCACTCAAAACAATTTTATAATCTAGAGCCTTCTCATCAACAGATTTCATGAGTCTCACAATTTGCTTGTTTAATACCAGCCACAACTGCAAAAGCTCATCAGGATCCATTATTTGATACTGATTTAAATTTACTAAATCTATTTGATTATATGGTCGGTGCTGATAAGGTTTTTCTAGATAATTAATTTCAGTAAAACGTACCAAATTATGAATTGCTGAATCTGTCAAATGACCTAAAATTTCTTTTTTAGACCATTTTCCAGCGGCTTTAGCTTCTAAAACTTCGTTACTTAATGTTGAAAAATGATTCACATTTTCGTTCAGTAATTTTTCAAATTTAAGAATAGCTGCCTGCATTATTTACTACTTGAAAGTTTATTTAAAGTATAAGTAATCAATTCATCAACAGCTTTATAAGGATCTTCACTAAAAGTTCCCGAAGCACGATTGGCAATAATTGCATTTAAAGATAAGGCATTATGCCCTAAAAGAGAAGAAAGCCCATAAATTGCTGCAGTTTCCATTTCAAGATTAGTAATGCGATTGTCATTAAAATCAAAATTATCCATTTTATTGTTTAATTCTTCATCCTGAATATTCAGTCTCAAAACACGGCCTTGCGGACCATAAAACCCTCCGGCTGTAGCGGTTATTCCTTTGAAAATTTTATCTGATTCGATAATTTTTTCCAGTTTCTCTGAACACGGAATCACGTAAGGTCTTCCTTTTCTAATATCCCAGTTGGTGTGAAGAATAAAAGCATCTTCAAGAGCTGTATTCGAAACTTCGTCAATTAAATAGGAGCGAAGCATGTTATCTAAACCAAGTCCAAATTTTGACATTACAAAACTGTCTACAGGAATATCTGCCTGCAAAGAACCCGAAGTTCCAATTCTGACAATATTCAAAGAAGTCAATTTTTCTTTTGGCTGACGTGTTTTTAAATCGATGTTTACCAAAGCATCTAATTCGTTTAAAACAATATCAATATTATCAGGCCCAATTCCAGTTGACATTACAGAGATTCTTTTCCCTTTGTAAATTCCCGTTTGGGTTTTAAATTCTCTTTTTTGTGTTGAATATTCAATCGAATCAAAAAACTGAGTAATTTTTTCGACTCTATTCTGGTCTCCAACAAAAATAATATCGTTGGCAATATGTTCAGGACGAAGGTTTAAGTGGTAAACACTTCCATCCGGGTTAAGTATTAATTCTGATGATTTTATCATTTTTTTTAGTTACTAAGGTTCTGAGATGCTAAGATTCTAAGTTTTTTTAAAGGTACAAAGTTGCAAAGAGGCAAAGATTCAAAGGTTTTTCTGTAGAGGTGCACAGCTGTGCATCTATAAAATTCCATAATTTAAATTCCAAATTCCAATTACTCAAATTTACACAAAGCTTTGCGAACTTTGCATTTTTATAAAAAACTCAAAGTAAAAAATCTTAGCGAACTTTGCGTTAAAATAAAAAATTGGAATTTGGGATTTAAATTTTGGAATTTTTATCCTCCGACACGCTTCGTTTTAAATCCTTTTTCTTTTAAAATTGCCATAATTTTGTCGCGGTAATCGCCTTGTATGATGATTGAATCATCTTTAAAAGTACCGCCAACGCTTAATTTTGTTTTGATTTCTTTGGCTAATACTTTAAAATCTTCATCGCTTCCTTCATAACCTTCAATTATAGTCGTTGGTTTTCCTTTGCGTTTTTCAAATTTACAGATCATTGGTTCTTTTTGTACATACAAAACATGATCCTGTTCCTGAATTACCTCAGGTTCGTTTGATTCTTCGTGATCTGGAAATAAGTTTTTTAACTGATCTTTTAAGTCCATATTTTTTTATTCTAAAAATAAATTTCAACCATAAAGGTATTTAAAAATTAAATTCCAAACTCCAAGAAAAGCTTGGAATTTGGAATTTTAATATTGGAATTTATTTAAGTTTTTATTTCTTAATTAAACCTAATTCTACCAAACGTTCGTGTAAAAACTCGCCCGCTGAAATATCCTCATATTTCTTAGGATGTTCTGCATCAATACATTTATCCAAACAATCCAGGCGCATATCGCTTACAGGATGCATAAAAAACGGAACTGAATAACGAGAAGTTCCCCATAATTCCCTAGGCGGATTTACAACCTGGTGAATTGTAGATTTAAGTTTATTATTAGTATGTCTTGACAACATATCGCCCACATTAATCACTAATTCATCGTCTGCCGCAATAGCATCAATCCATTCACCGTCGTGGTTTTGAACCTGAAGTCCTTTACCTTGAGCACCCATTAACAAAGTGATTAAATTGATATCACCGTGAGCTGCTGCACGAATCGCGTTTTCTGGTTCAGAAGTAATTGGAGGATAATGAATTGGTCTTAAAATAGAGTTTCCTTCTTTTGCATAATCATCAAAATAAAACTCATCAAGTCCAAGGTGTAAAGCCAAAGCTCTTAAAACATAAATTCCTGTTTTTTCAAGCATTTGGTAAGCCTCTTTACCAACTTCATTAAAACGAGGCAATTCTTTAACTTCTACATTTTCAGGATATTCTGAAGCCCATTTAGAATCTTTGTCAACATACTGGCCAAAATGCCAGAATTCCTTCAAATCTCCCTCTTTACGTCCTTTAGCATGTTCTTTTCCAAAAGAGACATAACCTCTTTGACCGCCAATTCCGGGAATTTCATAATTATGCTTAGTTTCTACTGGCAAGGCGAAAAATTTTCTAATTTCACCATAAAGTTCGTCTACCAATTTGTCATCTAAGAAATGACCTTTTAAGGCAACGAAGCCAATGTTTTCAAATGCACTGCCGATTTCATTTACAAATTTTTGTTTACGTTTCGGGTCGTCCGAAAGGAAATCACGTAAGTCTACACTAGGAATGTTTTGCATACTTTACATTTTTATTTAAGAAAAAAAGGCGCATTAAGCCTTTCAATAACAAAGGTAGAGAATATTTTATATTTGAATTTTATAAATTACCATAAAATTTAGTTTTATATCCAATTTTTAATACAAATTCTGAATTAAAATTTTAAATTCTGAAAAATTAATGCATTTATTTTTTGTAGCTAAAATATTATAAAAAATACTGGTCTGACGAAAAAAACCGATTATATTTGTGTTCGCTTTTTTTAAACCGAAAACTGCAAATTATTTTCTATTTTTATAGAATTAAAGATATGCGTTTTTAAATTATTTAACAATTAGATGTAAAATTGTTATATTTTTTTATATTTGAAAAACTAAACTTACTACAAAAATGATCTTTTACAGAGAAAACCTTACTGACGAAAAATTACTAGATTTATATAAAAAAATCTTGAAACCGCGCTTGATTGAAGAGAAAATGCTCATTTTGATCCGACAAGGAAAAGTTTCAAAATGGTTTTCAGGAATAGGCCAGGAAGCTATTGCAGTAGGAGTTACGTCTGTTTTAGACGAATCTGAATATGTATTGCCAATGCACCGAAATCTGGGCGTGTTTACAACCCGAAATATTCCATTGCACCGACTTTTTTCGCAATGGCAGGGAAAGGCAAACGGTTTTACAAAAGGCCGTGACAGAAGTTTTCACTTTGGAACGCAGGAATACAATATTATAGGTATGATTTCGCATTTGGGTCCGCAATTAGGAATTGCTGACGGAATTGCGCTGGCTAATAAACTTCAGGACAATAAAAAAATCACAGCGGTTTTTACCGGAGAAGGCGCTACCAGCGAAGGAGATTTTCACGAAGCATTGAATATTGCGGCGGTTTGGAAGCTTCCGGTTATGTTTGTTATCGAAAACAACGGCTACGGACTTTCTACACCAACAAACGAACAATATTTATGTGAAAACCTTGCTGATAAAGGAATTGGTTACGGTATTGAAAGCTGGATTATTGACGGAAATAATATTGTTGAAGTCTACAACAAACTATCGAAGTTAAAACAGGAAATGATCGAGAACCCGCATCCGGTTTTATTAGAATTTAAAACTTTCAGGATGCGCGGGCATGAAGAGGCGAGTGGGACAAAATACGTTCCGCAAGAATTAATGGACGAATGGGAAGCTAAAGATCCGGTTACCAATTATAGAAAATATCTAACAGAAATTGGAGTTCTTACCGAAAAACTGGACGAACAATTGCGTGCTGAAATTAAGTTGGAAATTGATAAAAATTGGGCAATGGCAAATGCCGAACCTGAAATAGAGCCAACTTATAGTGGAGAATTAGATGATGTTTATAAAGACTTTGAATATGAAGAATATACTCATGGCGAAGAAGTAAAAAATATTCGTTTTATAGATGCCATCCGAAATGGTTTAGAACAATCTATGTGGCGTAATAAAAACTTAGTCATAATGGGGCAGGACATTGCTGAATATGGTGGAGCTTTTAAAATTACAGATGGATTTGTTGATGCTTTTGGAAAAGATCGCGTTCGAAATACTCCAATTTGCGAAAGTGCCGTAGTTTCGGCTGCAATGGGATTATCCATCAATAATTATAAAGCCATTGTCGAAATGCAGTTTGCTGATTTTGTTTCGACAGGTTTTAATCCAATTGTCAATTTATTAGCAAAATCACATTATCGCTGGGGCGAAAAAGCCGATGTTGTCGTTAGAATGCCTTGCGGCGGAGGAACACAAGCTGGGCCGTTTCATTCGCAGACAAATGAAGCCTGGTTTACTAAAACTCCGGGTTTAAAAGTTGTTTATCCGGCGTTTCCTTATGATGCAAAAGGTTTATTAAATACCGCCATTAACGACCCAAATCCGGTTTTGTTTTTTGAACACAAACAATTATACAGAAGTATTTATCAAGACGTTCCAACAGATTATTATACTATTCCGTTTGGGAAAGCGGCTTTATTAAAAGAAGGAAATGCGGTAACCATTATTGCTTTTGGAGCTCCGGTTCACTGGGCTTTAGAAACTTTAGCCAATAATCCTGAAATCCATGCTGATTTAATTGACTTAAGAACTTTACAGCCGCTTGATACCGAAACTATTTTTGCTTCGGTTAAAAAGACCGGAAAAGCTATTATTTATCAGGAAGACACTATGTTTGGCGGAATCGCAAGTGATCTTTCGGCTTTAATTATGGAAGAATGCTTCGAATATTTAGACGGGCCGGTAAAAAGAGTAGCAAGTTTAGATTCCCCAATTCCGTTTACAAAAGCTCTTGAAGATCAGTTTTTAGCTAAAAATCGTTTTGAAGAGGTTTTATTCGAGTTACTGAGATACTAAGATTCTAAGTTGCTAAGATATTGAGGTTCTAAGATGCTAAAATTGTTTCTGAGTTTAAAAAAACTTAGAATCTTAGCATCTTAGAACCTTAGTAACTTTAAATAAGAACTACTAATCTTTTGCCATCAGAAACATCAGCGTTCCACATTTTCTCGATATCGACTAAATTCACTTTCTCGATATTTACTTTTAGTTTGTTCTGAGAAGCCAAAAGAAACATTTCAGGAAGAATTTCTGAAAACAACAATTTCACTTCATCCTTTGTCCAGCTTCCTAAACCTGAACCCGACAATTGCAAATCAACGCTTCGTAAAATTTGAGCAGATAATTGAATGGTGTCGCCAGACATTGAACCTACAGAAACATATCTCGTTTTAGGAGTAAAATTTCCGTTTCCTTTTAAAACCGAAAGAATCAATTCTGCCGAATGTCCCCACAAATAATCCAAAACAATATCAATTGGTGTATTTTGATGAATTTCTTTAAGCTTCGACACAAAACTTTTATCATCCTGTTTTAAAGAAACAATTTCATCAGCGCCTAATTCTAAAAGACTTTCAAGAGTTTTCTCGTTTCTTCCGATAACAATTATTTTCTTCGCTCCATAATGTTTCGCAATCTGAATGGCCATTTGTCCCGTAAAACCAGTTGCGCCATTAATTAAAACCGTTTCTCCTGATTTTATTCCAGCTCTAAAACGAAGCGCCATTGCCGAACCTGCAACCGCATTTGGCATTGCTGCGGCTGTTGCATCTTCAATTCCGTCTGGCAATGCGACCATTCGGTTTTTCTCGACTAAAGCTTTTTCCGCTATTGTTCCGGAAATTCCGCGGGCATAAACTCTGGTTCCGTTTTCTAGTAAACCTATGGCGTCACTCCCAATTACAAATCCGTTTTGATTTTCATTTTCCGAAGAATAATGTTCTCCGCTTGCAATTCC
Source organism: Flavobacterium sp. NLM (assembly GCF_002210235.1). NCBI lineage: Bacteria > Pseudomonadati > Bacteroidota > Flavobacteriia > Flavobacteriales > Flavobacteriaceae > Flavobacterium > Flavobacterium sp. NLM. Next base: position 134,660 of record NZ_LIAC01000013.1, read on the forward strand.
TTTGTCCAGATTAGTAATCGCTACAGCTTTAACCGAGATTAAAACCTCATTTTCATTTGTTGCGATTGGTTCTTGGAATTCTGCATATTTTGGCAATTCGCCTTTTTTATAAACTACTGCTGCTTTCATAATTTTAAATATTAAATTTTATGAAGCAAAATTATAGGGCTGTTTATGGGCAAACGATAACATTTGTTATCAAATGAAATAAGAAACAATTATCAAGTTTTTTTTTAAAACCATATAAGTTATATAAGTTAATTTAAGTCTAGCTTACAATTTCTTATATAACTTATATGGTGAAATTTTAATTATTTTTTGTGAACCAGTTTACTTTTGATTCGGCTTAAATGAACCGTGCTCACACCAAGATAAGAAGCAATGTAATGCTGCGGAACGCGCTGCACAATTTGAGGTTTTTCTTCAATTAAACTAAGATAACGCTGAGTAGGGGAGTCTTTTATGAAAGAAAAAAAGTGTTTCATATAGTCAAATGTTCTTTGAAAAAGCATATTGATTAACCGATCCCGAAGTTCTGGGATTTCTTTAATTTCTTCCAAAATTGTATCGACATCATTTTTAGAAATCCACCATAAAACAGAAGGCTCGATTGTTTCCACCACAACCGGACTCGGAAATTTTTTAATAAAACTTTCAATAGAAGCAACGCTATGATTTTCGAAAAAGAACTGTGAAGTCAAATCTTTTCCGTTATTATTAAACCAAACTCTGATACAGCCTTTTTCGATTATAAAAAGCTTTTTAGAAACTTCGCCTTCTTCGATCAAAACAGTTTTTGCAGGAACTTCAATACGATTGAAATAACTCGTGTATTCGTTCCATTTTTCATCGGTTAAAGGGAATTTATTTCGGAATTGGTCGAACATTTTTTATGTAATTTTAAGTTCTTTTGCTAAAGTGAGATTTGTTGTCACAAGCAAGTTATCACTCATACCATAAACCTTATTTTGTTCTGAATCTTTGAACTCGGAAGCGCTCAAAATTATCGTTTTTCCATTTTCTGTTTCAAGTAAGAAAGTCTGTGGATATATTGAGAAAGAAGCTTCTTCCCAGATTATTTTAAAATCAATAATTTTCTGACCAATTAAGTTAATCCACTTTTCCTCATTAGAAATATCCCATTTTTGTTCATAATCATTTGGAGTTTTCTCTAAATCAATCTCTTTTGATAAAAGTCCGTAACTAAAAAATGTATTATCCCAAAAAACATAAATTGTTTTGTTAGTCATTTGAAAATAGATAGAATGATCTAAAGTATCTATTTCTGGATATTTAGTAAAATAGGTAGGTTCTGGAATAAGATGCTCATTATCTTCAAAAACATATTGAATTTCTCCATAAATAACTCCTCGAATTATTTCTCCAACAAACATTTTACGACAATTGTTTTCGTAGACAATATGCTCATCTGTCAATATCATGGAAATTATTTAGAATCGGATTCAACCTCAAACAACTGCACTTGACTTTTAAGTCTCTCAATCAATAAATTCATCATTCGTTTATTTAAACTAGATGAATTCTGAATATAAGTTTCGTATTCTTCAATGGTAAAAAGTGCCATTACAATTCCTTTTAGGGAATTACGGAACTTAATATCTTTTTGAATGGAATTTTCTATAGTCTGCAGTTTCTTCTCAACTGTGTACGAATAAAAATCAGGTTTATTTTTATTTACATAATTAATAAAAACCGCAATAAACAAATCGTTCTGAAGTTTTAAAATAGGCCTAATCGTCTGATTTTGAAAGATCTCATCTGGAGAAGACTGAGCACTTACAGTTCCTAAAGTTTCGCCTCTTAATTCTCTTAAAAAAGTGTCTCTATCTGCCATGTTTTTTCTTTAAATTTAGAAAAAATCTTTTAATAAATTATATTTAATACATTTATTAAATATTAATTTCACTTAAAAATCAGCATCATGAAAAACAAGTCAATTATACTGACCGTAATTCTTCTAATCATTGCATCAGGAAATTATTTTAGAAGTAATTCATTATCAAATATTCGTAATGTAGATTTCCTTTCTATTTTTGCCATTGGAGTATTATTTGGCGTTCTCATAGTTCAAATTTTTCAATTGATTAAAAAGAATTAACTGTTTAAAAAGTTAACCATATAAGTTATATAAGAAAATTTAAGTTTCATTCTTAACGAACTGAATACTTGTATGGTCAAGATTAGGCTTTAATTTAAATGAACTTATATAACTTATATGGTTTAACACACACACTCATGAATATAAAATCTTTGGTTTTTCTCCTGTTGATATTGGTTACTATAGTTTCCTGCAATTCAAAAGAGGATAAAAATGATTATCAGGAAGTTTTGTATCGCGCCGTAAATAATAAAGACACCGCAATTTTAGCGCTTAATATAAGTGACAAACGTTTTTTTGGTCGTTATGAAATATCTTATTATAAAGTAGGAAAGGATTCCGGCGATGTAAGAGGGGATATAAACGGAAATACTTTAAGAGGCGATTTTCATTATATATCAAACGGTGGAACCTGGAAAAGAGTGCCTTTAGCTTTGCTTAAAAAAGAAAACAAACTGATTCTGGGAAATGGAGTAGTGGGAACTTACTTTAATCTTCCGTGCTTTATTGACGGAACTTTGAATTATAAAGATCCGAAGTTTGTTTTTGAAGAAATTAAAAGATAGTATTCAGTCGCAGTCTCAGTTTTCAGTTTTTTACTGAGACTGTGACTGAGTACTGCGACTGAAAACTTACCTATTCAATACCCCAATCTGCGACGGCAATTCAAAAATTTCAAGATCGAAATAAATTACCGACGCCATAATGTGATCGAAAATATCAGACATTATATATTCGTAATTTGCCCAGCGTTTATCGCTTGAAAAAACATAAATTTCTAATGGAACTCCGTGTGCAGTTGACTGCAGCTGTCGACACATAATATGCATATTTTTATTTAACCCAGGATGGTCTAATAAATACTGCATAATGTATTTTCTAAACAAACCTAAATTGGTCATATTACGACCGTTAAGAGACAATGATTTATCGATTCCCCGATGAGCATTGTACTTTTCAATTTCAGCTTGTCTGGTTTCAATGTAAGAGGTAATAAGCTGAATTCCTTTCATATGATTCAGGTCATCATTATTCAGAAAACGAATACTGCTGCTTTTAATCAAAATATGTCTTTTAATACGTCTTCCTTCAGAATTCTGCATGCCGCGCCAGTTCTGGAAAGAATCAGAACTTAAAGCATACGTTGGAATCGTGGTAATGGTATTATCAAAATTTCGAACTTTTACGGTCGTTAAATTGATTTCAATTACATCGCCATCGGCACCAAATTTATCCATTGTAATCCAGTCGCCAATACGAACCATATCGTTTATGGCAACCTGAACACTCGAAACAAATCCTAAAATTGTATCTCTGAAAATCAAGATGATAATAGCAGAAAGAGTTCCCAGAATGGTTAATAATTCGCCTCTTTTGATTCCGAATAAAGTTGAAATAATCATCGCAACCCCAAAAATCCAAAGCACAATCATAATAACCTGAATGAAACTGTCGATTGGTTTGTCGCTGTATTCCGGTTTTTGCTTTAAATAATCACGAAGCGCATTAAAAATCGTTCTGATAATCCATAAACTGATCAAAACGATATAAATACCAACGATTTTCCCAAAAAGCGATTCCCAATATTCGTATTTGTCCAGAATAATAGGAACAGCTTTATAAATAAAGAAAAACGGAATTAAATATGCGGTGTATTTTGTGGTTTTATTGTGAACTAGATAGTCGTCAAACTTTGTTTTGGTGCGCTGGGCAAAAATGGCTGTCAACGTTACCAAAACAAATTTTGCGACATAATAAATGGCATAAGCCAAAGCCACCATAATGGCAATATTAAAAATCAGACTAATATAAGACGCAAAATTGCGGTTCATTCCCCAATGCCTGAAAAGAGGGTATAAAAAATTGAATATTTTATCCAAAAGGTTAAGCATTTGCTTTAGTTTCTAAATATTTTTTCTCGATGTAGAAAGTTCCAAACGGAATAAGAGAAGCGATTAGTATAATTGCAAATGTTTTTAAATCCCAGTTTTGAGATTTTTTCAATAAAAAAGCCAAAACAATATAACCTATAAATAACACGCCGTGTGTCATTCCTAAAGGTCTTAATAAAGTATGGTAAAGTTCTGGATTGTTAGTTTTAATAATAAGCATATTGGCAAATAAAACTAAATATGAAATTCCTTCTAAAATAGCGGTAACTTTAAAAATCTTAAGCATGTAGATATATTTTGAGATTATAGCAGCAAAATTAAGTATTAGGATTGGTTTTTAAGTTATGTCTCAGGAAAGTAATTTACTTTTGTAATCTTAAACTTTGATAATGAGCAAGCGCGATTTAAAAAAATATTTAACCGAACTGAGCAAAGAGCAACTCGAAGAACAGCTTATTGAGCTGTATGAAAAATTTGCTCCGGTAAAAGTGTATTACGATTTTGTTTTTAACCCAAAAGAAGATAAACTTTTGCAGGAATCTAAGGTTAAAATTTCCCATGAATATTTTCCCATAAAAAAGCCCAATGCAAAATGGCGCCCCAGAGCAAAAATGCGTCGTTCTGTGGCACAAAAAATCATCAAACATTTTATAATGTTAGGCGTTGATCCATTTATTATTGCCGATTTGATGTTTTACAATATCGAAATTGCGCAAACTTATTCTGCCAACAACTACATTAAGCAGGAATTATTTTACAAAAGCATTTTTAATTCGTTTGAACAAGCAGTAAATTTTGTCATTTCTAACGGAATCCTCGCTGAATTTAAAGCAAGGATTGACGCAATTCACCAGCAGACTTTGCAGCAAAAATGGAAAAATAAGTATGATTTTGAAGCAATTCTGGATAAAATCGACTTTTAAAAACACTTCCTATAAAAAATCTTATTTAAAAAAATCATTTATTTTAGGTTAAAATAAGATGAATAACTGTTTTTTAGATGTATTTTTGCAAAAATCCAAAAATAAACAATGTCTCAAAACACTTTAGAAATAGAAAGAGAAGAGAAAAAAGAACTTTATGCATACCAAAAAGGCGATATTGATGCCATTTTTGACCGCTTAGACAATGCTCCTCCAAAACATCATTTATTGTATCAGCTGCCTACCGGAGGCGGAAAAACAGTAATTTTCTCTGAAATTGTACGTCGTTATTTATCTAATAATGACAAAAAAGTGGTTGTTTTAACTCACAGAATCGAGCTTTGCAAACAAACTTCAAAAATGTTGAAGGGCTTTGGCGTAAGCAATAAAATAATCAACAGTAAGGTAAAAGAATTACCGGACCAAAATGATTATTCTTGTTTCGTGGCGATGGTTGAAACTTTAAAAAACCGTATCAACGACGAGAAACTGCACCTTGACAATATTGGTTTGGTAATTATTGACGAGGCACATTACAATTCATTTAGAAAACTATTAAACTCATTTAAAAATGCTTTTATTCTTGGAGTAACAGCAACACCTTTGAGTTCAAACATAAAATTACCAATGCACCAAAGTTACGACGAACTTATCGTTGGAGACACAATTGGTTCATTGATCGACAAAGGATTTTTGGCGAGAGCAACAACCTATAGTTATGATGTTGGTTTGACCTCATTAAAAGTAGGTATCAACGGAGATTATACCGTAAAATCATCTGATGATTTGTATACCAATTCTTTAATGCAGGAAAAATTGCTCCATGCGTATACAGAACGCTCTTTAGGTAAGAAAACTTTAATTTTCAATAACGGTATTCATACATCATTATATGTATATGATACTTTTAGAGAAGCTGGCTACGATATCAGACACCTTGATAATACAAGCAGTTCTGAAGAGCGTAAAGATATTTTGGCTTGGTTCAAGAAAACTCCGGATGCAATTTTGACATCTGTGGGGATTTTAACAACTGGTTTTGATGAGCCAACTGTTGAGACAATTATCTTAAACAGAGCAACAAAATCATTGACATTATATTTCCAGATGATTGGCCGTGGATCTCGTAAATTACCTGGTAAAGACGAGTTTACAGTAATCGATTTAGGAAACAACGCCGCTCGTTTCGGTTTATGGAGCGAACCGGTAAACTGGCAGCACATCTTTAAATCTCCAGAATTTTATTTAGAGAATTTAAGAGACGATACTGAAATCGAAATGTTCTTTAAATACAGTATGCCTCCAGAATTAAGAGCAAAATTCAGCAAAACTGCTGATGTTACTTTTGATGTTGAAGAAGAACACAAACTAGCGATTAAACAAAATTTACGTTCGAAAATTGTTTTAGATAAATCGCTTGAACAGCATGCTGCAATGTGTGTTGATAATACAGAGACACTTCAGGAAGCAAAAGCTTTGTCAAGAGAATTAGAAGACGATATCGAATGCCGAATTAAACGTTACGCAAAATGTTTAAGTCAGTGTAGTAAAAACTACCGCGAATGGCTTCTGGATGATTACAAGCAAAGATTGACCTTATTAGTAGGTAAAAAATACCGCGAAAAAATCATGAACGAACCGGATTGATTTTAGAATTGTTTCAAGTTTTAGGTTTCATGTTTCAAGTTGTTGGAATCTAAACATAATATAATTTAGAAAGGAGAAATTGCGATTTAATGTGATTTCTCCTTTTGTCAAACTTATCAGGCTTCTGTGCAACTTGAAACATGAAACCTGAAACAAAAAAAACTAAAAATATGTCTAAACAATTCTCAACATTAGGACTTTCAGCGCCAATTTTAAAAGCTTTAGGCGAATTAAACATTGTTGAACCTACTGAAATTCAACAAAAAACAATTCCGCTTTTACTGTCTGAAAACCACGATGTTGTTGGTTTAGCCAAAACCGGAACCGGAAAAACAGCGGCTTTTGGACTTCCTTTATTGCAATTAATTGATACAGAATCTCCTGTAGTTCAGGCTGTGATTTTAGTTCCAACAAGAGAATTAGGACATCAGATTTTTAGAAATTTAGAAGATTTTTCAAAATATATTCCAAATATTTCAATCGCGGCAACTTGCGGTGGAATTCCCATAAAACCTCAAATTGAGCGTCTTACATCGCCAACACACATTATTGTGGCAACTCCGGGACGTTTAATCGATTTGATTCAAAGAAAAGCAGTTGATTTAAAACAAACCCAATTTTTAGTTTTAGATGAAGCCGATGAAATGGTTTCGATCTTAAAAGAAAGTCTGGACGAAATTCTGGCTGAAATTCCTAAAAAACACCGCACTTTATTATTCTCGGCTACTTTACCGGGAACAATTAAACAATTGGTTCAGAATTACTTAAACAAAAATGTAGTTCAGGTAAGCGCCAATATGGAAACTGTTGGTAACCAAGGAATTGATCACGAATATATTGTAGTTGATCCTATTGAAAAATTAGATGTTTTAATGCATTTTCTAAATTCAAAAGATGGGGAACGCGGTATTATTTTCTGTAAAACAAAAGCTGCCGTTAATAAATTAGCCAAAAATCTGGCGATAAACCGTTTTTCTTCGGGAGCAATTCACGGAAGTTTATCACAGGGAATTCGTGACAGGATTATGGAACAATTCCGAGAAGGACATATTAATATATTAGTTGCCACCGATTTAGCAGCGAGAGGAATCGACGTAAAAGAAATCTCTTATGTTGTCAATTACCATTTACCGGATGCTTACGAAACGTATGTTCACCGAAGCGGAAGAACTGCGAGAGCAGGAGCAAAGGGACTTTCTTTAACTGTTTTACAGGAAGAGGAAGTGGCAGAAATTGCTGATTTTGAAAGAGAACTGGGACTTAAATTTACTAAATTCCAAAAACCGTCTGCCTTAAGTATTGAAGAAAACAATACACTTTTATGGGCAAAACAAATCTTCAAAACAAAACCAAATCACGATATTTCGACTGATTTAAAAACGAAGGTAAAAACCGTTTTTCATCATCTTACAAAAGAAGAACTGATTGAGAAATTGTTAGCCAATTATGTTTTACAAAATAAAATTGAAGTAACAGAAAAACCTGTTAAAAAATTCAAAAAGTAAGACTTAAAGCTTCTAAATCTGCTGATTTATGTTGTATTTTTATAAGAAATTTAAACCCTGAAATACAGCAAAATTAGAATGGAAGATATTCATATAAACAAAATTACACTTGACGATATTGACCAATTGCAAAAAATTGGCCGACAAACTTTTTATGAAACTTTTTCAGAATATAATTCTGAAGAAAACATGCAAACTTATCTTGATGAAAAGTTTTCTAAAGAAAAATTAACGGAAGAACTAACGAATAAAAACTCTGAATTTTATTTCGCAGTTTTGAACGATAACGCAATTGGTTATTTAAAAATAAACTTCGGAGAATCGCAGACTGAACTGCAGGACGAAAAATCCCTTGAAATCGAACGTATTTATGTTTCAAAAGAATTTCACGGAAAAAAAGTCGGGCAATTACTTTATGAAAAAGCGATTCAAACAGCCAAAGAAAAGAACGCTGACTATGTTTGGTTAGGAGTCTGGGAAGAAAATCATCGCGCTTTAAGTTTTTATAAAAAGAATGGTTTTGTCGAATTTGACAAACACATTTTTAGACTTGGAAATGATGAACAGACTGATATTATGATGAAACTTAAATTGACTGAATAATTCTCAAAAAAGGAAAAGAAAACTTAAGTTTGAGTTTCATATTTGGAATTAAAATGTTAAATTTATGGAACTGCTAAGGCAAAAACAGTTTTACTCATAAATCCTACATAATAAAACAATACGTATGAATATAGTCATTATAGGAGGTGGTTTTGCAGGAATAAATCTCGCAAAAGAACTTGTAAATCATCCTCAAATACAAGTAACCCTTGTCGATAAAAACAATTATAATTTTTTTCCTCCGCTTATATATCAGGTTGCAACCGCTTTTTTAGAACCATCAAGTATTAGTTATCCTTTTAGAAAATTTTTTGCCGGTAAAAAGAACCTTCAGTTTCGTTTAGGTGAATTACTTTCTGTAGTTCCCGCCGAAAATAAAATCATTTTGAGCAACGGCGAATTATCATATGATTATTTGGTTTTTGCAACGGGTGCCGAAACGAGTTATTTTGGTATGGAAAACGTAATGAAAAACGCAATTCCGATGAAAACCTTAAATGATGCCATCGAAATGCGAAATGCATTGCTTAAAAACCTTGAAAAAGCCGCTATTACCAAAGATATTCGTAAACGTCGTAAATTATTAACGATTGTTGTTGCCGGAGGCGGACCAACGGGAGTTGAAGTTTCTGGAATGTTTGCCGAAATGAGAAAAAATATTCTATTGAAGGAATATCCGGAATTAGAAACATCTGCGAGTAATGTTTATTTGGTAGATGGAGGAGATGCTCTTTTAGCACCAATGAGCAAGGAATCTCAAAAAGATACTCTCGAAGCGCTTACAAAACTTGGCGTTGTTGTAAAACTGCATACTCGTGTTGTTGATTATGTTGATGATACGGTGCATTTTGAAAACGGAGAAACAATCAAAACCAAAAACTTAATCTGGGCAGCCGGAGTTTCTGCGAAGCTTTTTGACGGAATTCCAAAGGAAAGTTACGGTCGCGGCCGACGTATGGCGACAGATCAATATAGTAAGGTAAATGGTCTAGACAACATTTATGCTATTGGTGATACTGCAATTTCAGCCGGAGATAAAAATTTCCCCGATGGACATCCACAGGTTGCACAAGTTGCAATTCAGCAAGGATTAAATTTGGCTAAAAACTTTAAGGCAATGACTCAAAATAAACCTTTGAAACCTTTTGCTTATAATGATAAAGGTTCAATGGCGATTATTGGAAAAAACAAAGCCGTGGTTGATTTACCAAGTCCGAAATGGCATTTTAAAGGATTCTTTGCATGGGTTATCTGGTTGTTTATTCACCTGATTTCCTTAATTACATACAGAAACAGGATTAATACATTTTGGAATTGGATGGTTGCGTATTTCGCAAGAGATCAATCTCTTAGAATGATTATTAGACCTGATAAAAAACAACAATTGGAATAAAATATTAAATTCCAAAATTTTTAAAATCCAAATTCCAATTATCGGAGTTTGGATTTTTTTTGAGTTTACTAAATTTAAATTCCAATTTTTTAAATTCCAAATTCCAATTATCGGAGTTTGGATTTTTTTTGAGTGAGCCAAACCGGACAGGTTTTAAAAACCTGTCGGGTTTGTTGTAGAAGATCCACAAAGTATTGTCATTTCGACCGAAGGGAGAAATCGCACACGGAACTCTACAATCTAAATCTCCAATCTTTGTCGACATTCTAGTGCGATTTCTCCTTTCAGTCGAAATGACAAACTGTTGAACATAAAAAAGCCAGAATCTTGATTCTGGCTTTTTATATATTTTATAATCCAATTGGAATTTGGAATTTAAAAAAATTGGAATTTAAATATCTAATGTCCCACAACCACATCATCACTTTCAGCAATCTCAACTTTATTTTTAATAAACCGTTTTCCGATATTTAAAACTACAAAAGCAATAATTGTAGTAACGGTCATAATAAGAACCATAGGCGCTACAGAATCTTTAACAAAAATTCCGACAGCAAATGAAGCTAAAGCCCCTAATCCTAATTGAATAGCGCCCATTAAAGCCGAAGCACTTCCGGCATTTTTAGCAAATGGAGCCATTGTAAGTCCTGCAGTATTTGGATTTGAAATTCCTAAACAGCCCAGGAATAAAAATAACATTACAATTGTCGAATACAAGCTTAAAAGGTTATTTACCGAAAGTATCAGGAATACAATAGTAATTAAAGATTGCAAAATTAAAGCAGCAAAAATCATTTGTTCACTGGAAAATCTCTTTAATAAAACCGAATTTAACTGACTCGAACCAATAAAACTAACGGACATAAAAGCAAAAATCCATCCGTATGTTTTAGCATCAACGTGGTAAATATCCATAAAAATGATAGGCGAGGCCGCTACATAAGTAAATAATCCCGAAAAAGCGATCGCTCCCGTAAATGCATACGTATAAAACTGAGGCTCTTTAAGGACTTTTAAAAAGTTAGAAATTATAGGTTTTGGCTTTAAAGAAATAGAATGATCTGGTTTGTAACTATTTGGCAAACCAACTTGAGAAGCAATTAAAATGGCAATTCCCATACAAAACAGGATTAAAAATACGATATGCCAGCCAAAATCCTGCGTTACATAACCGCCAATTGTGGGCGCCAGCATCGGCGAAAGCCCTAAAACAAGCATTAATAAAGAAAATACTTTCGGAATATCTTTTACAGGAAATAAATCACGAACCATCGCAACCGAAGCAACTGTTGCAGCACAACTGCCAATAGCCTGAATAAAACGTAAAAAGATAAACGAATCAATATCAGCAACGTATACACAACCTAAAGAGGCTAAAATATAAACCATTAAACCCACAAATAAAGGTTTTTTACGTCCGAAACGGTCTAATAAAGGTCCGTAAAGTAATTGTCCTGCTGAAATTCCGATAAAATAACTCGACAAACTCATCGAAACTTTTGCTACAGATGTATTTAAATCCTTAGCAATATCAGAGAAACCAGGCAGATACATATCAATTGAAAAAGGGCCAAGTGCAGTTAAAGAACCTAAAATAAGTATAAGTTGAATATATTTTTTTGTTGTCATTTTCTTAAAATATTGCTTTTAATTTCGTGCAAAGATAAATATTAACTATCTTGTTGTAAATAATAATTACTTTAATTCAAAAATGGTTATTATATAACGTTTCGAAAATGTTTTGAAACATTAACTATAAAATTTAGATTATGAAAAAATTCACTTTACTATTAGCACTTATTTTTACAACAATTTCTTTTGCTCAAACCATCTCATCAAAACAAGAAGATGCAAATGTGGAGCAATATTCATTACTATCAAAAGTAAATCAATATTATCCGGATATTACTTTAAGCAAAACGATCACAAATTTTTATGCTGATGGGAAAATTATTGATTCACAGCAGCAATTTGATTTAAAAGGAACTAAATTTTCTAGTTATAAACTTGGAATTGAACCAGATAACAAAAAATTATTGTTTGAATATGTTTCTGATGAAACTGGAAAAGTTTACGGTGACGTTTCACTTTTTAACGGAAATGTGCTGAGAACAACATTTACTGAAAAGACAAATCAAATTGAAGTTTCACTTAACGGAAAATCGGTTTATTTGAAAAAATTAAATTAAATTTTCAAATACGCGAAATATAAAGCATCACAATTCTGTGATGCTTTTTTCGTTTATATTTGAATCATAATTCTGCACATTTAAATTTTATGAAAAAAAATATTTTGTTTCTGATTCTTATAAGCTTTCAATCATATTCGCAAACCAATAAATTTACCGGCACATGGGGATCAGAAAAATGCAAAGACTGTAAAAAACAATATATTTTTACCATAACAATGGCACAGTCAAATTATATGATTTCTGGAACTGCAGAAGTTACAAGCGATTCTAAAGAATTAAATTCGGGAGTTTTAGATGTTACCGGATATGTTTATCCATTGGGCGACACAGCTCAAATAAAACTGATAAATAAAGACGGATCAAGTTCAAGCGCAGTTTTAGTTGTAGAAGATAATGTCATTCAATTTAGAAAACGTGGTGGTAGTGATTTAGTACCTAAAGAATTAATTATGAAGAAATTATACGAATAGTAATCGTAGTATTTTTTACTTTCCCTGAATCAACTTTTCTAACTTATCAATCATTTCTTTTTGCTGCTCAAGCATACGCTCGTAAAGCTCAACCATTTTATCAATAGGGTTGAAAGTAGGTTGGTTATTAAAAAAAGCCGGTTGTTGACAATTGTCAAAAGAAGCATTATTTGAAATAATATTTACTGCTTGTTCTTCGTCGAAATTTTCGATAGCTTGTGCAGGAACTTTCAGTATTTTAGCAACTTGTTCTAAAATATCATTTTCTATAGATTCTTTTTGTTCCAAAAGAGAGATTTTCTTTTGATTCCAATTTTCGCCCAATTCAAAGGCAAGTGCTTCCTGTTTAATACCTAACATTTCACGGAAACGTTTTATATTTCTACCTTGATGTATTATTTTGTCTGTCATGTTGCGATCTGTCATAAATGTCAAATATAGGATTTTTACTTAAAATAATTAAAACATATGAAGGTTTAAATTAAAATTTCACTAAACTGAAAATCCGTTTATTTGAAAAAAATAAAATAATTTTTCAAATATGAGAAATTTGAAGCATCACAATATTATATGAAATCTTGACTAATGTATAATCGTTAAAGTAAAATTTCAACGCGTAAAAATCTTTTATTTGAAATTTGAAAATTTTATTTTTCAAATATGAGAAATTTTAACGCAGTAAAATGATATTAATTTGAATCAATATAAATCTCATATTTGAAATAATATAAAGCATTTTTTGAAAGATGAGATTCTGAAACAAGAGATAAGTCTATGAATAGAAAGAGAATACAAATAATAAAGCCTTGCCAGCCGTTAATTAGACATATATATTTTTGAACTATAATTTATATTATGTAAAATAGAAAATTATAAGAATCTTATGCTGAATCATTCATTATTATAAATCCTGAATAATCTAAACTGCTGCCTCTTTCCCTATGCAACATAAATTGAATAATTTAGTTTATAAACTGATAAAACTGTAAATTTATAACAATGAAAATCAATCGATTATTTAAAATTGATTCTCAAAAAACTATTTTAAAGCCTTGAATTCAGTAAATCTTAACATTTCTTTAAAATAATTAGATTCTGAGCAAGATGGTTTCATTCTAAGAGTTTATTTTATTATTTTTACATTCAATATTTTAAAAGATATTATACCATATATGAATACAATTGCTGAGCATATTGCAGATTTTTTAAAAGAATACCCGCCGTTTGATAACTTAACTTTTCAGGAATTATCAGATATCGCAACAAATATTCGTGTCATTAATTTAGAAAAACATGCAGTATTGTTTCAAAATAATGATCCGCTTCACGACAGTTTTTATGTTGTGGCTTCTGGAGTCATTAATTTAACAACGATTGCTGATGCCGAGGAAACTCTTATAAACAAATGTCACGAAGGAGATATTTTTGGTTTACGCCCGTTTTTTGCCAAAAATAACTATATGATGACGGCAAAAGCACGTGAGGAAAGTATTGTTTACGCAATTCCAATTGCTGTTTTCCGCCCGTTTGTAGCTAATAATTCAGATGTTTTAAACTTTTTACTGGAAAGTTTCGCAGTAAATTCAAGACATACACGAGATAATTCACGCTCTAACGGAAAATTAGATCCGGACAGTAATTTCATGGATCAGCAGAATGAGATGCAGTATATTCAGTCTCTTTCTTATAATAATTCTCCGTTAACAACAGAATCTCACCATATTGTAAAAGATGTTGCCATTTTGATGACAGAATCTATGGTGGACAATATTGTGATTTGTGAAAAAAATAATCCAATTGGTATTGTTACCCATGCCGATTTATCTTCAAAAATTGCAACCGGACGTTATCCTATTACAGAAACGATTGACAAGATTATGTCTTCGCCGGTTGTTACAGTAATTGAAAATGTTTCTTTGGCCGAAGCTCAGCTTTTAATGCTGAAACATAATGTTTCTCACCTTTGTGTGACTAAAGACGGTACAAGTAAATCTGCTGTGAAAGGAATTATTTCTGAGCACGATTTAATTGTGGCTCAAGCTAGTAACCCTGGTGTTTTAATTAAAGAAATTAAGCGTTCGCAGCTTCCAAAAGATTTAAAACAAATTCGTGATCGTTTATCAGATTTGATTCAGAATTCGATTCAGAAAAATATACCAATTTCTCACGTTAGTAATATTGCAAGCGAAATTAACCTTGCCATCATTAAACGTGCGGTAGAATTATCTATTTTAGATTTAGGCTCCCCTCCTGCCAGATTTGCATGGTTAAGCATTGGTAGTCAAGGACGTAAAGAACAGCTTTTATTGACAGATCAGGATAGTATTTTGATTTTTGAAGATGTTGCTCCAGAGAAATACCGCGAAGTAAAAGATTACTTTTTAAGACTCGCAAAAAGAACAACTGCCATACTTGAAAAAGTAGGTTACGAATATTGTCCAAACGGTCATATGGGAAGTAATATGCTTTGGTGTAAGTCATTGAGCGACTGGACAAAACAATACAACAGCTGGATGAATACTCCAGGTGAAAACAGTAATGATTTGAGCAGTATTTTCTTTGATTATGAGATTGTAATTGGTGAAGCAAAAATTGAAGAAGTTATCGAAAATGTGGTATTTAAAAATGCCGTAAACAATACTTTATTCTTTGACTTTTTAGGAAACGATGCTTTAAAGAGAAATTCTCCTCTAAGCTTTTTCAAGAAATTCATTGTTGAAGAAGAAGGTCCGCAAAAAGGGAAATTTGATATTAAAACCCGTGCTTTAATGCCGCTTATTGACAGTGCACGTTTGTTAATTTTGAGCGCGAATATAAAAGGAATCAAAAATACGTATTTAAGATTCAAACAATTAGCGATTACCGATTCTAAAAATGCTGAAATATATTTAAGTTGTGCCGAAGCTTTTTTAACACTTTCAAAATTCAGAACTGTTGAAGGTTTAAAAAATGACGATTCCGGGCAATATATTAATTTAAGAGAAATGTCTAAATCAGACAAAGAGAAGTTAAAAAATGCTTTAACCCCGATGAAGGATCTTGAGGAACTTATTAAGAGTAAATTTCAACTGACACAATTCTCATAAAATATGCTAGACTGGATTAAAAATATCAATAAGGAATATCCGGAATTCTGGAAGGAATACTTAACAAAATTAGAAGCAAAACCAACCAAATACGTGGTTTTGTCGACGGAAACTTCTGGCTTAAACCCTAATAAAGATGTTATTTTATCTTTAGGGGCTTTTTCTGTAATTGACGACAGTATTGTAATTAAAGAGAATTTTGAAGCAGTTTTACTTCAGTATAAATTTCTAGAAGAACACGGAATTTCTAATGAATTCATTATTGAAAGCAAAATGAATAAAATGCCTGAAGCTGAGGCTTTAGAGGCATTTATAAATTTTATTGGAAATGCAGTTCTGGTTGGTCATCATATTAATTTTGACATTGAAATGCTAAACGCTGCTCTGGAAAGATTAGATTGCGGAAGATTAAAAAATGAAGCTCTCGATATTGACATTATGTATCGAAAATTAACTGATATTAATGACAAACAGTTTTCCTTAAACGATTTATGCGAAATTTATAAAATTCCAAAAAGCGACAGAAATTCTTCTGCAGAAGATGCTTATAAAATTGGGCTTTTATTTTTGAAATTGAAGTCGAGATTGGGGATACGATAATTCTAAACACAATCTTTGTCAAAGTTTTGAACTTTGACAAAGAACTACACACAATCTTGTCATTTCGAGGAACGAGAAATCGCACTAGAAACTCGACAATGCATGTCACCAATCTTTGTAGAATTACGAGTGCGATTTCTCGTTCCTCGAAATGACAAACTACATGTTGAAACAACGCGATTGTCAGGCTGAGCGAAGTCGAAGCCCGTCATGCAAGAATCACTTTGCGAGGGCTTCGACTTCGCTCAGCCTGACATAGATTATAAATACTTAAGCTTTGTCAAAGTTTAAAACTTTGACAAAGCTGATCATCATAAAAACAAAAATGCCTCTTAAAATTTAAGAGGCATTTTTTATTATAAATACAAGTTTCGAATTAAGAAATTCTATCTTTAATAATCTCATCTACAATTTCAGGATTCAATAATGTTGAAGTATCTCCAAAATTAGAATTATCACCTTCAGCAATTTTACGTAAAATTCTACGCATGATTTTTCCTGAACGTGTTTTTGGTAAACCAGAAACGAATTGGATTTTATCTAATTTAGCGATTGGCCCAATATGATCCGAAATATATTGGTTGATCTCTTTTGATAAATTCTCTTTATTTCTAACTTCTCCAGTTTCTTTCAGAATAACGTAACCATATAAAGCGTTTCCTTTAATATCATGTGGGAATCCAACAATAGCAGATTCTGCAACCGCTGGGTGTTCGTTGATAGCATCTTCGATTGGCGCTGTTCCTAAATTATGTCCAGAAACAATTACAACATCATCTACTCTACCCGTAATTCTGTAATAACCAACTTCGTCTCTTAAAGCTCCGTCACCTGTAAAGTATTTTCCAGGGAAAGCAGAGAAATAAGTGTCTTTATAACGTTGGTGATCTCCCCAAATCGTTCTGGCGATTCCAGGCCAAGGGAATTTAATACATAAACTTCCAACTACTTGGTTTCCTTCAATTTCATTACGTTTTTCATCCATTAAAACTGGCTGAATTCCCGGCAATGGCAATGTCGCATAAGTTGGTTTTGTTGGCGTTACAAAAGCAATTGGTGAAATCATAATTCCTCCAGTTTCTGTCTGCCACCAAGTATCTACAACCGGACATCTTTTATCTCCAACGTGGTCGTTGAACCAGTGCCAAGCTTCTTCGTTGATTGGTTCTCCAACAGATCCAATAACTTTTAGCGATTTTAGAGGATATTTTTGAATATAATCTAAGCTTTCTTTTGCTAATGAACGGATTGCCGTTGGTGCTGTATAAAATTGTGTGATTTTATGTTTTTCGATAATATCCCAAAAACGGCTAAAATCAGGATAAGAAGGAACTCCTTCAAAAATTACGGTTGTTCCGCCATTTAGTAATGGTCCGTATAAAATGTATGAGTGTCCTGTAATCCATCCAATATCTGCCGTACACCAGAAGATATCGTTTTCTTCATGGCTGAATACGTTTTTGAATGTATAAGCCGTGTAAACCATGTATCCGGCTGTTGTATGCACCATTCCTTTTGGTTTCCCTGTTGATCCAGAAGTATACAGAATAAACAAAGGATCTTCGGCATCCATAATTTCAGCAACACTATTATCAAGAGCTGCATCTAATAAAGGCTGTAACCAAATGTCACGTCCTTCTTTCATTGCCACTTCTGTTTTTGTTCTTTTTACCACTAAAACTTTAGAAACTGACGGACAAGTATCCAAAGCTTCATCAACAATAGATTTTAAATCGATTGTTTTATTTCCTCTATAACCTCCATCAGATGTAATTACCATTTTACATTCGCTGTCGATAATTCTGGCAGAAACTGCAGAAGCAGAAAATCCTGCAAAAACTACTGAGTGAATCGCTCCAATTCTGGCACAAGCCAAAACAGAAACTGCTAATTCTGGAATCATTGGTAAATAAATACAAACGCGGTCTCCTTTACGAACTCCCTGCTCGCGCAAAACGTTCGCCATTTTTGAAACTCGTTCGTATAATTCATTATAAGTTATATGTAAAGCGCTTTCAGACGGATCATTCGGTTCAAAAATGATAGCCGTTTTTTCTCCTCTTTTGCTTAAATGTCTGTCGATACAGTTTTTGGTAATGTTAACCTTAGCGTCAGTAAACCATTTCACTTCGGCATCTGCCATATTAAAATCAACAACTTTTTCCCACTGTTGATACCAAGTAAAATTTTCTTCGGCAATTTTCCCCCAAAATTTTCTTGGCTCTCTTATTGACTTATTGTAATGTTTAAAATATTGTTCTAAATTTTCAATTTTATAATAACTCATAGTTTTGTGGAATTTTTTTTTATAAATGTATTAAATCTGCTTCTATTCTTAAAATTATTTAATTCATAAATTTTATATAAAAAAAACATATAATAAATAAAATATATGTTTTTTTTAAAGTTATTCTAAAAAAAGACGATTTAAGAAAAAATCTAAATCGCAAAAAAGGTATGACAAAGAAATTATCATACCTTTTTATTTAACAAATTTCAATAACAATTAATTTTGTAATATCTGCATTACAAATGCTTTCCCTACTTTGAAAATAGCAGCAGCTTTATTAATTATAATAGAAATTTCAACAAGTATATTTTTTGATTAAAAAATATACCCCAATTTTAGGGATCCGCTTCACTTAACTTGCTTAAATAACAGAAGTTAAGTGAATGCAAAATGCATCTATATCTATTTTCTTAATAAGTGCTTACTAATTCAAAATATTAATTTAAAACATTGATACAGAGCAAATTCCACTACATTCGGAATGCGTGGAAATTCCCAATTTTATTATACAATTTTTTTCATTGCTGTCATTGATTCTCTCAACCATGCTCCTACTTCTTCGATAGGATGCTGACGAATTTCTTTATTTACAGCAATTAAAACATTATTATCTACTCCATTTGAAGTTGAAAATGGTTTTCCAATAATATTTGTTTCTACTTTTTTCATAAATTCAGTCAACAATGGCTTACAAGCGTGATCAAATAAATAACAGCCATATTCTGCAGTATCAGAAATTACACGGTTCATTTCAAACAATTTCTTTCTTGCGATTGTGTTTGCAATTAATGGTAATTCGTGTAATGACTCATAATAAGCAGATTCTTCAATGATTCCAGCCTCTGTCATAGTTTCAAAAGCTAACTCAACACCAGCTTTTACCATTGCAATCATTAAAACTCCATTATCAAAATATTCCTGCTCAGAAATTGGAGCTTCTTGCGGAGCTGTTTTTTCGAAGTTAGTTTCTCCTGTCGCAGCTCTCCATTTCAATAAATTAACATCGTCATTAGCCCAGTCAATCATCATAGTTCTTGAGAATTCTCCAGAAATAATATCGTCCTGATGTTTTTGGAATAACGGACGCATAATATCTTTCAATTCTTCTGCTAATTCATAAGCTTCAATTTTAGAAGGATTATTTAAACGATCCATCATATTTGTGATTCCACCATGTTTCAAAGCTTCAGTAATAGTTTCCCATCCGTATTGAATTAATTTTGAAGCATATGCTTTATCGATTCCTTTTTCAACCATTTTATCAAAACATAAAATAGATCCTGTTTGAAGCAATCCGCAAAGAATTGTCTGCTCACCCATTAAATCTGATTTTACTTCGGCAACGAACGATGATCTTAAAACTCCTGCTTTGTGTCCTCCAGTTGCTACAGCGTAAGCTTTTGCCTGATCTAAACCAAATCCGTTTGGATCATTTTCAGGGTGAACTGCAATAAGTGTTGGTACACCAAAACCTCTTTTATATTCTTCACGAACTTCAGATCCCGGACATTTAGGCGCACACATAATAACCGTGATATCTTCACGAATCTGCATTCCTTCTTCAACAATATTAAAACCGTGAGAATAAGCTAAAGTCGATCCTTGTTTCATTAATGGCATAATCGCAGTAACAACAGATGTATGTTGTTTATCCGGAGTAAGATTACAAACTAAATCAGCAGTTGGAATCAACTCTTCATAAGTACCTACTTTAAACCCATTTTCAGTTGCATTTTTATATGAAGCTCTCTTTTCAGCAATTGCATCTGCACGCAATGCGTAAGAAATATCTAAACCTGAATCTCTCATGTTTAAACCTTGATTCAAACCTTGTGCACCACATCCAACAATAACAACTTTTTTCCCTGCTAATGCTGAAATTCCGTCTGCAAATTCTGACTGCTCCATAAATTCGCAAACTCCAAGTTGCTCTAATTGTAATCTAAGTGGTAATGTGTTGAAATAATTTGCCATTTTGTTTTAAAATATTTAATGAAATGAAATTTAGTAATTAATTTATTTATAATTGGTTGTGATCGTGTAATATCACATATTAATTGTTTATTTGAAGGTTTCTAACAATGATGAAATCTCCATTTTTTCTTTAGAAACCGAAATTCTTCCCGAACGTACAAATTGCATAATTCCGTATGGTTTGAATTTTTGGTATAAATCTTCAATTTCTGAACGTCTTCCTGATTTTGAAATCACAAAGAAATCTCTTGAAACCGTTACAATCGTCGATTGGCTGTCTTTGATGATATTTTGAATTTGTTTTTCATCAAACAACAAACTTGAAGCGATTTTAAAAAGTGCATTTTCTAGATAAATGGTTTCTTCATCTGTATGATAAAATGCTTTTATAACTTCAATTTGTTTTTCAATCTGTCCCACAATATTCTGAACCCATTTCTCCGTTGTATTTACTACAATGATAAATCTTGAAACATTCTCTATTTCTGATTCTGAAACATTTAGACTTAATATATTAATGTGACGCTTTAAGAATATTCCCGATATTCTATTTAATAAACCCACGTTATTTTCTGAGTATACCGATATGGTAAATGTTTTATCTTCCATTTTTTTGTTAGTTTATTTTGTTTCAGGTTTCAAGTTTCAAGTTCTGCTGAGAACGTGAAACTTGAAACTTAAAACTTGAAACCTTTTTTTAGCTTAATCTAATTTCTGATACACATGCTCCTGTTGGAATCATTGGGAAAACGTTGTTTTCCTTTTCGACCATGACTTCTAAGAAATAAGAATCTTTTGAAGCAAGCATTTCGGCAACTGCGGAATCTAAATCTTCACGTTGTGTAACTTTCTTAGATTTAATATGATACCCTTCGGCAATTGCTGTAAAATTTGGATTAATCATTTTTGTTGATGCATATCTGTTGTCAAAAAATAATTCCTGCCATTGACGCACCATTCCTAAAAATTCATTGTTTAGAATTACAATTTTTACCGGAACCTGGGTCTGGAAAATTGTTCCCAATTCCTGAATCGTCATCTGGAATCCTCCATCACCAATAATAGCTACAACTTCACGATCTGGTCTTCCCATTTTAGCTCCAATTGCAGCCGGAAGCGCAAATCCCATTGTACCTAATCCGCCAGAAGTAATATTACTTTTAGTTGAATTGAATTTAGCATAACGACACGCAAACATTTGGTGCTGACCAACATCTGAAACTATAATCGCATCACCTTTTGAGTGTTTGTTGATCATTTCGATAGTTTCTCCCATCGAAAGTCCCGGAGTTTCTGGATTTAATTCGTCTTTAATAACCGTATCATATTCTATTTTAGCCAATTCTTTAAACTCATTGTGCCATAAATCGTGTGATTTTGCATCCAGTAATGGTAATAAAGCAGCTAAAGATTCTTTTACATCACCTAAAACAGCAACTTCTGTTTTAACGTTTTTATCAACCTCTGCAGGATCAATTTCGAAGTGAATTACTTTTGCCTGTTTTGCGTAAGTAGCTAATTTACCTGTAACACGGTCGTCAAAACGCATTCCGAAGGCAATTAAAACATCACACTCATTTGTTAGTAAGTTTGGAGCATAATTTCCGTGCATTCCAAGCATTCCTACATTTAAAGGATGATCTGTTGGCAGAGCCGAAAGTCCTAAAATAGTCCAGGCCGCCGGAATTCCTGATTTTTCAAGAACTGCTTTAAACTCGGCTTCAGCCTGACCTAAAATAATTCCCTGACCGAAAACTATAAAAGGTTTTTTAGCACTGTTGATTAACGCTGCAGCTTCTGCAACTTTGTCTAATTTTAATTTCGGAACCGGAACATAACTTCTAATTCCAGTACATTTTTCATAACTAAAATCTAACTCATCAAACTGAGCGTTTTTAGTAATATCGATTAATACAGGTCCCGGACGTCCGGAACGAGCAATATAAAATGCTTTTGCAATGATTTCAGGAATTTGAGAAGCCTCTGTTACCTGAAAATTCCATTTTGTAACCGGAGTCGAAATTCCGATAATATCTGTTTCCTGAAAAGCATCAGATCCTAATAAATGCCTTCCAACTTGTCCGGTAATACAAACCATTGGAGTTGAGTCGATTTGAGCATCAGCAATTCCGGTCACTAAATTTGTTGCTCCCGGTCCAGAAGTAGCAATCGCCACTCCTACTTTTCCTGTCGCTCTCGCATAACCCTGAGCAGCATGCGTTGCACCTTGTTCGTGACGTACTAAAACATGGTGTAACTGATCCTGAAATTTATATAATTCGTCGTAAACCGGCATGATTGCTCCTCCCGGATAACCATAAATTAAGTCTACTCCTTCTGCTAATAAACATCTAATAACGGCTTCGGCGCCTGATATCCTAATTGTTCCCATTTGGTATATTTTTTTCTCTCTTATTTCTATTTTTTAAGAAATAGAGATTTACACTTTTATAGTTTATTCCAAAATCTTTTTCATTTTATTGAAATTGATTTTTGAAATTGTAATTGAATGCTAGTTATCGGTAACACATCCTGTTGATGCGCTTGAAACCGACCTTGCGTATTTAAGTAAAACTCCTCTGTCAACTTTTAGCGCTGGTTGAACCCAAGCCGCTTTACGAGCTGCATATTCTTCGTCAGATATCTTCAGGTCGATAGTATTTTTCACAGCGTCGATAGCGATTATATCTCCATCTTTTACTAGTGCAATACCACCACCATCATATGCTTCTGGTGTAACGTGTCCTACCACGAATCCGTGTGAACCTCCGGAGAATCTACCATCTGTAATAAGTGCACAGCTGCTTCCTAATCCAGCTCCAATAATCGCTGATGTTGGTTTTAGCATTTCAGGCATTCCCGGACCACCTTTTGGTCCACAACCCCTGATGACGACTACATTACCCGGTTTAATTTTTCCGGCCTGAAGACCAGGAATTACTTCAAATTCACCCTCAAAAACTACAGCCGGTCCTTCAAAATATTCTCCTTCTTTTCCGCTGATTTTTGCTACAGCACCTTCAGAAGCAAGATTTCCGTATAAAACCTGAATATTTCCTGTTGGTTTTAATGCTTTTTGAATTTCATGGATAACTTCTTGTCCGTCTTGTAAATCTGGAGTTGAAGCTAAATTTTCAGCAACTGTTTTTCCTGTTACAGTTAAACAATCTCCGTGAATCAATCCAACTTTTAACAGATATTTCATTACTCCCGGAATACCTCCCACTTCATGAATATCTTCCATCATATATTTACCACTTGGTTTCATGTCAGCAAGAACCGGAGTTCTGTCATTAATAGCCTGAAAATCATCCAAAGTAATTGTGATACCAACAGAATGTGCCATTGCAATTAAGTGCATAACAGCATTTGTAGAACCTCCTAAAACCGCTACAATTGTAATAGCATTTTCGAAAGCTTTACGAGTCATAATGTCTCTTGGCTTAATATCTTTTTCTAATAAAATTTTAATTGCAGCTCCGGCAGCTAGACATTCGTCTCTTTTTTCCTGACTTAAAGCAGGATTAGAAGAGCTATATGGCATACTCATTCCTAATGCTTCAATTGCAGAAGACATTGTGTTTGCCGTATACATTCCACCGCAGGCACCAGCTCCAGGGCAGGCATTTTGAATAACACCTTTAAAATCTTCCGGAGTAATTTCTCCTTTTACTTTTTTCCCTAAAGCTTCAAAAGCAGAAACAATATTTAAAGATTCTCCTTTCCATTTTCCAGAGTGAATAGATCCTCCGTAAACCATCATTGACGGACGGTTTAATCTTCCCATTGCGATTAATGCTCCGGGCATATTTTTGTCACAGCCGGGAATTGCGATGATACTATCGTACCATTGTGCTCCTGCCACTGTTTCTATAGAATCTGCAATAACGTCACGAGATACTAATGAATAACGCATTCCTTCAGTACCGTTTGAAATTCCGTCACTTACACCAATGGTATTAAAAATAAGTCCGACCAGATCTGCATCCCAAACACCTTTTTTAACATCTTTTGCTAAATCATTCAGGTGCATGTTACACGTGTTACCATCGTAACCCATGCTCACAATCCCTACTTGTGCTTTTTTTAAATCTTCTTCAGTTAAACCAATACCGTATAACATCGCTTGCGCCGCTGGCTGAGTTTGATCTTGAGTGATGGTTTTGCTGTACTTATTTAATTCCATTATTGTATTATTTATTTTAATTTTTATTCAAAAAAAAACCTTCCAGTATTTGGAAGGTTTGTAATATAGTTTTTCAATTATATTTATACCATTCCCGATGCAGATGTGCGAAACACATTGACAACAACGACAGAAGTAATAATAATTGAGATTTGCATCTTTATTTTTTTAGTGTTACAAAAGTACGGAAACTTTAAGAACTAAAAAAATAAAATCTCAACATTTTCAATACTTCTTGTTATTTAATTCATAATTTTAATAAAAACTTTAAACTATTGTCGACTGTCCGATATGAACATTGTCATTTCTGAAATATAACAGGTCATCTTTGCTGAAAATAACATTGGAGACAAACTCCCCTACTTCATTTGTACCGAATTTTGAATCTGGTTTTAAATCAACTGTAACCACTTTATATTCAATTGCTTTTTCAATAGCTTTATAAATCACATTTGCTTCTGTAAACAATCCGAAATGTTCTAACAACATTGCTGCTGATAAAATCGAAGCAATTGGATTGGCAATATTTTTTCCTTTTGCCTGAGGATAAGATCCGTGGATTGGTTCGAAAAGCGCATTTTTTTCTCCTAAAGATGCCGAAGCTAATAAACCAATTGAACCTGTAATTACGCTTGCTTCATCTGATAAAATATCTCCAAATAAATTTTCTGTCAAAATCACATCAAATTGTTTTGGATTTAAGATGATTTGCATGGCTGCGTTATCAACAAATAAAAAGTCTAAAAGAACATCAGGATAACTTTCGCCCACTTTTTGAACTACTTTTCTCCATAATCTTGAAGTTTCCAAAACGTTAGCTTTGTCAACCATAGTCAGCTTTTTACGTCGGTTTTGTGCCGATTTAAAAGCTAAATGTGCGATTCTTGTAATTTCTTCTTCTGAATATTCACATAAATCTGAAGCGTGTGTTCCTTCTTCATTTAATGTTTTAGCTCCAAAATAAGCACCGCCAGTTAATTCTCTGAAAATAGTAAAGTCAGCACCTTCAATAATTTCTCTTTTTAAAGGAGATGCGTCAACTAATGCTTTATAAGGTTTTATTGGACGAATGTTGGCAAACAATCCTAATTCTTTACGCAATTTCAATAATCCCTGCTCCGGACGAACTTTTGCATTTGGATTATTATCGTATTTAGGATCACCAATGGCACCAAATAAAACAGCATCAGTATTTAAACAAAGATTTAAAGTTTGTTCCGGCAGCGGGTTTCCAGTTTTGTCAATGGCGATAGCACCCATGAGCGCTTCTTCAAAAACAAATTCATGATTGTACACTTCGCCAATAGCGTATAATGCTTTTTTGGCCTGCGCAATAACCTCTGGTCCAATTCCGTCTCCTGGTAAAACTGCTATTTTCAAATTCATAACGTCTCGTTCTTTATGATTTAAATCTTTATTATTTTTTCTTTCTTCTTTACTCTTTCTTCTATTTTCTTTTTTAACTAGCTTCTGATTAAATCACCTTCAATTTTAGAAGCTTCGATAATTTGGTGAATATCTGCATCAACCACTTCTTTTTTGATATCTGCAAATTTCAGGAACTCAATATATACAATGTCTAATTGTACTTTAGTCAACTCGTAACCTACTTTTTTAGCACGGTATGCTAATGCTGCTCTTCCGCTTCTTGCAGTCAAAATGATTGAAGATTCGTTTACACCAACATCAAGCGGATCCATGATTTCATAAGTCGCTCTGTTTTTGATAACACCATCCTGATGAATTCCAGAACTATGCGCAAAAGCATTTGCTCCAACGATCGCTTTATTTGGCTGCACAATCATTCCCATACTTTCAGAAACCAAACGACTCATTTCGTTTAATTCTCTTGTATTAATGTTTGTATCTAAATTTAAGTATGGATGCTGTTTGAAAATCATTACCACTTCTTCAAGTGCTGTATTTCCAGCTCTTTCTCCAATACCATTAATAGTACACTCGATTTGTCTTGCACCATTTATAGCACCTGCAATTGAGTTTGCAGTTGCCATTCCTAAATCATTATGACAGTGACATGAAAGGATTACGTTTTCGATTCCTTTTACGTTTTCTTTTAAATATTTAATTTTTGCCCCGTATTCTTCAGGAAGACAATATCCTGTTGTATCAGGAATATTTAATACCGTTGCACCAGATTTAATTACTTCTTCGCAAACTTTAGCAAGGAAAGCATTGTCTGTTCTACCAGCATCTTCTGCATAGAATTCAACATCTTCTACATATGATTTTGCGTGAGCTACTGCAAATTTTGCTCTTGCAATAATATCTTCTGGAGTAGTTTGTAATTTATGGAGTATATGAGATTGTGAGGTTCCGATTCCGGTATGGATTCTAGGTCTTTTAGCGTGCTTTAAAGCAGCTGCCGCAACATCAATGTCGTTTTTTACGGCTCTTGTCAATCCGCAGACGGTTGCATTTTCTACAATTTTACAAATCTCAGAGACCGATAAAAAATCGCCCGGACTTGACACAGGGAAACCGGCTTCGATAATATCAACTCCCATTTTGTCTAGTCGTTCTGCGATAACTAATTTTTGCTTAGTATCTAACTTACATCCTGGAACTTGTTCACCGTCGCGTAATGTGGTGTCAAAAATTTGAACTTTCTCTCTATTCATATTCATTTATTTAATGTAATTTCACATCTTGATAACAAATATATATTGTACAATCGCAGTACGAAATTCATTTTAATGAAATTATACTGTTCATAACACAATTTATAACGACTTAAATATTTAATAATCAATAAGTTATATTATTATTTTTTACAATGGCTAACCATCAAAAAGATTTCTTATTTGTTCTGATAAAATCACTTTCCAAATCTGAAAAAAGGCAGTTTAAAATTTTTGCAAGCCGATTAGAAACAAGTTCGAATACTAAATTCATTGAATTATTCAATATTTTAGATAAGTCTGAAACCTATGATGAAAAGCTGATTTTGAAGAGCGGAATCATCAAAAAAGTACAGTTATCTAACTTAAAATCATACTTATATAAACAAATTTTAGTAAGTATTCGTTTGAATATTCCGAGCCAGAACATTCGTTATCAACTTCGTGAACAAATTGATTTTGCTGTTATTCTATATAATAAAGGTTTGTACAAACAGAGTTTAAAAATTCTGGACAAAACAAAACAGCAGGCTTTAGAAAATGATGAAAAATATATGGCGTATGAAATTGTCGAGTTCGAAAAGCTGATAGAATCGCAATATATTACCCGAAGTATTCAGGGCCGCGCCGACGAACTTGTTATTCAGGCCAAGGAATTGAATTACCGAAATACAATTTCAAGTAAATTATCGAACTTATCGCTTCAATTATACGGAATCATGCTGAAAACCGGTTACGTAAAAAGCGATGAAGAGTATAAATATATTGACGATTATTTCAACAAACATATTGCAAAACTTGACGAAACTAAATTTGGTTTCCGTGAAAAGTATTGGTTTTACAACGCTAATTTATGGCGCAGTTTCTTGGTTCAGGACTTTTTAGCGAGTTATAAGTTTGCTTATAAATGGGTGCAGCTTTTTTACGATAACCCGAATATGATTTATCTGAATCCGGTATTCTTCTTAAAAGGAAATCATTATTTTCTTGAATCGCTTTATATGTTAAAATATACATCGAATTTCAAAAGATATCTTTCACTTTTAGAAGAAACTATTCAGGATCCAAAATTTCCGGTAAACGATAACATTGCATCACTATCATTTCTATATGTTTACAACAATAAGTTGAATTTACATATTCTGGAAGGTACTTTTGCTGAAAGCGAATATTTGATTCCGGAGATTTTAGAAAAAATAAAACTGCACAGCGAACATCTTGACGAACATCACGAAATGTTGTTTTTCTATAAAATTGCTTCTATTTATTTTGGAAATGAGAAGTACAATGAATGTATTCTTTATTTAGATAAAATCATCAACAACAAGAACTTAACCATGCGTGAGGATTTAATGTGCTTCGCGAGACTTTTGTCTTTAATTGCGCATTATGAATTAGGGAAAGATTATTATTTAGAAAATCACCTGAAAAGCACCTATAAGTTCTTATTGAAAATGAATGATTTACATGAAGTTCAAAAGGAAATCATCAAGTTTTTAAGAAACCTGAACAACTTCTATCCTGCCGATATTAAAAAGGAATTCAAAAAAATGCACGCTCGTTTTGTAGAGCTTGAAAAGAATACTTACGAAAAAAGGGCTTTCTTGTATCTTGATATTATTTCATGGCTTGAAAGTAAAATTGAGAATAGAAAAATTGCGGATATTATTAAGGAAAAGGCGAAGCTTAACAGCCGTTGATTTAAATTCCAATTTTTTTAAATTCCAAATTCCAAACTATTTGCGGTACTACCTTTGTCAAAGTTTAAAACTTTGACAAAGGTTTCTGCGCACAATTACGACGTACTATTTGTCATTTCGACCGAAGGGAGAAATCGCACTCGAAACTCTACAAAGATTGGCGAATTTCTTTGCGGAAATACTAGTGCGATTTCTCCCTTCGGTCGAAATGACAAAACTTTACGAAAAAATCCCAAACTCCAACAATTGGAATTTGGGATTTATATTTTGGAATTTAAAAATTTACTCTATAATATTCGAAGTCGTAACATAAAAATCCTTATCAACTTCTACTTTTCTATCTTCATTAGTCGTTTTTTCAGACTGCCATTCTGTTGTTGGTTTCAACCAGGTTTCAACACCGTTTAATTTTACTCTTACCGGCATATCAAATTTAGCTACGCAGTTTGTCCAGTGATATCCAAAAGTTCCGTTTTTAAACATGTATTCAAAAACCGGAATCTGTGTTGTAGTTAAATATTGTGCAAAAACTCTGTTGAAGTTAATTCCAGATTGTTCGTTGATATAATCCTGAATTTGTTTGCCAGTAACCGTTTGGTGATAGAACGTTTTATTCATACCTCTTAAAATCGATTTCCATTTTGCATCATCATTAATTACCTGACGAATCATGTGCAGCATTGAAGCACCTTTTGGATACATATCTCCAGATCCTTCATTATTAACATCATAATGTCCGATAATTGGCGTATCGTTTTGAATGTTTTTTCTGCATCCAATAATATATTCAGCGGCTGCATCTTTTCCGTAATAATATTCAATAAAAAGGCTTTCAGAGTAATTTGTAAAACTCTCGTGAACCCACATATCAGCAATATCTCTGTACGTAATATTGTTGGCAAACCATTCGTGGCCAGACTCGTGAATAATGATAAAATCAAATTTTAATCCCCAGCCCGTTCCGCTTAAATCACGTCCTAAATAACCATTTTTATATTGGTTTCCGTACGTTACAGAACTTTGGTGCTCCATTCCTAAATACGGAACTTCTACTAATTTATAACTGTCTTCATACCAAGGATAAGGTCCAAACCAGTTTTCAAAAGCTTTCAGCATTTTTGGAGCATCCTTAAACTGCTCTTTTGCCAAAGTTAGATTATCTCTTAAAACATAATAATTACAATCTAAATCGCCTTTTTCTCCTTTATAAACTTCAGAGAAATTAACGTAATCACCAATATTAATGTTTACGCCGTAATTATTAATTGGGTTCGAAACGTACCAATTAAATGTTTTTGTTCCGTCTTTTTCTTTTTTAACGCTTTGCAATCTTCCATTAGAAACATCCGTTAAATCTCCCGGAACATTTACGCTGATTAACATATTTTCTACTTCATCATACATATGGTCTTTGTTTGGCCACCAAACGCTCGCGCCTAAACCCTGACAAGATGTAGCAATAAAATCTTTTCCGTTTTTATCTTTTTTCCATGAGAAACCTCCTTCCCACGGCGCTCTTACCGCTTCTTTTGGTTTTCCTTCAAAATAAACTACGATTTCTTTGGTTTCGCCAACTTTCTGCTTTTCAGTTAAAGTAATGAAGAACGCATTTCCGTCTCTTTCAAATTTTAATTCTTTCTTGTCCTGCGTTACTTTCGTAATTTTCATAGGTTCCTGCAAATCAATCTGCATTCTGTTATTCTCTGTTAAAACAGTATAACGTACTGTGTTAAAACCCGAAATAGCTTTTTCTTTAGGATTAACTTTTACATCAAGATGATAGTATTTTAAATCCCACCAGGCTCTTTCTTTTGTTATGCTTCCGCGTAAAGTATCCTGATGTGTAAAAACCGTTTCTCCTTTATTAAGGAGTCCTTGAGCATTGGCAGTAAAACCAATTAAAAAAGCAGTAAAAATGCTTCCGAAGTAATTTTTCATTAGTAAAATGGTATTATTTTGAAATCAATCTGCAACAAATGTAAACATTCGGATTAAGATTTCTAAAATTTTATGATTTCCTGATAAAAAAACAAACCCAATAAATAAGAAATTTATTGGGTTTCAATTTTTAATTATTTTCCGAAGTTTAATTGGTAATATTAAATTCTGTCACGTAAAAGTTTTTATCTACAACCAAAGTAGATTTATCATCCTTTACATTTTCTGCTTTCCAGTCTGTTGTTGGTTTTAACCACGTTTCAACACCGTTTAAAGTAACTTTTAAAGGAAGATCAAAATTCTCTACACAATTGATCCAGTGATAAACCAATTTTTGATTTTTAATATAATATTCAAAAGTTGGAACCTGAGCCGTTCTTAGATACTGATCAAAAACCGGACTAAAATTGATTCCTGACTCTTTACTTATATAATCTTCAATTTGTTTTGTAGTAACTGTTTGATGGTAAAAAGTTTTATTCATTCCTCTCAAAATCGATTTGAATTTGGCATCATCATTTATAACCTGACGAATCGTATGAATTATATTTGCACCTTTTGGATACATATCGCCAGATCCTTCAACATTTACATCATAATAGCCAATAATTGGTTTTTTATTGGTAATCACTTTTCTAATTCCTCTTATATATTCATTTGCGGCGTCTTTTCCGTAATAATACTCAATAAAAAGTGATTCAGAATACGTTGTAAAACTCTCGTGAATCCACATATCTGCAATGTCTTTATAGGTAATATTGTTTGCAAACCACTCATGTCCAGACTCGTGAATAATAATATAATCAAATTTTAATCCCCAGCCTGTTCCGCTCATATCGTTTCCTTTATAACCATTTTGATAGTCATTTCCGTAAGTCACAGAACTTTGGTGTTCCATTCCTAAATACGGAACTTCAACTAATTTATAACTGTCTTCGTAAAACGGATAAGGTCCAAACCAGCTTTCAAAAGCTTTCAGCATTTTTGGTGCATCCTGAAAATGTTTTTTAGCAATTTCAAGATTATCTCTCAAAACATAATAATTACAGTCTAAATCGCCTTTTTCTCCTTTAAATTTCTCAGAAAAATTAACGTAGTCTGCAATATTGATATTGACACCGTAATTATTAATTGGGTTCGAAACATACCAATTAAAGGTTTTAGTTCCGTCTTTTTGTTTTTTTACGCTTTGTAATCTTCCGTTTGAAACATCGGTCAAGTGCCCCGGAACATTCACGCTGATTAACATATTTTCGACTTCATCATACATATGATCTTTGCAAGGCCACCAAACGCTCGCGCCTAAACCCTGACAAGATGAAGCGATGAAATCTTTTCCGTTTTTATCTTTCTGCCAAGTAATTCCTCCGTCCCACGGCGGTCTAACAGCTTCTTTAGGCACTCCGCCAAAAGAAACTATTATTTCTTTAGTTTCGCCAACTTTTTGATTTTCAGTTAAAGTGATGAAGAATGCATTCCCGTCTCTTTCAAATTTTAATTCTTTTCCGTTTTGCGTTACTTTCGTAATCTTCATTGGTTCCTGCAAATCGATCTGCATTCTGTTATTTTCTGTTAAAACAGTATAACGTACCGTATTTGAACCTGTTATTGTTTTATCTGCAGGATTTACTTTTATATCAAGATGATAATATTTCAAATCCCACCAGGCTCTTTCTTTTGTAATGCTTCCGCGTAAAGTATCCTGATGTGTGAAAACGGTTTCAGACTTATTCATAAGTCCTTGAGCATTGGCAGAAAAACCAATTAGAAAAGCTGCTATAACACTTCCAACGTATTTTTTCATTATAAATTAAGTTTTTGAATTAGTTATAATATTAGTATATTTTTTTAATTTATGTTACAGATTTGTATTCATAAACAGTATTGTTTTTTTATTTTAGCTAAAATTTACCAGTTTTATGAAATTTAGCTCGTTTTTATACCTTTTGATATTCTTTTATTCAATACATAATTATTCCCAGACATTTCCTGTTTACAAAACAACCGATAAAATAACAATTGACGGAGATTTAACCGATTGGAAAACACCTTTTTTAGGTCCGTTTGTAATTCATAATTCCGGTGAAAAGGCTACTCAAAATACAATGGTTTCACTTTCGTGGAATGATGAAAACCTTTATATCGCCTATCATTCTATAGATTCGAAAATAGTTGGAAAGGCTCAGAAAAAAGATTCTAAAATCTATGAAGCTGATGATTTAGTGGAAGTTTTTATTGATCCTGATGGTGACGGAAAAAACTATCTTGAAATCGGCGTAAATGCTTTTTCTACCAATTATGATATGCTTATAAAGTGTATTTCGCCCGAATGTGGAGGCTGGAAAACGGCAATGAAATTTGATATTGAAGGATTAGAAGCTGTCAGCAAAATAATTCCCGAAGGTTTTGATACCGAAATTAAAATCCCTTTTTCAAGCTTAGAAAAAATAGAAAATGGAAATTTCTCTAAACCAAAAATGGGTACAAAATGGAAAGCCAATACTTTTAGAATTGATTACGGTAATACAACCGAATATCTTGCTTTACAGGATTATAAAAGTTTGAAATTTGGATTTCATCACCCGGAAGAATTTGCGGTTTTTGAGTTTGTGGAGTAAGCTTTGTGAGATGGCTCGCGGATGACACGGATTCGCTATGCGAAAGCGCGGATATATACGGATTTTTTTCCTTTTTTTGTTAATCGCATTTTTTGTCAGACTGAGCGAAGTCGAAGTCCCGTTTGCTGAATCACTTTGCGGGACTTCGACTTCGCTCAGTCTGACAAGATTGGGTTATAACAAACTTTGTGTTACTTCTGACGTTTCTTTAAAACATCAACAACGTCATTCAATTGAAAACCTTTTGCCTGCAATAAAATCAAATAATGAAAAAGTAAATCAGCGCTTTCGCTAAGAAATAAATCATCGTTATCATCTTTTGCTTCTATGACAACTTCTACAGCTTCTTCACCAACTTTTTGGGCAATTTTATTGATTCCTTTTTCGAATAAAGAAGCTACATAACTTTTCTCAGAATCGGCATTTTCTCTGCGGATTTTGATTGTGTTTTCTAATTGAGAAATGAAACCGTAATTTTCTTTGTTTTCTTCCTGCCAGCAAGTATCTGCGCCCGTGTGACATGTTGGCCCGACAGGTTTTGCCTGAATCAAAAGCGTATCACCGTCGCAGTCATTTTTAATACTTACCAAATTTAAAAAGTTACCACTCTCCTCGCCTTTTGTCCAAAGTCTTTGTTTAGATCGGCTGAAGAAAGTTACTTTTTGTGTTTCTATTGTTTTTTGAAGCGATTCTTCGTTCATGTAACCCAGCATCAAAACATTTTTAGTTTCTGAATCCTGAATTATTGCTGGAATTAATCCGTGTGAGCTTTTTATATCTATGTTCATTATTATTTTAGATTTTTGAGTTTAGATTTTAGATTCTGAACTCTTATATTATTTTGTTCTAATTTTTAGTTACTTGAATTTCTTCAAATTTTTGTATTAATATATTCTTCAACTCATTAAAAGATATTTTTAGTCCATTAACTGAAATACTAACAGGAGAGCCTGATTGCTTTAAATTCATTTTTATCATATTCCTTTTAATCACATTAGTTTCTTTACTTATATAATCTTCAGGATTTTTAAGATAAATTTTAATGAATTTTTGATTTACAACTGTAATTTCTTTAATTGCATCAATGTCTTCCCATAAAATTCTCCCAAGCGATACTGCTGATGAATTATCTATAATTCCAATAGCATCAATAACAACGACTGGTTTTTTATCAAATAACTTTTTTGTACTGAAATAGATTCCAAACAATCCCATGAATAGACCTAAAATTGAAGCACCATTTTTTATTATAAAATTATTAACGATTACATTACGAACAGTAGGCTGATATACTAATATCCAAAGGCTGACAATTAAAAATAAGATTGAAAAAAACAATAGTTTTATCAATTTACCCGTACTTCCAAAAATTTCTATACTTTCTTTATCTTCCATAAATATTATTATCTGACTTTCCTAAAGTCTAACTACAATACCATTACCTCTAAGTTCTTGTTTTAAAGCTTTTATCTCAATTTCTTTAAAGTGAAAAACACTCGCTGCCAAAGCCGCATCTGCTTTTCCTTCTTTAAATGAATCTACGAAATGCTGTATGTTTCCGGCTCCGCCCGAAGCAATTATCGGAATATTGATTAAGGTTGATAATTTAGCTAAAGCTTCGTTTGCAAAACCATTTTTAGTTCCGTCGTTATCCATTGATGTGAATAATATTTCGCCCGCACCGCGTTCCGCAACTTCTACAGCCCAATCGAATAAATTTAGTTCAGTTGGTACTTTTCCGCCTACTAAATGTACAATCCATTGTCCGTCAATTTGTTTGGCGTCGATTGCAACTACAACACATTGACTTCCGAATTTCTGAGCCAAATCATTAATTAACTGCGGATTTTTTACTGCCGATGAATTTATCGAAACTTTATCTGCTCCGTTATTCAGCAGAATTTCAACATCTTCAACAGACGAAATCCCGCCGCCAACCGTAAACGGAATATTGATTTTTTCCGCGACACTTCGTACCATATTAACCAGCGTTTTACGTCGTTCTTCAGTTGCCGAAATATCAAGGAAAACCAATTCATCCGCTCCTTCTGCCGAGTAAATTTCTGCTAATTCTACAGGATCTCCTGCATCACGCAAGTCAACAAAGTTAACGCCTTTTACGGTTCTTCCGTTTTTTATATCTAAGCAGGGTATGATTCTTTTTGCTAACATTTTTTTGTTGTTTCACAGAGATTCACAAAGATAACGCTGAGATTCGCAAAGATTTTTTTAGTGAATCTTTGTGTTTTACTTCGTGCATCTTTGCGAAATAATCTTATTTATTTAAAATATAATTTTCAAGTTGCTTTAGCGTAATTCTTCCTTCGTAAATCGCTTTCCCAATTATCGTTCCTTCACAGCCTAATTCAGCTAATTTAGGTAATTCATCAAAAGTTGAAATTCCGCCCGAAGCAATTAATTTTACACCTTTTGCTTCTTCTAAAATTTTGCCATAAAGATCAAAACTCGGCCCTTCAAGCATTCCGTCTTTTGCAATATCGGTGCAAATAACATACTGAATTCCTTTAGTTTGATAATCCTGAATAAACGGAATCAAATCTTCATTTGAATCTTCTAACCAGCCCGAAACAGCGATTTTTTCCTCTTTCGCGTCAGCGCCTAAAATAATTTTATCAGAACCGTATTCTGAAATCCATTTTTCGAAAATAGCTCTGTTTTTTACAGCAATACTTCCGCCAGTAATTTGATTTGCACCGCTTTCAAAAGCAATTCTCAAATCGTCATCTGATTTTAATCCGCCGCCAAAATCAATTTTTAAACTAGTTTGTGACGCAATTTGTTCCAAAATCTTATAATTGACAATTTTGCTTGATTTTGCACCGTCTAAATCTACTAAATGCAGATATTCGATTCCGTGCGCTTCAAATGATTTCGCTACTTCAAGCGGATTTTCGTTGTAAATTATTTTGGTATCATAATCACCTTTGGACAAACGAACACATTTTCCGTCAATGATATCTATGGCTGGTATTATTCTCATTTTTATTATTTTAGATTTCTGATTTTAGATTTTAGATTCTAAAAATTGAAATTGATTTTTGATATTGTAATTTATATTTTGATTGGAATTTGGGATTTAAGAAATTGGAATTTTAAAATTTACATTTTTAAGAAATTCCCTAAAATCTTTTCTCCCACTTCACCGCTTTTTTCCGGGTGAAACTGGGTTCCATAAAAATTTTCTTTTTGTAAAGCGGATGCGTATTCTAAATCATAATTCGTTGTTGCAATGGCTTCTGGACAATTTGGAGCATAAAAACTATGAACCAAATACATAAATTCATTTTCTGGAATTGCTGCAAATAAATCTGATTTTAAGTTATAAATCTGATTCCAACCCATTTGCGGTACTTTTACCTGATTTGAAAATTTCACAACATCAACATCAAAAATCCCTAAACCTTTTGTATTACCTTCTTCAGATGAATTGCACATCAACTGCATTCCAAGACAAATTCCCAAAACAGGCTGTTTCAAATTCGGAATCAAACTGTCTAAACCGCTTTCACGAAGTTTTGCCATTGCTGAACTTGCTTCGCCAACGCCAGGGAAAATCACTTTATCTGCTGCCTGAATTTCTTCTGGATTATTACTCAAAACGGCTTTAAAACCTAGTCTTTCAATAGCAAACATAATGCTTTGAATATTTCCTGCTCCGTAATTTATAATTACTATTTTCAATTTATTTTAGATTTAGATTTTAGATTTTAGATTTCTCTTCAATCTTACAATCATTTAATACTATTATTTTATTTTACAGATCCGTATAATGAGCTATCATTTTGTTTACCAATCCGTTTTCATTAAAAAACATGACTTCAATTGCCATTTTATTCATAACTGATTTATAATAAAGTGCAACAGAATTAACTCCTGAAGTTACTTCGATCAATTCAAAATGCAAATCTGGAATTTTATGTAAAGCTTTCTCCCAGTATGCTCTAACTTGCTCTTTTCCGTACAGCGAACCACTTTCGATTCCCGCAGCGAGTTTTATCATTGGTGTCGTAATTTCAATATCTTCAGAATAATGTTTCATGATATCGTCTAAATCATGAGAATTCCAGGATTCTATCCAGGCTTTTGCAAATTTATCAGCGTTCATAGTTTTTGTTTGTTTTGTTTCAGGTTTCAAGTTTCATCTTTCACGTTCTGTTGAGCAACTTGAAACCTGAAACTTGAAACAAAATTCATTACAACATCCCCTTCGTCGAAGGCAAAATCATCTTTTCGGTATCTCTTTTTACGGCTACTTTTATGGCTTTTGCGAAAGCTTTAAAAATGGCTTCAATTTTATGATGTTCGTTGATTCCTTCTGCTTTGATATTTAAATTCGCTTTTGCGCCGTCTGTAAATGATTTGAAAAAGTGGTAGAACATTTCTGTTGGCATTTTGCCTACCATTTCACGTTTAAATTCGGTTTCCCAAATCAACCAGTTTCTTCCGCCAAAATCAATCGCAGCCTGTGCTAAACAATCGTCCATTGGCAAACAGAATCCGTAACGCTCAATTCCTAGTTTATTTCCTAATGCTTTTGCGAAAACTTCTCCTAAAGCAATTGCAGTATCTTCTATTGTATGGTGTTCATCAACTTCTAAATCGCCTTTTACAAGGATTTCCAAGTCCATTTGACCATGACGCGAAATTTGATCTAACATATGATCAAAAAAAGCAATTCCGGTATCGATTTTACTTTTTCCAGTTCCGTCAAGGTTTAAGTTGATATAAATATCTGTTTCATTTGTTTTACGCGTAATTGATGCCGAACGTGCTTCTAGTTTCAAAAACTCATAAATCCTTTTCCAATCTGTTGTTTGCAGGATAATTGTATCGTCTAATTCCTCACGTTTTGATGAAATTTCATTACTTCCAATTCCATCTGTCATATTCATGAAAATTGCTTTTGCACCAAGATTTTTAGCCAATTCAACATCAGTCAAACGATCTCCTAAAACAAAAGAATTTTCTAAATCATATTCTGGATTGTTTAAATATTTAGTTAACAATCCGGTTCTTGGTTTACGCGTTGGCGCATTTTCTTCAGGAAAAGTTCTGTCAACAAAAATTTCATCAAATACAACTCCTTCGTTTTCAAAAGCTTTTAAAATGAAATTCTGCGTTGGCCAAAACGTATTTTCAGGAAAACTATCCGTTCCTAATCCGTCCTGATTGGTTACCATTGCTAGTTCGTAATCTAATTCATTGGCAATTTTAGCCAGATATTGAAAGGCTTTTGGATAAAATTCCAGTTTATCTAAACTGTCTAATTGGTAATTTTCAGGTTCTAAAACAATCGTTCCGTCACGATCGATAAAAAGTACTTTTTTCATATATTTTATTTTTCTGCCACAGATTTCACAGATTAAAATGATTTTTTTTGTTTGCCACGAATTACACTAATTTTCACTAATTCAATTCGTGTTAATTCGTGCAATTCGTGGCGAAAATCTAAAACAAACAGAATAAAAATAATCCGTTTAATCTGTGTAATCTGTGGCCTATATCTTTACTTCAATAACTTTAATTCTTTAATTACAACAGCATTTTCTTCTTTTGTCCCAATTGTAAAACGAAGACAATTTTCGCATAATGGCTGCGTGGTTCTGTTACGAATTACGATTCCTTTTTCAATTAACTGATTATATCTTTTATTGGCGTCGTCTACTTTTGCCAGAATAAAATTGGCTTCTGTTGGATAAACTTTCTCTACAAAATCAATTTCAAGTAATACTTTAAGTAATTCTTCTCTTTGTTCAATAATTGAAGCTATTTCCTGTTTTATTTTTTCAGAATCTTTTAAACGTTCTTTTGCTCTTTGCTGCGTCAGTTCGTTTACATTATATGGTGGTTTTATTTTGTTTAAAACCGAAATAACAGCTTCTGATGCATAGCAGATTCCTAAACGAATTCCAGCCAGACCATACGCTTTTGAAAGTGTTTGTGTAATGATCAAATTTGGATATTCGTCAATTTCGATTAACCAGCTTTCTTTGTCCGAAAAGTCAATATAAGCTTCATCAATGACAACTAAACCTTTAAAATTTTGAAGCAGTTTAACCACACTTTCATCAGAAAAAGAATTTCCGGTTGGGTTATTTGGAGAACATAAAAAGATGATTTTTGTGTTTTCATCAACAGCTTCCAGAATCTTTTCAACTTGTGGCTGAAAATCATTTGTCAGTAGAATTTCTCTGTTTTCGATTGCATTTATGTTCGCCAAAACGCTGTACATTCCGTATGTTGGCGGAAGCGTGATAATATTATCGGTTTTTGGCTCACAGAAAGCCCTGAAAATCAAATCCAAAACTTCATCACTTCCGTTTCCTAATAAAATCTGGCTTTGTTTTGTATTGTTATTTTTAGCTAAAATGGCTTTAACCGAATTCTGCTGCGGATCCGGATAACGATTTACGCCATTTTGAAACGGATTTTCATTGGCATCCAAAAAAATCATTTCGGCGGTATCAAAATCTTCAAACTCATCTCTTGCTGAAGAATATGGTTTTAAAGACTTTACGTTTTCACGTGTAATTGTGTTTATATCGAAAGTATTCATTTTCTAAGTTTTGCTCCTGCAAGGTTTTTAAAACCTTGTAGGTATTATTCATTAAGGTTATAAATCGAAAATTTATTTAAACCTACGAGGTTTTAGAAACCTCGCAGGACTTCAGACGAAGTGTTACTGCATTTTTATGCGCTTGTAAACCTTCGGCTTCAGCCATAATTTCGATAGCTTTGCCAATATTTTGAATTCCTTTTTCTGATATTTTTTGAAAAGTCATTGATTTCATGAAACTATCAAGGTTTACACCGCTGTAATTTTTAGCATAACCATTTGTCGGTAAAGTGTGATTTGTTCCAGAAGCATAATCTCCGGCACTTTCCGGTGTATAATTTCCAATGAAAACAGAACCTGCATTTACAATTCCGTTGCAGTAAAAATCATCATATTCAGAGCAGATAATAAAGTGTTCCGGACCATATTCGTTGATTAAATCTAAAGCAATCTGATCATTTTCAACATAAATTAATTTCGAATTTTCGATGGCTTTTATGGCAATTGCTTTTCTTGGAAGAACTTCTAACTGCGATTGAATTTCTTTTTCAACTTGGTCAATTAATTTTTTAGAAGTCGAAACTAAAATTACCTGACTATCTGTCCCGTGTTCTGCCTGTGACAATAAATCTGACGCTACAAAGGCTGGAACAGCAGAATCATCGGCAACAATTAACAATTCTGATGGGCCTGCCGGCATATCAATCGCAACACCAAATTGTGTTGCCAATTGTTTAGCAACGGTTACAAACTGATTTCCGGGACCGAAAATTTTATAAACTTTTGGGATTGATTTTGTTCCAAAGGTCATTCCTGCAATTGCCTGGATTCCGCCTACTTTTAATATTTTAGTTACGCCGCATAAATTGGCAGCGTACAAAATCGCTGGATTTATTTTTCCTGTTTTATCTGGAGGCGAACACAACACAATTTCTTTACAGCCTGCAATTTCAGCCGGAACTGCCAGCATTAAAACTGTTGAAAACAAAGGCGCTGTTCCGCCCGGAATATATAATCCTATTTTTTGAATTGGTCTTTTTTCCTGCCAGCAATTTACCCCCTCGATAGTCTCAACTTCAATTCTTTCTGTTTTTTGAGCGCTGTGAAACTTGTAAATATTATCTTTTGCTAATTGAATTGCTTCTTTTAATTCATTCGGAATCAATGCAATTGCTTCATTTACTTCTGCTGCAGAAACTTCATAATTCTCTAAAGTGATTCCGTCAAAAATCGAAGTGTATTTGGCTACGGCTTCATCTCCTTTTTTCTGAACTTCTCTGAAGATTTCTTTTACCGTAACTTCAATATCATCAATCGTTTGGGTTGGTCTTTTTAATATTTCAGACCAGGTATCTGGTTTTGGATTGTCTATCTTATTCATGCTTGTATTTTTTTTAACCGCTAAACTTTGTGCTTTTTTTTTTACCGCAAAGTTCGCAAGGTTTTTTTTCTATTCTTTTGTTTTAGAAAACGCTAAGTTCACAAAGCTGTTGTCGAGAATTGGAATTTGGAATTTAAAAAATTGGAATTTTGTTTTTACAATACCATTTTCTCAATTGGGCAAACTAAAATTCCTTCGGCTCCAACTTCTTTTAATTGGTCGATTACGTCCCAAAAAGTATCTTTATCAATTACAGAGTGAACACTGCTCCAGCCTTCCTGCGCTAGTGGCAAAACGGTTAAACTTCTTAAAACCGGAAGGATTTTTCCAACTGCGTCGATTTTCTCGTTTGGAATGTTCATCAAGATGTATTTTGAATTTCTCGCTCTTAAAACAGATTGTATTCTGAATTTTAAGGTGTCGATGTGCTTTTGAATTTCAGGAGAAACTTTTGGTGAAACGGCAAGAACTGCTTCACTTTTCAGGATTACTTCAACTTCTTTTAGGTTGTTTTTGAATAAAGTACTTCCGCTTGAAACGATATCGACAATTGCATCGGCAAGTCCGATGTTTGGTGCGATTTCTACAGAACCGGAAATTTGGTGAATATCTACTGTTAACCCAAAAGAATTGAAATATTCGTTAACTGTATTTGGGTAAGATGTTGCGATTCTTAAACCAGCTAAATCCTGAATTGAATTGTATTCGAAGGTTTTAGGAACGGCAACAGAAACTTTGCATTTTGAAAATCCTAATCGCTGTACAACTTCGATTTCTTTTCCTTTTTCTACTAAAAGGTTGTCGCCAACGATGGCTAAATCTACTACTCCATCGATTAAATACTGCGGAATATCTGAATTTCTTAGGTATAAAACTTCAAGAGGAAAGTTTGAAGCTTCGGCTTTTAACTGATCGATTCCGTTGTTGATTGAAATACCGCAGTCTTTAAGGATTTGAATGCTGTCTTCGTTTAAACGACCCGATTTTTGAATTGCAATTTTTAAAGTACTCATTTTTCTTTTTTTGTTAGATTAATAGTTTGAGTACAAAGAATTGGTATAAAAAAACCCGTTTGATGTACTCAAACGGGTTTTAAAATATGATGATTTACATGCATACCATTAACACATCGCTTGAGAGCAATAATGAAAATGATGATGATGTAATTGATTTGAAATCATTGTTTGGTTTGTTTTATAATTCTTTGATTCGGTTGCAAATATACTAGTTAATTTCTAAAAAAAGCAATTTTTAATATAACTTAACGATAGTTTATTGTTAAAAAAAATCTGAAGTACTGTTTTTATTGAAAATTTTTAATTTACGAAAACGTTTTCCGAATCTTTGTTGAAAGCCAAAATTACTGTTGTTCCTACTCCTATCTCGCTTTCAATTTTAAATTTAACATGAAGCAGTTCCGTAATTCTTTTTACTATAGAAAGTCCCAGACCAACTCCTTTAATTTCTGGATGTTCTGTATAATTGGACCTGAAAAATGGATTAAAAATCATTTCTAAATCTTCTTTGGCAATACCAATTCCGTTATCAGAAATTTTACAAACTATTTTATTGTTTTCTTTAAATAGTAAAATCGAAATTTCTCCATCTGGATTTGTATATTTTACTGCATTAGAAATAATATTTCTAAGAATGGTAATGATTAAAAAATTATCAGACTGAATATAAAAATCTGTTCCGGCATCAAATTTTACATCTAGTTTTTTACTTTTTATTTTCTCTGAATTCAGCGTTAAAACATCTAAAATTATCGCATTTAAATAGACTTTTTCTGTATTAATCTGCTGCTTTTGATTATCGAATCTGGCCATTGTTAAAAGCTGATCTACGAGCATATTCAAATGATCAACTTCATTTATACAATAGTTTATTTTATCTTCGTATTCCTTATTATTTCTGGGTTTACGTATAAGCACTTCAAGTGTTCCTTTAATAACGGTTAAAGGCGTTCTTAACTCGTGTGAAGCATCAGAAGTGAACTGTTTTTCACGTTCAATA
Organism: Flavobacterium sp. NLM; assembly: GCF_002210235.1. NCBI lineage: Bacteria > Pseudomonadati > Bacteroidota > Flavobacteriia > Flavobacteriales > Flavobacteriaceae > Flavobacterium > Flavobacterium sp. NLM. Next base: position 178,409 of record NZ_LIAC01000013.1, read on the forward strand.
GCATCTTCAATTCGGTTTAATAAATTGTTTATGGTTTTGGAAAGTGTATACAATTCATCTCGCGTTTTAGGCAGCGGAATCCGCGCTTTCAAATTATCTTTTGTAATAATTTTTGAAGTATTAATTATGGCATTTATAGGCTTAATACTTCTGCCTGCAAAAAATCTGGCCAGAAAAAACAACACTATTAAAATCGCTAAAAACGATAAAAACATGATATCAAATAAGTTGTTTAATACCAATTTTGAGTCTGACAGCGACATTGCTACAATAATATAGCCTATCGGTTTGTTCTGAACATTTAATTTAACCTGAATTTGCCGAATGGCATTATTCCCCATTTTGGTATCAAACAATTCATAATCTTCTACAGAATCATGAAATTCAAGTGCTTGTGTTTTTAAATTTGGTGCTTTTTCAATAATTTTTTTATTCAAATCTAAAAACTCCACAAAAACAGGATTTACATCAACAGTATTGTGTTCACGCTCTTCCCATTCTTCTTCATCAATAAGAATTACTTTGCCATTTTGTACTTTGATTTCTTCTAAATGGTTTTTAATTTCAACTTTGATATTTTCGTCTATGTGACTGTAAACGGTATGTTTTACGATAGAATATATAACCGAAAAAACCACTAAAATTAATAGACCCGTGGTTATAATATAGTTTAAGGCGATTCTGTTTTTAAAGGAAAGCTGGTTCATTTATAAGTCATTAGCGATATAACCTACGCTGCGGATGGTTTTGATATAATCTTCTTCTATTTTTAATTTGAGTTTTTTACGAATGGCGTTCATAAAAACATCAATTACGCCGGTATCGTATTCAAAATTAATATCCCAAACGTCTTTTAAAATCTGATTTCGGGGACAGACTTTCCCTTTATTTTGAATTAAATAGGTCAAAAGCTCAAATTCTCTTTGTGTTAAAGCGATTTCTTCATCATTTTTTAAAACGATATGTTTGGAAAGATCAATTTTAATAGTTCCTAATGAAAGGGTTTCGTTTCCACCCCTATTCCTAAAATGAATTTTAACCCTTTCTACTAATTCTTCAAAACTAAAAGGCTTTTTAATGTAATCATTTGCACCAGCTTTCAATCCTTCTATGGTTTCCTGAACAGTATCTTTTGCAGTTAAAAAAATTATAGGAGTTTTTTGGTCTTTGATCCTGATTGCTTTGCATAAATCTAAACCATTGATTTTAGGGATCATCCAATCGAGCAAAATTAAATCAAATTTATGATTCTGAGTTAATTCAAAAGCTTTTGAGCCATCATTTGCGGTTGTAATTTTATATCCTTCTTCCCGCAGTCCTTGTTCTAAAAACTGAACAATTCCTAACTCATCTTCAACAATTAAAATATGCATATCGTATTATTTTGATCCAGGATTAATATCTCTTTTACTCTTCAAAGATATAGATTTTAAGACTTTTAACCTCTTAAAATCATAACAATAGGTTAAAATACGTAATCTTAAGCAAACATTAAGGATAGAATAAGTAAGGTAAAAGGGTAACTTCATCTGTTGTTAATTAATCGAAATTAATTTTGCAGAAAATAAAATACCATGAGTTCTTTCAAAAAATTATCTCCATTTTATAATCTGGCAATTTTCTATTTTTCTATAAGTTTTATCTTGAGAATTGTTTTGATTTTTCATCCAATAACGCAAAGTTCTTTTAAGTTTTTAGAAAGCTTGAAAATTTTTGGTTTAGGATTACTTTCAGATTTTTTTGTTTTCGTGATTGCCTCGGTTTTTCTTTGGCTGTATCTCATTTTTCTTTCAGAATCTAAATATAGAAAGCCGTATGGCTATGTTATTTTAGGTTTTTTGAGTTTATTACTTTTATATACGGCTTCGGGAAAAAGCATTTTTGACGAATACGGAGGCGCTTTACCCAGAATTGTCTTGATTTTTATAGGGCTAAAAACAATTTTATTTACAGTTTTTCTTTTACTGCCAAAATATCGAACCAAACTTAGATTTTGGCTTTATTCGTTTGTCATTTTTCTATATGTTTTACTAATTCTGCAAAACGGATTGAGTGAATATTTCTTTTGGAATGAATTTGGGGTAAAATACAATTTCATTGCGGTTAATTATCTCATTTATACTAACGAAGTTATTGGAAATATTATGCAGTCTTACCCTGTAATTCCTTTATTTTCGGCTTTATTTCTGGTTAGCGGGATTGTTACTTATTTTATAGTAAAAAGGTCTAAGAATTATATTAACGAAATTCCTTCTTTTACAGAAAAAGTAAAAATCTCTGGAATTTACTGGGTTTTATTTTTCATTTCGCTTGCTGCGATTCCAACTTTGGCGAAGACCGAAAATTCTAAAAATGTATTTGTAAACGAATTGCAGTCTAATGGATTGTATAAGTTCTATTTGGCTTTTGAAAACAACAAATTAGATTATTTCAAATTTTACAAAACACTGCCTAATCAGGAAGCTTTTACAATTTTAAAGAAACAGTTTCCGAATATTTCCGGAGAAAATACAATTCAAAAAATATCCAGCGATTCTACCGAAAATCATAAAAATGTGGTTTTAATTACGATTGAAAGCCTAAGTGCTGATTTCATGAAAACCTATGGAAATCAAGAAAATATAACGCCGTTTCTAGACAGTTTATCTCAAAAAAGCCTGCAGTTTACTAATTTGTATGCTGCCGGAAACCGAACTGTACGCGGACTTGAGGCTGTTACTTTATGTCTGCCACCAACTGCCGGAGAAAGTGTTGTAAAACGTGAAGACAATAAGAACAAATTTTCTACGGGTTCTGTATTTAAACAGAAAGGATATAACGTGAAATTTATGTACGGCGGAGATGCTTTTTTTGATAATATGCAGGATTTCTATTCTGGGAACGGTTATCAAATTGTCGATAAATCTAGTTTTACTCCTGAAGAAATCACGTTTTCAAATGTTTGGGGCGTTTGTGATGAGGATATGTACAACAAGGCTATTAAAGTGATGAATGCTGAAGCGGGACAAAATAAGCCTTTCTTTAATCATATTATGACGGTGAGTAATCACAGGCCTTTTACTTATCCAAACAATAAAATTGATATTCCGGGCGATATTAAATCTCGTGATGGCGGTGTAAAATATACTGATTATGCGCTTAAAAAATTCTTTGACATGGCTCGAAAACAGCCTTGGTTCAACAATACTGTTTTTGTAATTGTTGCTGATCATTGTGCTTCGAGTGCGGGAAAAACAGAGCTTCCGCTTGACAAATACAGAATTCCGGCTTTTATTTATACGCCGAATGAAAAACCTGAAAAATGCAATAAATTAATGTCACAAATTGATCTTATGCCCACCCTTCTTGGGTTATTGCATTTTGATTACGACAGTAAATTTTTCGGACAGGATGTTTTAAAACCTTCTTATAAACCAAGGGCTTTTATTGCTACTTATCAGGATTTGGGTTTAATAAAGGATAATGTTTTGACTATTTTATCGCCTAAACAAGAGGTGAAACAATTTGCTTTAAAATTAGATTCAAAAGATAGTGTTTCATCTGAGTTTCAGGTTGAGTACGACGAAATGCCGTTGAAAAAGCACAATGTAGATTTGGTTAATGAAACTATTTCTTATTATCAATCTGCTTCATTTTTGTTGAAGGAAAAGAAATACCAAAAGTAAAATTTTCAATTCTGAAATTCCAAATTCCAAATGTGGTTAATGGCACGCAGATTTGGCAGATTTAAACAGATTTTTATATCTCCGTTCTTGATATACTGGACGTAGACGCACTGCTGTGCGTCTCTACATAATCGTTGTGTATAAAATATATTGACATGGATTGATTCACATGAACTAATCGTAGAGACGCACAGCAGTGCGTCTACGAAATCTAAATCTACAATCGAAATCAAAATTTTAAATTCCAATCTTTTAAATTCCAAATGCGGTTAATGGCACGCAGATTTGGCAGATTTAAACTGATTTTTTATATGCGGGCGTGAAATACTGGACGTAGACGCACTGCTGTGCGTCTCTACATAATTGTTGTGTACAAAAAATATTGACATGAATTGATCGACATGAATTGATCGTAGAGACGCACTGCAGTGCGTCTACGCAATCTAAATCTACAATCTAAATCAATAATTCCAAAACTTAGTTAACCGCAAAGAACGCAAAGGTTTACGCAAGATTCAAAGAAAAAGCCTCAAATTCTAAATGAATTTGAGGCTTTAACTTGAAACTTTAAACCTGAAACAAAAATTTAATCATTCTGATTTTTCAATCCGAATAAATCTCCTTTTTTAAACAATAATAAATCGTCTTTTAAAGCTTGATTATTTCTTTGTGTTACTGCTGGTGAATCTAAATCGCTTAGGTCTGGTTTTCCAGCATTCACCCACGCTGTATACCAAAAACTTGCAGTTGCAGTAATGGCTTTTTTCATTTGGTTTTCAACCATTCCGTTTAACTGATCGTTTAGTTTCTTTGCATATTCATCAGAGAAAATCGGAGTATTGTATTTGCTTTTCAATACTTTTCCATCAGCATCCATTTTAAAAACCTGATTTTCGGGAGTTGCAGTTCTTAATTTTTTATCGATATCTAATAATGGCTGCGCTAAACTGTGCGTATCGTTTATCATATCCCAGATTGCTTTGTGAACATCTGTGTAGTATTGCGCCTGAGGAACATTTAATTTGTAATTTTTAGCAAATAATTCAGGAAGTCTGCTTTCCCAAAGAGAATGAATTCCTTTTTGGTCGCTCAATTGTCCGTCATGGTTTGCAGAAGTATGTAATGGCATGTGCGCATCACCTATATAATGACCTAAATCTGCAGCAAGAAATAAAATTTCTGCTCTGTTTTTATCTTTAAAAGCTTTAGTTAATTTCGCCATCATATCTTCAATATACCAAGGTAAAATTCCGTTATCGTTCAGGAATTTAGCATCATATTTTTTCTTTGCGGCTTCCATTGACTGCGGAATACTGTCAGCAGAACCAAAGTTTTCCATGTCGAAATAATGTCTTGGATTTTCGTCTTTATAATTTAAAGCATATTTACGAATATCCGGAACAGAAGCCTCCTGCGTAATAAAATCAATGTGGTTGTAAAAGAAAACCTGAAGTTGCTGTGGTAAAGCCATTACAGCTGCTTTATTAATTCTTTCATGGCCTACAATTCCCCATGATAAAGTAAAAAAACCAATAATTAATGCGAAGAATGCAATTAACTTTGGCCTCATTTTGAAGTTTTTCATTTTGTTTTTGTATTTGGAAGGCAAAGTTACCGTATTTAAAGATAATTTAAAAGATTACCCTTGAAGAATATGTTAATTTAACTTTTATAAGTTTTTGAACCATATAAATGATATAAGTTCATGTTAAAGATTTTTATTTGTAAGTTTGCTAGTGACTTTAGTTTTATAAATATGCGCCATATACATTTATTTTTTTTGCTTCTTATTAGTTCCGTTTGTTTCGCTCAAGAAGCTGACATAGAGCTAAAAAACGTTAACGATACTATCTTAAATACCAAGCGGGTTCTTAAAATGCAAGACCCGATTGACGGGGTAAAAACAATGCAAAAGCTGTTTCCAGGAAAATTATACAATCTTTCTGATCACAATACGTTTATAAGCTGGAAATGTAAAACTTGTAAACCTTTGCCTTTTACTGATGTGAATGGTGTTGAAGGCGATCAATTGTTTCCTTATTCTGAAGGTGTGGCAACAAGACTTCTTTCCAACATTGATTATGCTGATTCTAAAGGAAACCAATTCAAAATCTTGGCTTTTAATCATTCATATTATGATGCTGATGGTTTACAAACCGGACGTTTTTCTGGTGGTTTGTTAGGTTTAGCAAAATTTGCTAAAAATGGTAATGCTTGGGAAATGAGATCTTTTCAGCCTGCGGTTGCTGCTTTTGGTGCTTTTTCACAATCTCCAAAACCTAAACTTTTGCAAATTGGCGAAGATCAATATGCTTTTACTTTATTACATGTAAATGGCGGTGCTGGCGGACCTTTTGAAGGCTGGTTATACTTAGTTGCTGGTTTTGATGGTAAATATCAGCCAATATTGGAAGCTAATAGTTATCAGTTAACCAATGTTTCAAGTATAACCTGGTCTGGTTCTTATACAGTTGTAGATGATGGGACTAAAAAACATTTTAGAGATATCATTATTAAAACCAGCGGATCATTCAACAAAGCGGCAAAAGCTGAAGATGAGTTTGAAGTTACACCTCCGGATGAAATCGCTGCAATGGCAAAAACTAAAAAATCATTTAATTTTGAGATTGAAAGACGTTTTTCTTTTAAGGGAAAATCATATAAATTGATTGGTAAGCCCGTTGTAAAGTTTTCTAATGTGAAATAATCTAGCTTAGAAAAACAATTGACGCTAAACTTAAACCTGCAATAAATACCCATAGAAAAACTCCTTGGAGTAAAGGCTTTACTCCTACTGACTTTAAAGCATTTACATTTAAAGTTGCTCCAATTAAAAATAATGTAATGGTTAAACCAATTTTAGCCAGATTTACAATATGCGGTGCAATAATCGATACTTGCGGAACGTAAGAATTGATAAGCATTGCCAAAACGAACAAACCAATAAAATAAGGAATCTTTATTTTTGAGTTTTTATTTTTGAAAATAACGGCTGTTAAAAGTGAAATTGGAATAATCCATAAAGCTCTGGCCAGTTTTACGGTTGTTGCGATTTGCAAGGCTTCTGCCCCATATTTATTGGCCGCGCCAACTACAGAACTTGTATCGTGAATGGCAATCGCACACCATAATCCGAAATCTTTTTGAGACAAATCAAGCTGATGTCCGATAAATGGAAAAGCAAACAAAGCAATTGAATTTAGAATAAATATTACGCCTAAAGCAATTGATGTCTGGTTTTCATTTGATTTTATTACGGGAGAAATTGCTACGATGGCACTTCCTCCGCAAATTGCGGTTCCGCATGAAATTAAATGCGATGTTTTTTTCTCGGTTTTAAGCCATTTTCCTAACAGAAAACCAAAAATTAAGGTGCTGAAAATTGAAAATATAGTTAATACAAATCCTTCTTTTCCTGCTGAAAACGCGCTTGATGCGTTCATTCCGAAGCCTAAACCGACTACTGAAAACTGCAATAAAAAAGTTATGGCTTTGCTATTGAATTCTACAAATGGATTTCCGAATACATTCACTATGATAACACCAAATAATAAAGCAACTGGCGGAGAAATTATAGAAAATAAACACAGTAAGATTACTACAGCAAAAATTAATTGCTGCAAAAAGTGATTTATTTCAAATAAATGTGATGCGGAATGTTGTTTCGTTTTCAAAATAGAGTAATTGATATTTACTCTGCAAAGTTCCGTCGATTAAATGGAATTCGCCAATCGTAAAATACAATCGACTATAACTTCAAGTTATAATGATTTGCAATATTTTGAATAAATAATTCTGATAAAGGATCTGATTTGCCTAATAAAGTAATAACATAAAAATATCTTTCAATTGCTAATTTCTCGACATCTAAAACAATTAATTCTTTGTTTTTCAATTCTTTGTTTACGGCATGAATAGACATAAAAGCAAAACAATCTGAATTTAATAAATACGATTTTATACTTTCTGTACTTCCTAATTGCATTTCGATTTGCAGATCAGAGAATTTTAAACCAACATTTTTTAGGGCAAATTCTATAACTTCAAGTGTTCCTGATCCGCGTTCGCGAGTTATGAATTTCATTGATTTTAAATCGTTTACCGAGATTTCATTTTGTTTTACAAATGGATTGTTACTGTTGCAGACTAAAACCAATTCGTCTTTTAAAAACGGAATGTATTTTATGGATTGATTTTTTGATTGTCCTTCGACAATTCCAATTTCGATTTCTTTATTGATTAAAGCGTTTTCGATTTGTTCTGTATTTCCGTTTAACAAATTGACTTTTATGTCTTTTTGTTTTTGATGGAAACGTGCCAAAACGGGAGAAATGATATATTGCGAAATTGTTGTACTTGCGCCTAATCGCAATAATCCCTGACGTTCGCTGATAAACGAACTCATTTCAAAATCTATTTCCCGGTAAATTTCGAAGATTTCTTTGGTATGTTTTAGCAGAATTTCTCCTGCTGGAGTTAAAGCGATTTTAGAACCATTTCGTTCGAATAGTTTGGTTTTGTAGGTTTCTTCAAGTTCCTGAATGTGTTTCGAAACTGCCGGCTGTGTAATATACAATTCAGTCGCCGCTTTAGTAAAATTAAGACGGAGCGCAACGGTGTAGAAAACTTTTAGCCTGAAATCCATATTGTTATTTAATGTGAAACACTAATTTCACGAATTTACACGAAATTAAATTTAGTATAGTTCCTACGGGACAAATTTATTTAATTGATCATATTTTTTCTACCGATATCAAACTCCTAATGGAGTTTACTAATATATTCTCAAAATTTTAACCTAATAATTCTATAGTCCCTACGGGACAAATGTATTGGGGTGTTTATATTTTTTTCTACCGACCTGAAACTCCTAACGGAGTTTTTTTATAATGTTGATCTTTTTGATAAAATTTTATTTAACAAAAAAACAGCAAAAAAATTAACGAAGTAAATCTCGTAGAGATTAAATATCGGTAGCAAAACAATTGTTTTAAATTCAATTTTGTCCCGTAGGGACTTCACATAATAATGTATATAAAACTACAACAACCCATTATACTTCCTAACAAACCATTCCGTCGTTAATAAAGCAGCAATCAAAATCAATAACCAAACCCAATCAATTATTGGAGTTTTGGTGGAAATATTTTTCTCGATTGATTTGTATTCTTTGTTTTCTAAAAGTGTATTTATTAAATCTTGTTCTTGATTTTCGAAGAAAGCTTTTCCGTTGGTTTGTAAAGCCAATTGTTTCAGTTTTAAAACATCAGGATTTACAAATTGTTTTTCGATATCAAAATCTAAAATTTCAAAATGACTGGAATACGATGTATTTGAATTTAATTCTTTTACGGTGAAATTATATTTTCCGGCTGTTAATCCTTCTAAGTTTACAGAGAATGAATTATTTCCTTTTAATAAATCGTAGTTTTTAGCTTGTTTGGTTTCGGCATTTGTAACGGTGATTGTTAGTCTTGCTTTTTCGTCAAACTCATAGTTTTTATTGAAGTATTGCGCGTTGATTACAATTTCTTCTCCTGAATTATAAAAGCTTTCGTGTGTTACAACCAGTGATTTTTTTGAAGTTGATGTTGCTAAAAACTGAATTATCTTATCTACAAAAACATCGTACTTCTCAAATGACTGATTGTCGATATGGCTTTGTAAACGCCATTTCCAGCTATTTTCTCCTAAAAGAAAAGCAGTTCGTTTTCCTTGATTTTCGGCGAAAGCCAATAAAGGCGAATTGGTAGAAACGTTTCTAATTTTTGAAGAAAGTAAAACGGATACATTTCCGTTTGTTGAAATTGTTCCGAATGCATTTTGCAATGGCGGGAAGTTTTCAAAACCAATATTATCTATCGCAAACAAATTAAACTGAGATTGAAATTCTGATAAATAATCTTCAACTTGTCCGCTCATTCTGAAGTTTAAATTGTTTTGCTGCTGATTTAGGAAATTAAAATCGGTGCTGTTTCCGGTTATAATAAAGGTATTTCTTCCGGCTGCTTTATTATTGTCAAAAATTGGTTTAAAAGCATAAGTCGGCTGATATAAAACCAGAACTGAAGCTTCTTGTAATTGATTAATATCATTTGGTTTAACCAAGATTACTTTACGCTGTGCATTAACTTCTATAGAACGTTTTAAGGCCGCAATATCCGGGTGATTTATTGCCGAAACAATTGCAATCGTTGATTTTTGATCGATGATTTCGACGGCAAAATTCTTGATATTATTATAGCTGTTTTTCTCTTTTGCATTTGATGAAATGCTGGCTCTAAAAATCTGTAATCCGACTTTATCTGCTGGTAAGAGCAAATTTAAAGTGGCTGTTTTTTTTGATGGAGAAAAAGAAACTTTCTCTTTTGCTACAACTGAATTTCCCTGCGAAATTGTAAAATCGGCAGTTGTGGTTTTGTCTCCGGCATATTGCAGGAATACTTCAACGGGAAATTTATTTTTGTGGAATGCGTATTTGTTTACGTTAAGCTGATTTATTTTTAAATCAAAAAACGTGGTTGTATCTCCTACAACCAAAGGATAAACTTTATTGGCAGGATCGAATCTGTAAACGTAGTCGTTTCCTGTAGTTTGATTTCCGTCGGTAATAATAGCCGTTGGGAAAGTCAGGTTTTTGTTGATGCTTTTTAAATTCCTGGCAACTTCGTCTAAATTGGTTTGTTTTCCTTTGAAATCAAATTTATCTGAGGTTTTAAATTCATCGTCAAATTGATACGACTGAATTTCGAATTTTTCTTTTAAAGCTGGATTTGAAATTAGCTTTTGATATAATTCGACTGCTTTTTTATCTGATTTTAAAGCTGTTATTGAACTCGAATTATCAACTGCAATGGCTAATGGTGTTTTAGTTATTTCGAGCGAACTTTTAGAAATTATCGGGTTTATTAATAAAACTAATAATCCAAAAATGGCGAGAAAACGTAAAAAAGCCAAAAACCAAATCAGATTTGATTTGTTTTTGGCTTTATAAAAGTATTGAAAGTACGACAAACCACCCGCTATTACTAAAGAAAGTAATAATAATAAAATCGTGTTTGTAGTCATATTTATTTAGTATTCAGTAATCAGTTTTTAGTGATCAGCATTAGAAATCGAATTATAACAAATGTGTTCTCTTTATTATTATCAGACTATATTTACTGAATACTTAAAACTGAACACTGCAAACTATTAAGTAAGCATTCCTCCACAAACATTAAGAACTTGTCCTGTAACGTATGCACTCATATCTGAAGCAAGGAAAAGACATGCATTTGCAACATCTTCTGTAGTTCCGCCACGTTTCAACGGAATTCCGTCTCTCCATCCTTTTACTACATCTTCTGGTAATTTTGCAGTCATTTCTGTTTCGATAAATCCTGGAGCGATTGCGTTGCAGCGAATATTACGAGAACCTAATTCTAAAGCTACTGATTTTGTAAAACCAATTGCTCCTGCTTTTGAAGCTGCGTAGTTTGTTTGTCCAGCGTTACCAGAAACCCCAACTACAGAACTAATATTGATAATAGAACCTGCACGTTGTTTTAAGAAAGTTTTTTGGATTGCTTTTGTCATATTGAAAACAGATTTCAAGTTAACATCAATAACCTGGTCAAAATCTGCTTCAGACATACGCATAAGCAAGTTGTCTTTTGTGATTCCGGCGTTGTTAATTAAAATATCAACTGTTCCAAAATCTGCTAAAACAGCATCAACAAAAGCTTGTGCCTCATTAAAATCGGCTGCGTTAGATTGGTAACCTTTTGCTTTAACTCCTAAACTATTTAATTCAGCTTCAAGAACTTCTGCAGATGCAGCAGATGAACTGTATGTAAATGCTACGTTTGCTCCGTGTTTAGCAAAAACTTCTGCAATTCCTTTACCAATTCCGCGGCTCGCGCCAGTAATGATTGCTACTTTTCCTTCTAGTAATTTCATATTAAGGTATTCGTTTTTATTTTTTGAATTACAAATATAGAGTATTTGAGCGTTTAATAAAATTTGTGATACAAAATTTGATTCAGAATTTTCTTTTTATTGGAAACAAAAAACAGCCCAATAAATTGAGCTGCTTTCTTCAAAATAAAATCAAAACTAAATTTTTTATATGTGATTTTGGTATGTAACAAAATACATAATTCCAAGTATCACAGCCATAAACAACATTCTATAAATAGATGCCTGAAATTCTTTTGTTCCTTCTATTCTGTCTTTTTCCTTTTGCTTTATAAAACTAACAATCGCAAAAGGTATAATTACTATTATCGAAATATATAGATAATATCTTGTATAATCTGGGTAGAACCATGATACTGCCTGAAGTATTAACCCCCATAAAACGAAAATAATATTTATTGGTGTAAGGTACTTTTTCATTGTTTTTTATAATTTAATTAGAAAAAAAACAGCTCAAATGAATGAGCTGCTTTCTCCAAAATAAAAATTAAAACTAAAAATTACTATAATTGATATGTTGTTGTTCTAAAGTTATTTGTAGAACTTGTAACTGTATAAATGTTGTTTGTAAACTGGATTTTAAATGCTTCTTTTTTCAAATAAAGTCCTGCTGCGTTGAAGAATTCATCATCAAGATTTTTTAAGAAAGCCGGAGCCGGAATATAAGCTGATCCGTTATCCCATGAATCGTGCGTTAGAATAATTCGTTTGTTTGTATCATCTGCACTTGTTGTAAAGTTGTGATAAACGCTTGGTCTTCCGCCTGCGAAACGATATTCGATATAATTACCAAAAGCTGAATTGAAATAAATTTGAATTCTGGTTATTTTTTGGTTTGCCGGTAATGTAGCATTTGCAGCGTCAAATAACGTTTTAAAGTATGTTGATGTTGTTGGTGCTGTATAAAGGTTTGCAGTAATAAAACTGATAACCATTTGCGGCTTACCATCTAAGAAGTTTTTATAGTCATCTGTAATGATTAAAGGTTTACTAGAATATTTAATTTCAGCCTTCACTCCTCCAGTTCCAGTTGCTGTAAAGCTTCCGTCTGCATCATTATACACAAAGTTTGATAATTTTTGTCCGCCTACTTCTACAGCCGGGCTTACTATAATTCCGGTTGGCGTGTATCCTACTCCCATGTTGTAGCTTATAGAATAACCAGTTTCGATAGAATTTGACTCTGCAAAACGAGTTACTTCGCTAAAAGAAAAATCGAATTTGTGTGTTGTTGTTCCGTCTGTAGTTTCTAATAATCTAAAAAGTGGTCTATCGTCACTTCCAATAACGTTTTGCTCCATTACTAAATTCTGAGGCAATTTTGCCCAATCATCAGCAGTTGCTTTTACAAAACGAATTTCTGTGCCGTTTCTGTTTGCTTTAAAAATGATTTCTCCGTTTTCTTGCCCGTAGTATAAAAACTGAAAATCTCCTAAATATCCTTTTGCTCTTAATGCCGGAATTGGATAATTATCTGATTCAGATAAAAGGTGAATTCTGTTTTTTGTAGTAAATGTCAAACTTACTGTACTTCCAAGCTGAATTGCGTATTCACTTTTGTATACATTAGTATCTGCATCAAAATCAGAAGCCATTTCTACAGTTCCGTCTTGTGCAAACTTAAACAAGTGTGTGTATCCGCCTAAAACTGTATTATCTGTAAAATAAACCGCTTTCCAGCCAAATTGTGATGAAAGTAATGCAGTATTAAGTTCAGATTTTTGATTGTTGATACGCGTTGTAGGCGTTTCGTCAAATAATTGGTCGGCATCTGTATTGTTATTACAGCTGCTTAAATGCAGTATCAAAATAGCTGCAAATAAATACTTATATATGTTTTTTATTTTCATGATACTTGTGTTAGTTGTTTATTACAGCAGTTGTGTTTTTCTCAGCTTCGTCTCTTAAAGCATAAAAATCCATATTGAATGCTTCTTTGAAATATTTTACTACCAAGGCTTCTTTTGTTTTTAATGCCTGATATGCAAAAGGACTTTCGATACCATCTAAAAATGCTTCGTATTCTGCTTTTGTAAAAATTAAAATCATTGAAGCTGTTTCTGCAAAGTCTTCATTAATGTTTGATCTTGCATAAGATGTAATAAACCCGATTTCATTTGATTCCGGAATATCATAATTATACCAGTCAGCTGTATATCCTACAGGCGTTACTGCAGCCCAAGCTTTTTCGTCAAAAGGTTTGTTTTGATTCAAAATATGGATGTACTCATGTTGAATAGTATGTATAAATTCTGAAACGTTTGCACGATCTGACTGATCGATATAATCTGTTTCAAACAATGTAACACGTTGTCCTCCTTCGGCTAAACCTAAAGTTCTTGTTCCTACACTGTTTAAGTTTACTCCTCCAACTAAAACAATTTCTCTTGGTGCGATTTTTTTAACGAAATCTGCGCCTCCAATTGTTGAGTAACTTTTTAACCAAATTTCTTCAACAATTTCAAGCGCCGGCTGCACTTTGTCAATTGTTGGCGGAAATAAATAACGACTGTTATCTACTGTATTTTGGTTCCATTTGTATTGTACATTAATATTAAATGGGTTTAAATATGTAGTTGTAATCCAGTTATCTAAGGCCGTTTTTGTTGGCTGTGTAAAGTCTAACTGGCTTTCTCCCGGCTGATCATCGCTTCCGCATGAAATTAAAGCTGCCGAAACCAAGGCCATAACGATAATTTTATTGTATTTGAATAGTTTCATAAGTTTTTAATTTTAAAGATTATCTAGGATTTAATTCGACACCTGTATTTGATGCGTGCAAAGGAATTTGTATTGCTCTGCGGTTGTCATCTTTTACTAAAGTGTTTACCGGTTTGTTTGTTGTTTCGTGATTCACTACGATGTTAAAACGTTTTACATCAAACCATCTCATTCCTTCGTGTATAAAATCTCTACGTCTTGTTTCTGCAATTGCTTTTACATAAGATGTTTGTACTGGCGTCATTGTGTAGAACGGTGTGTACTCATCTGCAATTACCGGATATTTAGCTACCACTTTTGCTTCTGTAAGCTTGTCTGTTGGTACATATCCTACAGTTCTTGTTGATAGAAAATATTCTAACTCGTCGTTTGCTGTTGCAATATCTCCTTTCATTACGTGAGCTTCAATTCTGTTCAAGAAAAACTCATCATTGCTTAATAAAACTTCTGCAACATATGGATCTCCAATTCCTGCTGTTACATTTGAATATTTGAAATACTCATAAAATTTAGGAAGGAATACTGTAATACTGCTGTTTGATGAGTAAAAATTGTATAACCAAGGTTTATTAAACAAACTTGTTGCTGTACCAAAAATATCCGGATATCTTGCTCCTGAAAGGTAAAAACGGTTTGAATAATATGATCTGCTTACGATTGAATTTGCTGAAACGATTAATAAATTTGTTTCGGCATCACTGCTTGCATAAGCTAACCTTTGGTCAACGGCGCTAAGTAAATCATAAGATGCAAAATCTCTTAATTTCCCAACTGGTTTTGAGCCTAGATCACTTGTTAATTCTAGTACTCTGTCCCAGTCACCTTTTATTAAATAAAATCTGCTGGCAAAAGCTTTTGAAGCGCTTACATTGAAATGGAATTTTGGTTGTTTATAATCGTTTGTTACGATTTTTAAACCATCTTCGATATCTTTTTCAATAAAGTCAAAAACTTCTTTTACTGTATTACGTTTGTATTTTGTAACTAATTCAGTTTCTGGTTTTGTAACGTAAGGAATTCCTAAATCTGATGCAGCAGTTGCAGGATTATAACGTTTTGACCAAAGTGAAACCAACATAAAATGAGAATATGCTCTTGCGATTAATGCTTCTCCTTTTTGCGGGTTTAAACTTGCCGGGCTTCCTAAATCTTCAATAGCTTCTAATGCTTTATTAGCGTGTGCAATTGCAGTGTAGCAGGCATCCCAATAGTAAGCTTGAGTGTCTATATCTGTTGTTTCTGTTTGAATATCCCAGTTATAGCTTTGCTCATTTTTTCTTAATGTTTCCGGCATTCCGCTGTCAAAAACATTATCTGACATTGTTTCTGCAATATCAAAATAACTCATTTGCGGATAGGCTTGAACTAGTATTTCTGAGATTTTTGCAGGTGTGTCAATTTCTGTTCTGTTATCTGGTTTTTCCGAAAGGAAATCATCGCAGCTAGTAACACTTATTAGTATTAATAGGGATAATGCTATTTTTAAGTTTTTCATGTTTCTGACTATTATAATGAAAGGTTTAAAGTAAAGGTGTATTGAGATGTTACTGGTAAAGCAACTCCTCCAGAATTACGAAACTCAGGATCCTGACCGTTTAATCTTTTATCAGAGTAAAGTAACCAAGGATTAACTGCAGAACCTTTTAATGTAAAAGTGCTTAGTCCCAATTTTTTCTTGAAATCTTTAGGAAATTCCCAGCTTAATGAAATGTTTTTCAAACGAATGAAATCACCATCTGCAATACGAGCATCTGAATAGTTATAAGTATTGTAAGCTCTTGCAAGTGTACGTTCTCCACCATAATTAGCATTTAAACGTCTGTCTGCAATAACCGGAATATTTGTAAAATTCTCGTCTCCAGGATTGATCCAACGGTTTGTGAAATCTTTTGTAAATACTGTTAAATCATCATAAGTACTATCATACACAGGGTTTAAACGAACTTTGTTTCCTCCTGATCCAACAAAAAACACATATAATGACCAGTTTTTGTACGTAAAAGTATTTGCTAAACCTATAGATTTGTTTGGCTCGATTGATCCTTCATATTTAAGATATTTCGTAACATTTAAATTATCCTGAAAGTTAGCATCTGTAATATTATTTTCTGCTCCGTCTTGTAAAATAAAGGTTGGAAGACCTTGATTATTTAAACCTGTAAATTGGTAAGAATACAATGAGTTTCTTGGGTGTCCAACTGTGTTTCCTCCGTTTGCATCAATTAAATCGAATGCAGTTGGTGTGTTTTCTAACTTTGTAATTTCCTGGTGGTAAACAGAAAAGTTAAGTGTTGTAGACCATTTAAAATCTTTGTTATCAAAGTTTTTAGTTGTAATACCAACCTCTAAACCTTTAGTTTCCATATCAGCATTGTTTCCTTGTCTGATTCTTTGTCCTCCAATTCCTGAAGTAATTACGTAATCAACTAAGTCAAATGCTTTACGACGGTAAACGTCTGTTGTTAACTGTACTCTGTTATTGAACATTCCAAGGTCAAGACCAATGTTTGTTTCAAATTGTTTTTCCCAAGTTAAATCACTGTTTTGCAATTCGTCAATTCTAATTCCAGTTTCTCTGTCATCAAGATTAAAACGATCTGTAACATAACTTTTGTAGATTGCCAATGAGTTTGTTGCTGGTCCTGCAGTAGCTGTTAAACCGTAAGAAGCTCTAAGTGCCAATGTATTTACTGATTCTACGTTTTTCATGAAGCTTTCTTCGGCAACGTTCCATTTTCCACTAAAAGTGTAGGTTGGTAACCATCTTGAAGAATCGCTGTTTCCTTGTCTGTTAGATCCGTCATAACGTCCTGTTACAGAAGCTGTATAACGACGATCGTATGTGTATCCAATTTTTCCAAAGAAACCAACTGTTCTTTCTTTTTCTTCATTAAATCCGTAGTAAGAATCTCCTCCGTTAATGATTTTTTCAATGATTCTTGGATCTGTAAAAGCTGTTAAACCTCTGTCGTATTGTAAACCTGCAGCTGTAAATTGATCGCTTGTTCTGTCTACAACTCTCATCTCTGTTCCAAATAAACCTTCAACTTCGTGTTTATCTGCAAAAACATTTCTATAGTTAACACTATTTCTTAAGTTATAAGATGTCATGTCGTTTGTAAATTTTCTTAAGAAACCTCCATTTGGTAAAACAGAAACTTTTGGCGCTGTTAAATCATTTGGATCCTGGTATAAGAAAATATTCTGATCTCTTACTAGTGTGTTTACACCATCTTCTCCATCTGGAGTTCCAGCTTTGTAAGCACCCACTACGTTTGAGTTTTCTAAAATTTTATGTTCGCGGCTTGTGTTTGCGTAACGTGCTGAACCTGTTAAGTTGTACGTTAAATGCGGCGTAATTTTATAATCAAGATCTAACTGGAAACGGATATCTTTTACTTCGATTTCCATGTAGTTATTTTTCAACTCATTAATGATATTCATTTTAGCCCAGTTGTTTCTGTAGTATTCTAAGTTTCCATTTTCGTCATAAGGACGTAATGTTCTACTTGTGTTTAATACATAGTTAAACGGGTTGATATCAAAATCACGGGTTACTTTTCCAAAAACTACGTCTTTTTCACTTTCGTAACTTCCAGGAGCGCCCTGATCACGAATGGATGCTAATGTAGATAATGTAATGTTCAATTTATCGTTTACATAAAATGTTCCTTTAATGTTACTTGAAATTTGTTTTACATCATCAGCAATTGTCCATCCCGGATCTGTGTAATATCCTAAAGACGCATAGAATGTGTTGTTTTTTCCACCACCAGAAAAACTTAAAGAGTGGTTTTGTGTAATAGATGGTCTAAACAAAACGTTGAACCAGTCTGTATTTGCTAATTCGTATTTTTTTAAGAAATTGTTACGGCTTACAGGATCATTGTTTACTAAATATCCTCCAGTTTCTGGCACGTAAGTGTTGATTGCTCTTCCTAAAATGTTGTAAGCTCCACCGTATCTTCCGTTTACTGTTGAAGGTAAATCTAAATATCCTTTTTGTTCCATTTCTTTTAAAATACTCATAGATTCCTGAGAATTTAAAATATCATATTGGCTGTAGTTTGGCACCGCTCTAACAGTTTGCTCTAAACCGTAAGTAATTTTTAACGGAGCATCTCTGCGACCTTGTTTTGTTGTTACAACTACAACTCCGTTTAATGATCTTGAACCATAGATAGAAGTTGCCGATGCATCTTTAAGAATCTCAATACTTTGAATATCATTTGCATTTAATCCTGCAACTGATGAACTTAATAATGTTTCTGAGTTACCAGATGCTAAATCTGCAAATGACATATTGATGATATCTTCCTGAACCACACCATCAATAACCCATAATGGTTTTGTGTCTCCAAAGATTGAAGATGATCCACGAACTGTGATTTTTGGAGCTGTACCAAATGTTCCTGTAACGTTTTGTACGGTTACCCCTGCCGCTTTACCTTCAATCATTCTGCTTACGTCAACAACACCATCAACTTTTAATTCGGCACCAGAAATTTTACTGATAGCTCCTGTAAAAGTTCTTTTTGATGTTTTTTCGTAACCTGTTGTTACTACAACTTCTTTTAAGTTTTGTCCTACTTCACTAAGTACTACGGTTGGTGTAGTATTTTCTATACCAATTTCTTTCGTGTCCATACCTACGTAAGAAATGATAAGTCCTGTTGAATTTGCAGGCATTTCGATAGAGAAATTACCATCAAAATCTGTTAATACTGCTATTTTAGTACCTTTTGCCATAACTGTAGCTCCCGGAAGCGGGCTTCCTGACTGGTCTGTAACTTTACCTTTGATGATTGGACCTGCAGTTAATACTTCAAAAAGTGTATCATGATTATCAGCACTTGCAAATGGATCTGCACTGGCAGTTTTTTGCAAAATAATCTGATTGCTTACTTCTGAAAATGTAATATTAAATGGAACCAGAACTCTGCTCAATATACTTGAAAGCGTTTCCTGATTGGCCTCTATACTTACTTTGTTACTTAACTGAGGAAGTCTTGAGTTATACGAAAACTTTACATGTGCAGACTTTTCAATTTTAGACAAAGCATTATCAAGAGTCAAATTTTCAACTGTAATTGTAACTTTGGTATCTAATTTCTTTTGCCCATTTACATTATTTGCCACTGCAAAGCTTGAAAACACAAGTGCTAAGACAAACTGAAATAGTGTTATTTTCATGATTCTATGGAGTAATCGTTGTTTAACAACTGGTTTTTTCATAATTTTGATTTGTTTTGATTAATACTGATTCGAGTGTATTTTAAGAAACGTATGAATAACTCTTTACAGAGAGAAATTCGATTTAATGAAGTGTCGATAATGTTACAGCATTTCGGCACTTTTTTTATGGTATTCACTTTTACATAGGCATTTAGTTATTTCTGGTTGAGTTTAGTTTTTGGTTGTTATTTTGGCGAAATAAATTACATTTTCATTAGGAAATGAAAGGCTTTACTTCGAAAAATTAATTATTAGAAACAATGGTATTTTTGGTGTAATTACAGTTACACTAAAAAAATTAATTACAACCGTCTGAGGTAATAATTATTTGGTTCCCATTCATTTCAAAACTGGTATTATTGCCTATGCTTTTACAGACAATTTTCAGCTTTTCTGTTAAAGGCTGATCACTTAATGATGTTGTTAAGTGGCAGTCGGTTAATTTATTTTTTGGATAATCGATATTTACTAAGTAAGCCTGCTCAATTGTTTCAAAAATCTGCGAAACCGGAATATCATTAAATTCAAAACTCAGCTGTTCTATATTTCCAACACTTTGAGTTAAAGCTGCATCCTGCGTAATATTGGTAATTTTATTAAACTTTAAGTCGCTTCGCAAAAATCGTAGTGCCTGATTAGGCAGTAATATAATTTCTTCTTCATCAGATTTAGAAACCAGTTCATTTGACTTTACCTTAACTTTACCGGTGCGAACAAGAATTTCTACATCTGGCTGGTCAGAATAAGCTTTAACTCTAAAACTAGTTCCAACAACCTTGGTAACAATTTCGTTTGCATAAACGAAGAATGGTTTGTGGGGATTTTTACTAATTTCAAAGAAACCTTCGCCGGATAAATACACCTTTCTTTCGTTTCCGGTAAAGATTTTAGGATAACTTAATTTACTGTTAGGCTGCAGTAATACAGAACTGCCGTCTGATAAGGTAATAATTTGAGGTTTGTCAGAATTATTAGTTTGCTCAACTAATCCTTCGCTGTTTTCGTCAATAAGTTCTTTGTAAGTTACAACTGTGCTTTCGGTTTTAAAATAGCTGTTATAAAACCACACAGCCATAAAACCAAAAAATAATGTTGCTGCTACGCCAGACAGAAATCGTCTGCGGAAAAACTTAACTTTTAAATTCTCTAAAGTTTTTTGATTTTCTTTATCCCGAACTTTAATCCAGGTACTGTGCAGCGCTCTGTGAATATCAGAGCTTGAAAGATTATTTTCAGGAACTTTCATTGCCAAAAGCAGTAATCGTGCATCTTCAACTAATTTAGCACGCTGGCGGCTTTCTAAAGTCCACTCTTCCCAGCCATCTTCATCAATTTTGGATAAAACCCACGATTGGAATGATTCATCAGATAAAAAATCTTCTATTTCGGTATATTTATTACGTTTTTGCATCTAAAAAATAAGGTTACAAAAACATAGAGGACAGTTCTCTTATTATATACTCACCAAATTATGATTTTTTTTAAGTTTTTTTAACTTTTTTTAAAGAGTGCTTGAAAATAGTAGCGTGATTAAGGCAAAACTACCCTTCCATTCTTTGCGAAGAGTCAATAATCCGCGGTGTAACAAATTACTCGCCGACTGATAATTAACATCCAACATTTCTGCAATTTGTTCTACAGATAATCCTTGGTGATAGCGTAAATAAAGGGCTTCTTTTTGTCTGGCAGGTAATTCGTTAAGTAATTTGTTTAGGTATGTTACTTTTTCTTTTGCAGCATAATCGTCGTCCAGAAGTTCGTTTTCTACAGAAAATTCTAAAAGAAAAGCAATCGCATCTGTACTTGCCGTTTTTCTAAAAATATGATCACGTTCATATAGACGTGCAATTCTTTTTCGAACGCTAGATAATAAATAAGCTTTTACCACTACAGATTCCTGAAGGGAATTGCGATAAACCCAAATATCAGTAAAAACATCCTGAATACAATCCTGTACTTTTTCGGCATATGGAGAAAGGGAATTTCCATAATTTACAAGATCACTATAGTATCTTTCAAATAATAATGAAAATGATTTTTCATCTCCATTTATTAAATTATTCCAAAGTGTATTATCATCAACAGCATTGATCGGCAGGATTCGGGTTCTCATATTTGCGGGGGCTTATAATTCTGCAAAGGCAATGTTCCTTAATGCAGAGAATACATTATTTTAACATTATCATTTACTTTTGTTCGATAAATATATAAAAGCAAAAACTTAAAAACAATTATTTTACACAAAAGAGACAGTTTCCTAATATAGAAAACTGTCTCTTTTTGTTGATATAACTGGGTTCTTAAGGAAATGTTAAAATTATTGTTCTCCCCAATAACAAATATATTTTTGAATGACTTTACTTACTTTACTAAAATTTAGTATTTAATAAATTTAGAACTTGAAATCCCTTTATTTGTTTTTACCTGTAAAATATAATTCCCTGCCTGTAGTCTTGAAACATCAATATTAGATGTTTTTTCTGCATTTGGAACCGTGATTATCAGCTGCCCTAAAATATCATAAATATTCAAAGTCTTAATTTCAATTGTATTATTTACAGAGATATTTAAAACATCTTTAACCGGATTTGTATATATATTAAAATAGTTCGAAAACTCGAAATCCTGAGTTCCTAATGTTTTAAAAGTTGAAGTAGCTTTATTGGTTAAAATTGGAAAATTATAATCGAAATAAATATTAGCTTCATTTGTAAAAGAATCACCCACTTTTAAGGTTGGTAACGTTTTAATTTTAAAAGCAATGTATCCATCATTATGAGCATCATCAAAAGGAAGGTTTATTTTTTCAAAGATGAATTCTACTTTATTTCCATTAGAAATTTTAGTGACATACGAGTGACTTGCTCCTGTTGGAACTAATGTAGAAATATCAAACTTAGACAAATCAATTAAATCCTTCACTACGATATTCTCAGCCGGATAAGTTCCCGTATTTTCAAAACGAATTAAATAATGAACATATTCGCCTATTAATTCTGGTTTTATAACGTCGCCTTCTAAACAGGTTTTATCATTAGGGTCAAAAGATCCAACTACTGTTTGGCGCAATGCAAAAGAGTTGTCAAGTGGGGTTACATCAACTTGATTTGATGCAATATTTACTGTGTAAATTAAAATATCATTATTGTTTACAGCCGGAATTTCAGTTGGAGAGTTCAAATTAAGAATGATATTAATATCCCTTGCTTCAAAAGGCTTAAGGTTAGTAAAACTCCATGATAATTTATTTGCTGTTTGTTCATTAACTAAAGGAGTTGACTCTACTAAATCTAAGATTGCATCATTAAAAACTAAATCTACCACCCCATCCTGTTTAAAATTACCTTTATTTTTATACGTTATTTTATACTTAGCATCAAAACCTGGTCGTGCTGCACCTAAAGGAATTATAGAAACTTCTAAGTCTGCTTTTGGATTTTTTAAACCAACACAAAAATTTTGTATAATAAAATCATCATTAGCAGGAAATTTAACCTTGATTGATTCAGGAGTAATTGTAAAATAATCTGGATTTGCTAATATAGGTGTTATAGTGTAAGTACCGGCCTGAACAGGGATTTGATAATTACCTGAACTATCAGAAATTACTCCCCATGAAGCTGTTCCATTCGTAATGTTGTATTTCAAATTTGGAATTAATGAATCTGAAGCATTACATTCAGTATTATCAATATTTACTTTATTATTACCTTTAATTGTATAAAATTTTCCGCCTGGAACAAATGAGCAATATGAACTAACGTTACAGTTTTTATAACCATATTCTTTTACTAAATTTTCTGCGCGTAAAACTCCTTCTTCATCTACACAAATATATTCTAGATTTGGACAAAAACTAAATGTAAATGCACCTCCAAGTACGCTGCCTTTTTTTACAAAAATAGTTGATAAAGGCAAATTATAATCACATTTTAAAGTTTCTAAAATACTAATATGACTAAGTTCTAATGTCGATAAATTATTATTCTCACATTGCAAATATCTCATTTTAATATTATTAGAAAAATCTAAAGAAGAAATTTTATTATTAGTACAATAAAATCTATCCAGATTTTTCAATGTACTTACATCAATCGAAGTAAGTTCATTAAACTCACAATATAAATTAAAAATTTCAGTAGAACCTGTAGTATTTATCGAAGTAAGGTGATTATTATAACTTTGAACGATCTTTAGATTTGTCAGGTTACTGATATCCAAAGATGTTAATTCATTATGTGAACAATTAATACCTTGTAGATTAACTAACCCACTAACATTTAGGCTGGTAATTTTATTGACAGCGCAATTTAAATCAGCTAATGATTTCAAACCTCTCAAATCTAAAGTTTCAATCCTATTGTTATTACAATTTAATGTATAAAGATTAGAAAAATTAAGAATTCCTTCTAAACTAATGATATGGTTTTGACTAACAGAATTATAAAGATCTAGATATATTAAATTTTCAGCTTCGCTTACATCAATTTCACGATCTCCGTTTAAATCTACAGCCGTATAATTTCCAAGCTTATTTTTTGCTTTAGAACTATTACGATCTATACTCAACAATCTATTTTTAAAATTAATATCAGGGAAATCAATAATTTGCGAATTCGCTGAAGAAAGAAAGCATAAAGTCAGTAATAACAAGTAGTTTTTGATCATAGATTTAATTTGTTTTTGATGCCTAAATATATAAAACCAAAAATTAAAAACCTATCTATCAATAAAAAAAGCCTTACTAAGTATTAGTAAGGCCTTCGAAATTTTATAAATTGAAATCAGCTTAAAAAGCCACATTCCATCTTGGTAATTTTGCATTTTCATCTAAGAAATTTTGCAAAACTTGTCCTTCAACTGCAGTTGGAATTGCTTTTACATCTGCATTAAAAGTTTCATACCAAACTACTTCAAGAACAGAAATGTTCTCAAGTTTCATTTGAGCCGGCCATGAATATTTTCTTCCTGTTTTAGCAAATTGATGTCCGTTTACGATTTTATCATACAACCCTCCATTTTTGCTTTTAAGAGTTCCATCATTTTGAACAGTTCCAGTAGAACCTACCATGATTAATTCTTTTGCATCTCCGTCAATTTCATAAACTACAAAGATTCCAGCGCTTCCTTCCGGAGCGTTGCAAACTTCTTCTAAACTATCGTTTACAGTAAAAGTAAAACTATTACTTGCTTTAAACTTTTCTAATTCTTTACTCATCATTTCTTTTTTAAGTTTCTAAGATACTGAGGTACTAAGATTCTAAGTTTTTTCTTTTTACGCCTCAGTCTTTAAAATGTAAAAAAGTCTCAACAAAATATTGAGACTTTTTTGGAATTTATTATTTTAATAATTGGAATTTATCCAAGTACTTCTTTTACTTTTTTACCAATTTCTGCTGGTGAATCAACAACGTAAATTCCGTTGTCTCTCATAATTTGTTTTTTAGCAGCAGCTGTATCATCAGAACCACCAACAATAGCACCTGCGTGACCCATTGTTCTACCAGCAGGAGCAGTTTCTCCAGCGATAAAACCAATAACTGGTTTACGGTTACCGTCAGCTTTTACCCATCTTGCAGCATCAGCTTCTAATTGACCACCAATTTCACCAATCATAATGATTGCTTCAGTTTCTGGATCGTTCATTAATAATTCAACAGCTTCTTTAGTTGTAGTTCCAATGATTGGATCTCCACCAATACCAATAGCTGTAGTAATTCCTAAACCTTGTTTTACAACCTGGTCAGCAGCTTCGTAAGTTAAAGTTCCAGATTTAGAAACGATACCAACTGTTCCTTTTTTGAAAACGAAACCTGGCATAATACCAACTTTAGCTTCTCCCGGAGTAATAACACCTGGACAGTTTGGCCCAATTAATCTAGAATTTCTTTCTTTAACATAATTATTTGCTTTAATCATATCTGCTACAGGAATTCCTTCTGTAATAGCAATAATTACTTTAATTCCGGCATCAGCAGCTTCCATAATTGCATCAGCAGCAAAAGCTGGCGGAACAAAAATGATAGAAGTATCAGCTCCGGCTTGATCTACAGCATCTTTTACTGTATTAAAAACCGGACGGTCTAAATGGCTAGTTCCTCCTTTTCCCGGAGTAACACCACCAACAACATTAGTACCGTACTCAATCATTTGAGAAGCGTGGAAAGTACCTTCGCTTCCTGTAAATCCCTGAACAATTATTTTGGAATCTTTATTAACTAAAACACTCATGATATATATTTTATGTAGTTTTTAAAATTGTGTTGCAAAAATAAGGTTTTGTAATGTAATTTGCCTCTTTTATTGTCAAAAAAATATTAAGAAAATTGACTCATTTGATAACCTCTATAAAGCTTATCATCTTTTATTTGCCAAATTGTTGCAAAATGTGCCAATAACATTTCCTCACGCGGATTCTCGATTGTTTTTACATAATGAGAATAACGTACTGAAACTAAGTCATCTTCGGCTAGAATGTGGCTGATTCTGACTTTAGAACGCACATAAGCTCTGCTGAGTTCATTTGTTAATTCAACTATAGCATTATAATCTAACTGAATAAAACCTTTTGTACTGTTCCATTCAATAATTACTTCTGGATGCAGATAAGTTTTTAAAATTTCACTATCAATTAAGGCATCCGACTTATAAAATTTTTGAACAAACTCTTTTATAGACATATTACTTCAATTTATTTAAAATTTCAGGAATCTTTTTGATATTGGCTAATTGTTTTAACTTTTCTCTTGATTCTTCAATTGGAGTTCCAAAATAGGACTTTCCTCCTTCAACCGATTTAGTAACTCCAGTTTGTCCCATAATAACAGCCTTCGCTCCTATTGTAATTCCGCTGGTTGTTCCAACTTGTCCCCAAATTGTAACTTCATCTTCAATAACAACACAGCCTGCAATACCAGTCTGCGAAGCAATTAAACATTTCTTTCCGATAACAGAATCATGTCCAACATGCACTTGATTGTCGATTTTTGTACCTTCTTTAATTGTAGTATCTCCGGTAACTCCTTTGTCAATTGTACAAAGGGCGCCAATTCCAACATTATCTTCAATTACAACTCTTCCGCCAGAAATTAACTGATCGAAACCTTCCGGACGTTTTTTATAATAAAAAGCATCTGCTCCTAAAATAGTTCCGGCATGAATAATAACATTATCACCAATTACTGTATGATCGTAAATAGAAACGTTTGAGTGAATCAAACAATTCTTCCCAATTTTTACATGATTACCAATAAAACTATTAGGCTGAATTACAGTTCCTTCTCCAATACTAGCTGAAGATGAAATCGCAACATTTGCAAATTGAAATGGTTTAAAATGTCTGGTTAAAGTATTAAAATCTCTGAAAGGGTCATCAGAAATTAAAAGAGCTTTACCTTCCGGGCATTCAACCTTTTTGTTTATTAAAACAATGGTTGCTGCAGATTGTAAAGCTTTGTCATAATATTTTGGGTGGTCAACAAAAACAATATCACCTGGTTCTACAACATGAATTTCGTTCATGCCTAAAACCTCAAAGTTTTTGTCACCAATAAATTCGCATTTAAGCAAATTTGCAATTTCTTCTAAAGAGTGAACTTTTGGAAATTTCATATTTTTATTTCGTTTTTAGTCTCAGTTTTCAGTCACAGTTTTCAATCAACAAACTGAAAAACTGTGACTGAAAACTGAAAACTTATAAAAACTACTCTTTTACACGCTCCATGTAAGAACCTGAAGCTGTATCGATTTTAATTTTATCACCTTCGTTGATGAACAACGGAACGTTTACAGAAGCTCCAGTTTCTACTGTAGCATTTTTTGTAGCATTTGTAGCTGTATTTCCTTTTACTCCCGGCTCAGCGTAAGTAACTTCAAGAACTACAGATGCAGGCATATCTACAGATAAAGGTAAATCAGTTTCAGTATTAATCTGAACCATTACATTTGTTCCTTCTTTTAATAAATCCGGAGCATCTAAGATATTTTTGTTTAAAGAAATTTGTTCAAATGTCTCTGCATTCATAAAGTGAAATTCATCACCTTCTGGATATAAAAACTGGAATGTATGTGTCTCAACTCTAATAACGTCAATTTTGTGACCAGCAGAAAAAGTATTATCCAATACTTTACCTGAAGTTAAGCTTTTTAATTTAGTTCTTACGAAAGCTGGACCTTTTCCTGGTTTAACGTGAAGAAATTCAATGATTTTATAGATATCGTGATTAAATTTAATACACAATCCGTTTCTAATATCTGATGTAGATGCCATTTGTTTTTTATTTTAGATTTTTGAATGTAGATTTTGAAAAACTGATCCACATTGTATTTTTATAATATGATTTAAATTTTATTTTTACAGCTTAGAAATCTAAAATCAGAAATCTAAACTCTAAAATTAATAATTCCCTGAATAACCTTTCATAATTCCTCGCGATGAATTTCTGATAAAATCAAGAATTTCATCTCTCTCAGGAGTCGCTTCCATTTCAGCTTCAATAATACTTAAAGCTTGTGTTGTATTGTAATTCTTTTGATATAAAATTCTGTAAATTTCCTGAATTTCTCTAATTTTTTCAGTACTAAATCCTCTTCTTCTTAAACCAACTGAATTGATCCCCACATATGATAATGGTTCTTTAGCTGCTTTTGTATAAGGAGGAACATCTTTTCTTACCAAAGATCCACCAGAAATCATAGCATGATCTCCAATATGAATAAATTGGTGAATTGCTGCCAAACCACCAATTACGGCGTGATTACCAACAACTACGTGTCCTGCCAACGCAACACCATTTACAATAATAGCGTTATTACCAATCTCACAATCGTGTGCAATGTGAGCATAAGCCATAACTAAACAATTGTTTCCAAGAATAGTTTGTCCAGAAGCTACTGTACCTCTATTAATAGTAACACATTCTCTAATCGTACAGTTATCTCCAATAATTGCAAGAGAATCTTCTCCTCCAAATTTTAAATCTTGTGGCACCGCAGAAATTACAGCTCCTGGAAAAATGTTGCAATTTTTACCAATACGAGCACCTTCCATGATGGTCACATTTGAACCAATCCAAGTACCGTCTCCAATAACAACATTATTGTGAATTGTTGTAAAAGGTTCAATTACAACATTTTTAGCGATTTTAGCGCCTGGATGAACATATGCTAATGGTTGATTCATCTATGTTTTATATTTTAATTAAAATAGTCTAATTTTTAGGGCAACAAACCTAAACAATAAATTTGATTAATTATTGTTTTCTTGCAATTTGTGCCATTAATTCTGCCTCAGTCACTAATTTTCCGTTTGCATAGGCATTTGCCTGCATATGGCAGATTCCTCTTCTGATAGGAGAAATTAACTCACATTTGAAAATTAAGGTATCACCCGGCAATACTTTGTGTTTGAATTTAACATTGTCAATTTTCATGAAATATGTCAAATAATTTTCAGGATCTGGAACAGTGCTTAAAACCAAAATTCCACCTGTTTGTGCCATTGCTTCAACAATTAAAACTCCCGGCATTACTGGAGCTTCAGGAAAATGTCCTACGAAGAAATTTTCGTTCATCGTAACATTTTTTAAACCAACCACATGACGATCAGACATTTCGATAATTCTGTCAATTAATAAAAACGGTGGTCTGTGAGGCAACATAGCCATGATTTTATGAATATCCATCAATGGCTCCTGATTTAAATCATAAACAGGAACATGATTTCTCTGTTCTATTTTAATGATTTTTGCCAGTTTTTTAGCAAACTGAGTGTTTACAAAGTGACCTGGTTTATTTGCAATGATTTTTCCTTGAATACGAACTCCAATTAAAGATAAATCTCCAATAACATCAAGTAATTTGTGTCTTGCAGCTTCGTTTGGATAATGCAAAGTAAGGTTATCTAAAACTCCGTTTGGTTTAACAGAAATCTCTTCTTTACCAAAAGCTTTCTTTAAGTTAGCCATTGTAGATTCAGATATTTCTTTGTCTACATAAACAATAGCGTTATTTAAATCGCCGCCTTTAATTAAACCGTGCTCTAATAAAGATTCTAGTTCATGTAAAAAACTAAAAGTTCTAGAGCTTGCAATTTCTTGTTTAAAATCTGATAAACTTTTAAGTGTAGCATTTTGAGTACCTAAAACTTTTGTACCAAAATCTACCATTGTAGTTACCTGATACTCATCGCTCGGCATAACAAGGATTTCGCTTCCTGTAGCTTCATCAGTAAATGAAATAACTTCTTTAACTACATAAACATTACGGCTTGCGTCTTGTTCTTCAATTCCTGCTTTTTCAATTGCTTCAACAAAATATTTTGATGAACCATCCATAATAGGTAGTTCAGAGGCATCCAATTCAATAATAATATTATCCAAATCGCAGCCAACTACAGCCGCTAAAACGTGTTCCGGAGTTTGTATTTTAACACCTAATTTTTCTAAATTAGTTCCTCTTTGCGTATTAACAACATAATTAGCGTCAGCCTCAATGACTGGCTGGCCTTGCAAATCTACTCTTACAAAAGTGAAACCATTATTAATTGGAGCTGGTTTAAAAGTCATTGTAACTTCTTTTCCAGTATGTAATCCAACGCCTTTTAGTGAAATTTCATTTTTGATGGTCTTCTGTTTAACCATTATTTCCATTTTTTGGGTTTATTATTTGTTTTTTTATTTCTTCAACTTCGGCAACTATTTTAGGAAGATTTTTGAAATGAACATACGATTTATTAAAATCAGTATATCCAAGCGATGGCGTTCCTTGCAGAATTTCATCATCTTTAATGTTTCTTGCCACTCCAGACTGTGCCTGAAGCCTTACATTATTTCCTATAGTTAAGTGGCCTGCGATACCAACCTGTCCGCCAATCATACAGTTTTCGCCAATTTTAGTAGAACCTGCAACACCACTTTGAGCAGCAATTACAGTGTTTTTACCAATTTCAACATTATGGGCGATTTGAATTTGATTGTCTAATTTAACTCCTTGTCTAATAATTGTAGAACCCAGAGTTGCTCTGTCAATTGTAGTATTGGCACCAATATCTACATTATCTTCGATAATTACATTACCTATTTGCGGCACTTTACTATAAACTCCTTCTTCATTTGGTACAAAACCAAAACCATCTGCACCTATAATAGTACCGGAATGTATGGTACAATTATTACCAATTATAGTTTCAGAATAAATTTTTGCACCGGCAAAAATAAACACATTATCGCCAATAACAACATTATCGCCAATAAAACTGTTTGGGTAAATTTTTACATTATTTCCTAAAACTACATTTTGCCCAATATAACTAAAGCTTCCTAAATACAAGTTTTCTCCATATTTAGTTCCCTCAGACATAAAAGACTGTGGTTCGATTCCGTTTTTATTCAATTTTACCTGATTGTAAAATTGTAAAAGTTTAGAAAAAGAAGCATAAGCATCTTCAACCTTAATTAATGTAGTAGTAATTTCCTGTTCAGGTATAAAGCTGTCGTTAACAATGGTAACTGTAGCTTTTGTAGTATATATATAGTTGATATATTTCGGGTTAGCCAAAAAAGTAAGAGATCCTTCCTCTCCTTCTTCTATCTTAGAAAGTCGAGAAACTTCGGCATTGGGATTCCCAACAACTTCTCCTTCTAAAATTCCTGCTATTTGTTCTGCTGTAAATTTCATCGCGACAAAAATATAAAAAATAGATTTTAAATGTTAATTTTAGATAAGTTGTTTTGGAAAACAGATATAATATTTTGTCACCAATTTAGATAACGATTTAAGATTCAACTGATCAGAAGCTTCGACAACATCCTCAATTGTTTTATCTTTTTTCAAAATTCGTATTGGTTCGGCAGCTTTACTATAAGCCTGATTCTTAATTTTACCTCTAAAAATAAAATAACCGGCATCAAGTGCCGAAATATTATGTGCTTCTGCAAATTCTTCTTTTAAAGATTGGGATTCTTCCATTGGAATTTTGTCTGCACTAAGTTTAATCTTTAATAAATCTCTGTTAATGATCATTTTACTTAAGGTAGAAAGTATAAAATCAGAATTTCTCTGCCATGCTTTTAAAGCACTGATGATATCAAAATCATCTAACTGGGAAAATAAATCCAGTTTTTCGGCATCAAAATCTTCAAGACTAATTTTGTTTTGCATAAAATACAAAAGCGGTTCACTACAAGGAAGTTTAACTCCTTTTAAAGTCAATTCTTTAGCTCGTTTCAACACTTTCATTAAAATTAACTCGGCAACCAGACTTGTTTTATGCAAATAAGCCTGCCAGTACATTAATCTTCGCGAAAGCAGAAATTTCTCTACAGAATAAATACCTTTTTCCTCAATCACCAGAACATCGTCAACTACATTCATCATCTGAATTAAACGTTCTGAATTCACATTTCCTTCTGCAACTCCAGTATAAAAACTATCTCGTTTAAGATAATCCATTCTGTCCATATCTAACTGACTTGAAATCAACTGTAACATGAATTTTCTATGATATTCACCTTTAAAAACCTGAATTGCAAGGCTTAATCTTCCGTCAAATTCATCATTAAGCCTGTTCATAAACAATAATGAAATGGCTTCGTGATTAACATCTTCAACAATACTTTTTTCCATAGCATGCGAAAACGGTCCATGCCCAATATCATGCAGTAAAATAGCAATTAATAAAGCACATTCTTCATCATTTGAAATCGCAACACCTTTAAAACGAAGACTTTCAACAGCCTTTTGCATTAAATGCATACAGCCCAATGCATGATGAAAACGAGTATGATTTGCTCCCGGATAAACTAAATACGATAATCCCATTTGCGAAATACGTCGCAAACGCTGAAAGTAAGGGTGTTGAATTAGGTCGTAGATGAGTTCGTTCGGTATTGTTATAAACCCGTATATTGGGTCATTGAATATTTTTAATTTGTTAATTTGAGTCACTCTTTGGTTATTTTTTGGTCAACAAATATAAGTAATTAAGTATAAATTCATTTCAGTTTTTAACTTAAAAAACAGATATTTACTATAAGTATTTTCTTAAACATTAAAAAGGCGCAAAAAATAATTCTAAATAAATTTCAATTCGTCATCCTTAATTTTATACTATTTTTAATACTTTTTAAGTTCTATACTTTTAAATTGCATTAAAATTAAAACTGTTTATGGATAAGATAAAAATACTTTGGGTCGATGATGAGATCGATCTTTTAAAGCCACATATATTATTTCTCGAAAAAAAGAATTACGAAGTTACCACAAGCAATAACGGACTTGATGCCATTGCTTTGTTTGAAGAAGAAAATTTCGACATTGTTTTCCTTGATGAAAATATGCCGGGAATGAGCGGACTTGAAACTCTTTCTGAAATGAAAGAGAAAAAATCTGCCATCCCGATGATTATGATTACCAAAAGTGAGGAAGAATATATAATGGAAGAAGCGATTGGTTCTAAAATTGCCGATTATTTGA
Source organism: Flavobacterium sp. NLM (assembly GCF_002210235.1). NCBI lineage: Bacteria > Pseudomonadati > Bacteroidota > Flavobacteriia > Flavobacteriales > Flavobacteriaceae > Flavobacterium > Flavobacterium sp. NLM. Next base: position 211,462 of record NZ_LIAC01000013.1, read on the forward strand.
TAAAACCGGTAAATCCGAACCAGATTTTATTGAGTTTGAAGAAGAATCTGGACGATTCGAGATTAATTTCAGAAAAAACAACGCTCGATTATCAGAAAGAATTCCGAAAAATTTCAATGGAATTAGCAATGGTAAATTCGTATGAAGACTGGGTTGAATTGTATAAAAAATTGCTTTTCTGGGAATTAAAATTAGAAAACATTAACGATCAGGCAATGGTCGAAATTCTTGAATCTCAAAAAGTTGAAGCTAATTCTCAATTTGGGAAATATATCGAAAGAAATTATGAAGACTGGTTTGCACCAAAAGCAGACAAACCAATTCAGTCTCACAATTTATTTAAAGAATTAGTAGTTCCTGAAATCAAAAAGAAAGACAAACCAATCTTGTTTGTTGTTATTGATAATCTTCGCTACGATCAATGGAAATCTTTTGAAACCGTAATTTCTAATTACTATAAATTAGAAAAAGAAGTTCCGTATTTCTCAATTCTTCCAACCGCTACACAATATGCCCGAAATGCTATTTTCTCTGGTTTAACGCCTTTAGACATGGAAAAACAATTTCCGCAATATTGGAAAAATGACGTTGAAGACGGAGGAAAAAACCTTTACGAAGCTGAATTTCTTTCGGCACAAATAAAGCGTTTAGGATTAAATATTAAGGAAGATTATTTTAAAATCACCAATTATGCCGGAGGTAAAAAACTGGCAGAAAACTTTAAAGCCCTAAAAGGAAACGACTTAGTAACGGTTGTTTACAATTTTGTGGATATGCTTTCGCACGCTAAAACGGAAATGGAAGTCGTAAAAGAATTAGCTTCTGATGATAAAGCATATCGTTCTTTAACCTTAAGCTGGTTTAAAAATTCTCCTTTATTAGAAATTATTCAACAAGCACAAGTTTTAGGTTTCAAATTGATTTTAACCACAGATCACGGAACAATTAATGTAAAAAATCCGTCGAAAGTTGTGGGAGATAAAAATACAAGTTTAAATTTGCGCTACAAAACAGGACGTAGTTTAACATATGAACAAAAAGATGTTTACGTAGTTAAAGAACCTAAAACAATTGGTTTACCTGCCATAAATATGAGTAGCTCGTTTATTTTTGCCAAAAATGATTTTTTCCTAGCTTACGTAAACAACTATAATCATTATGTAAGTTATTATAAAAATACCTATCAACATGGTGGAATTTCGTTAGAAGAAATGATTATTCCGTTCTTGGTATTTAATCCGAAATAAAAATATATCGCCACGAATTTCACGAATTGACACTAATTTTTATTGAAATTGAAAAGAAAAACAACTTTTAATTCGTGAAAATTTGTGAAATTCGTGGCAAAAAAAAATATAAAAATGAATATCGTTTTTTCATTAGATCAAATTCAGGAAGTTGCACAGCAGATTTTAGATTCAAACCCAAAAAAAATCATTCTTTTTAATGGAGAAATGGGCGTTGGAAAAACTACTTTAATTAAACAGTTATGCAAAAGTTTAGGAGTTCAGGATGCTACCAGCAGTCCGACTTTTTCCTTAGTAAATGAATATTATACTTCTAATAATCAAACCGTTTATCATTTTGATTTCTACCGATTAAATAAAGAAACCGAAGCGCTCGATATGGGTGTTGACGATTATTTATACTCAGGAAATTGGTGTTTTATTGAATGGTCTGAAAAAATTGCAAATCTTCTTCCGGAAGAATACTCTACCATTAATATTGAATTATTGGCAGACGGGAAAAGAGAATTGAAATTAAATTGATACTATGATCTCAGATGAAAATCATAATTGTATTGATCCTGATGAATTAATCAGGGAAACCAAAATTAATATTGAAAAATATGGTCTTCAAGTTATACTTATAGAAGCAACTGATTACCTGCCTTCTTTTGCATATAGCATTGGGCTTTGGGAAAAATACAATCATCCAGAAATTATTTGTTTTGGACTATCTATTTCTCTTTTACATGCACTTATAAATGATGTTGCCGAAATAATTAAAAAGAATGAAACAATTATTGAAGGAAAAAACTATTCAGATATTTTTGAAGATAGCAGAGCAGAATTTTTAAAAGTTCATCCCAATAATATTTCAGACTATTTTGGCACAGCAATCAATTTCTATGAAAGAGAGGATATTCCAGCTCTTCAATTGGTTTGGACAGATAGAAATAATAAATTTCCTTGGGAAGAAAATTTCGAAGAAGAATTCCTTTACAAGCAACCCTTATTGGATAGAAATAGTAATTTCAAATTTCGAGAAGCCAAAAATCTTGCAACTTTTACAACCAAACAGTGGCTTAATGAAGGAAAGACAATCGTAAGAGTTATTCATGAAGAAGATGGTGACTGGCAGTTTTTGACAGATGATGAAATATCAACAGAAAATATTATAATTGTTGCTTTGGAACAATTAATATTGAAAGATAAGACATTAAACGAAGTATTTGATCTTGAATATGGAGAAGAAGCAGAGAGAAAATTCATTGGAGATAAATGGGTTAAAGATATCTTAGAATACGATGATGATAATGAATAATATAATTTTCATTATGTAATCAGGTTTAAAAAAACAATAAAAAACAGATAGAAAAATATCTTAACACTGAACCTTACTATTAGCAGAATTTTTGCACTAATTTTAAAACTTTTTACGTAATTTGTACCCTTAATATTTTGCACAATCCATGTCAATTACCTTAACTCCATTTACAAAACAACAATTGCTTCCGCAAGAAGAAAAACTTGAGGTTGGTCGTTTTAAAAGAGAACTTTTCATAGGAATTCCTAAGGAAACAAGCTATCAGGAACGTCGTATCTGTTTGACTCCTGATGCCGTAAATTCCCTTACTTATGAAGGTCATCGTGTTATGATTGAATCTGGAGCAGGAGAAAGTTCGAGTTATACTGACAAGGAATACTCAGATGCAGGTGCTGAAATTACAAAAGATACCAAAAGAGTTTTCGGCTGTCCGCTGCTATTAAAAGTAGAACCGCCAACATTAGCTGAAATTGAAATGATAAATCCCGAAACGACAATCATTTCGGCCATTCAATTGAAAACCAAAAAGAAAGCTTATTTTGAAGCTTTGGCACAAAAAAAAATTACAGCTTTAGCTTTTGAATATATTAAAGATGAAGACGGTTCTTATCCTGCCGTAAAATCGCTAAGTGAAATAGCAGGAACAGCTTCTATCCTTATTGCAGCCGAATTAATGATTACAGATGAATTTGGAAAAGGGCTTTTATTCGGAAATATTACCGGCGTCCCTCCTACTGAAGTCGTAATTCTTGGAGCTGGAACAGTTGGCGAATTTGCTGCAAAAACAGCAATTGGATTGGGTGCAAACGTAAAAGTTTTTGACAATTCAATCACAAAATTACGTCGTTTACAAAATAATTTAAACCAGCGAATTTTTACTTCAACTATACAACAAAAAGGTTTATTAAAAGCTTTAAGACGTTGTGATGTTGCGATTGGAGCGATGAGAGGAAAAGAAAGATGTCCGATTGTAGTTAATGAAACTATGGTCGAACACATGAAAAAAGGCGCTGTGATTGTTGATGTAAGCATTGATACCGGAGGTTGTTTCGAAACTTCAGAAGTTACAACTCACGAAAAACCGACTTTCATAAAAAGTAATGTTTTACACTATTGTGTACCAAATATACCTTCACGTTATTCTAAAACTGCCTCATTATCAATCAGTAACATCCTAACACCTTACTTACATCAGATAGCCGAAGATGGTGGTTTAGAAAGTGCAATTCGATGCAATAAAGGACTTAAAAACGGAATTTATTTATATCATGGAATCCTAACAAATAAAGCAATTGGCGACTGGTTCGACCTGCCAGACAACGATATTAATTTACTTGTATTTTAAAGGAACTTTAATGTACCTTTGCCAAAATTTTATTTCATGAAGTTCGTACACCGTTTTGCATATTATTTGATTGGATTAATTATGGGATGCTTTTTTGTAGCCCTTGTATTTAGTGGTAAAGACACTCGCTGTAACTATTTTCCAAACGCCCGAGTTTTAAACAATCTAAGAACAAAACCTTTTAAATATTCCGATAAAGCAATTCAGACTTTAAACGAAAAGTGGGTTGATACTGCCGATATTAAAAATACTTTAACTTACGGTGATGTTGATTTTGATCAAAGTAATGTTCCGTTTAACAAGGGAAAATTATATGTCATTGAAGGAAAAACAGTTAAAAATCAAGAGATTATTCTAAAAGTTACTAACTACGAAAACGAAGCTGTTTTAGAAGAAATTATTAAGAAAGCTGTCGAAAAATAGTCTATAAATTTATTAAGTTTCTTGTCATTTCGAGGAACGAGAAATCGCAC